>CAYVSK010000096.1:0-4065 GCA_964453635.1 uncultured Weeksellaceae bacterium | reverse complement strand
ATATCGGGAGGCCATTGAACAGGTCGACCGCTCCACGGGACGGGAAGTGGCCGTTGTTATGCCGGGGAACATCCCGCTTGCCGGTGCGCACGATATGTTCACGGTCCTGTTGAGCGGACATCGTTTTCAGGGGAAGCTTTCCTCGAAGGATACCTGGCTTCTGTCCGAACTTGCAGAGTTACTGGTAAAGAAGGAACCGACGTTCCGGGACCGCATAAAATTGACGCCAGGGAAGATCCAAGGTTTCGATGCGGTGATCGCGACCGGTAGCAACAACACGTCCCGCTACTTTGCGTACTACCTTGGCCGATATCCCCATATTTTCCGGAAAAACCGGAATGGTGTGGCGGTCCTTACAGGGGAGGAAAGCGATGAGGAGCTCAAAGCCCTCGGGCACGATGTTTTCTGCCATTTCGGGATGGGATGCAGGAATGTATCCAAGGTTTACCTTCCGGAAACTTTCGACCCGGCTCATTTGGCTACCCATTTCGCCCCTTTTAAGGGGGTTATGGAGCACGACAAATACGCGAACAACTACGACCACAACAAGGCTTGTTACATCATGAGCGATACGGCTTTCATGGATGAAGGCTTTTTTCTCCTGAAGGCGGATGAGGCCATTGCTTCTCCACTGGCCACTTTATTCTACGAGCATTACCAAAGCAAAGCGGATATCGATCGGGTGATCGAGGAGCGTTCTGCTGAGATCCAATGCGTCGTGTCCAGGACGGATCTGCCTTTTGGTACGACCCAACAGCCTGAATTGTGGGATCACGCTGATGGCGTGGACACAATGCGGTTTCTCGTGGACCTTGAGTAGTTAATTTTGTACTGCTTCAAAACGAACGTCAATGGAGTATTATAACAATATCCTGGAGACCATCGGGAACACCCCGCTTGTCCGGATGAACAACATTGTTGAGGACATCAAGGCGGATGTCTTTGCGAAGGTCGAAACGGCCAATCCGGGAAATTCTGTTAAAGACCGGATCGCGGTTCAGATGATCGAGGACGCAGAGAAGGAAGGCAAGATAAAACCCGGGGGAACGGTCGTTGAAGGAACCTCAGGAAATACCGGCATGGGACTGGCCCTGACCTGTATCGTCAAGGGTTACAAGCTCGTCTGTACCCTTAGTGACAAGCAGTCAAAAGAAAAAATGGACATCCTTCGGGCCATGGGGGCTGAGGTTATCGTTTGCCCCGCTGCCGTTGCACCCGATGATCCCCGATCCTATTATTCGGTTGCCAAAAAGATCGCGGATGAGACCCCCAATTCCATTTATATCAATCAGTACGATAACCGTTCCAATACCAGGGCCCACTACCGGACGACCGGCCCCGAGATCTGGGACCAGACCGACGGCAAGGTGACCCATTTTCTCGTGGGAGTGGGGACTGGTGGGACCATATCCGGCGTAGGTCAGTACTTGAAGGAACAGGACCCCAATGTGAAAATATGGGGGGTGGACGCTTATGGATCCGCCCTGAAAAAGTATCATCAGACCGGGACCTTCGATGAGAACGAAGTCTATCCCTACATCACAGAAGGGATCGGGGAAGACCTGATCCCTGAGAACGTGAACTTCGATGTGATCGATCACTTCGAGAAAGTGACGGACCGGGACGGGGCGATCATGGCCAGACGCTTGGCCCGCGAGGAAGGTCTTTTCTTTGGCTATTCTGCTGGTTCTGCAGCCCAAGCATTGCTTCAATTAAAAGATGAGTTCAAGGAAGGGGATGTGGTCGTGGTGCTTTTCCACGATAGTGGTAGCCGCTATGTGGGCAAGATCTTTAACGACGATTGGATGCGCGACCGGGGCTTCCTCCAGGAAGAAAGGATACCGGCCAGGTCGCTCGTGGAAAAACAGGGCAAAAAGGAATTGATCACGGTCGATGTAGAGGACCCCATAACCACGGCCCTGGACCACATGACCAAAAAGGGCATTTCTCAGATCCCGGTCAGGAACAATGGCGAGATCGTTGGTGCTTTAACGGATCAGTTCCTTTTCCATCAGTTGGTCGAGGATCCTTCCCTCAAACAAAAGAAAGTGGAGGAGGTCGTGGAGTCACCTTTTCCTGAAGTCGACGAGGATACGCCCCTTGAAGAGGTCGCTGACCAGATCGACCGCAAGAACACCGCCGTTCTCATGAAGAGCAAGAGTGGTGACCACTATATGATCACCCGGCAGGACATCATTGGGGCCATCTGATCGGAAATAGATCAGGTTTTGGGCATTGGATCTTGGGGGATTGAGATCCTTTATTCGGGGGGCTCAGAAAGAAATAACTTATTGACGGGGAGATTGAAGCTTTCCCCTTGGATATGGGACCTGAAAGAAAGGCCATAAAAGACCAATTGGGGCGAGAGATGGAAATTTCGGTCCCCTGTCGGCGCATTGTCTCAGTGGTGCCTTCCCAGACCGAGCTCCTGTACGACCTCGGGGCATGGGATCAGGTGGCCGGGGTTACGCGTTTTTGTGTCCATCCCCGCCAGGAGACCTTGAAAAAGGAGAAGGTCGGTGGAACGAAAAAACTCAATGCCAGCAAGATCCAAGGTCTCGACCCCGACCTTATCCTCGGGAACATGGAGGAGAACAACAAGGAACAGATCGAGGAACTCGAAAGGCAGTATCCGGTATGGCTCTCGGATGTGCGCACGATCCCGGATGCCCTGTCCATGATCCGTAGTGTTGGGAGTCTGACGGGCAAAATGGAAGAGGCGGAAGGGATCGCGCAGCGGATCGATGAAGATTTTCGGGAGCTCGATCGTGTGGTAGGGGAAAGGAAAGGACCGCCCAAGAGGGTGGCTTATTTTATATGGAAGGACCCGTACATGGTGGTGGGGTCGGATACTTTTATCGATCGCATGCTTCGGCGATGTGGTTGGGTGAACGCTTTTTCGCGTGAGGAGTTTCCTGATATCCGCACAAGGGAAGAGGCGCCCGACTATTCCGGGCGTTATCCCCAAGTCTCGCTCGGGGACATCGAGTGGGCTGCTCCCGACCTGCTCCTTCTTTCATCCGAGCCTTTTCCTTTCCGGGAGAAGAAACATGGTCCCGAATTCCGTTCGATCCTACCCGGTGCTGAAGTGCGGGTGGTTGATGGGGAAATGTTCTCCTGGTACGGTTCTCGCTTGCTTCAGGCGCCCGCTTATTTTCGGGAATTGCTCAGCTCCCTGAGCGAAGCCGCTTTTTGAGTCCCCGTTCGTTCAAAGTTCAAGCGGGTTTGATATCGTGGGGCCTATCCTTTTTTGTCCTTATTGCTCAATGGGTCCTCGTAGGATGGCCAGCTTTCCGGGGGGTCCATCTCCTGGCCCGGCTTCAAGACCATGGCATCCGGGTGTTCCTCCTTGAGGGTCGGCCAGTCCATCCGCTCCCAGTATTGATCATTTAGCTCTTTGAGCTCTGCGCCTTTCATCTTTCCTGAAACCGCCTTTCCGGTTAGGGGCCACCATAGGCTCTCGGTCTCCCGGTCCCACAACACGAATCCATCCAGGCCGTCCCAAACATCCTTTTCGTAGTAGGTGTATCCACTAAGCCCAAAAGTGAAGGTTTTCCCGTACATGTTCCGGTCATATACCGCTCCCAGATCGGCCAGGTGGCAGTAGGCTGCCATGACCGGTTTGCCGTCCAGTGTGTCGTTTACGACCTCATGGCGTGTCAGGTCCCTAAGGGAATAAGCCTTCACATCGTCCCCCATTTCGGCGACGAGGAACTCGGTCGTATCCCCTGCATGCGCTTCCATTTCATCAACCGAAATGAAACTTGGGTCGATCAGGGCTGGAAAATGCTCACGCCCGATACCGAAATGAAGATTCTCCTTCTTTAAGGCGAGATCCGGGGCGCGGAAATGTTGAGCGCTGTCCGGTCCTCCGTAGAGGTAAGTGGTCCCGTTCTTTTTGTAGATCTTACCCCGTTCCAGAGCACTGGGGAATTTTGATTTGTCCGGGGCTTTGTTCTCTTTTTGGTCCTTTTTCTCCACGCTTTTCTCTTTTTCTCCGGAACTGCTTCCCTTCTTTTCTGTATCACCGGGACCGGAGCAAGCGATGAGGCCTGTACAGGCAAG
>CAYVSK010000095.1:0-8579 GCA_964453635.1 uncultured Weeksellaceae bacterium | reverse complement strand
GATGATCCCTGGTGAGCTGATAAAAGGGATTCCTTGGAAGGATACTTGTTAATTGGGAGAAAAGTGATATCTTAGCAGGGCTATGTTGTTCCATAGCTATTATTTTTAGTTTATACTTAAGCGCAAAGTCAGGATGCTAGCCGGCTTTGCGCTTTTTTTACTTATAATCCGGAGTGAGATCATGGATTTATCCTGAAGATCCCTTAATTTTTCCAATCTTATTGGACACTGTGACCGACGACCAAAGTGTATTTTTTCGAGTGAATGAAAAGCAAACTTATATGGAATTTCAAAGTGTCGATCCCTATCGTGATGAACTCCTTCAGACCTACGAAGAACATTCGGAAGAAGATGTGCTTCAAGCGTTAGAATCGTCCTGGAAGGCCTTTTTCGACTGGAAAAAGGTCCCCATCGATGAACGGGGAACTTTGATGAAGGCTGTGGGAGACCGTTTAATGGAGGATCAGGACGGCCATGCGGAGATGATCAGCAGGGAAATGGGAAAACCCCTTCCTGAAGCCCGAGCTGAGATCGAAAAGTGTGCTTGGGTATGTGATTTCTATGCAGAGAATGCGGACGACTTTCTTGCTGATGAATTGATCGACACGGGATACGGGGAGACCTTTGTTAGCCATGATCCCTTGGGGCCCGTTCTTGCGATCATGCCCTGGAATTTCCCGTTCTGGCAGGTGTTTCGTTTTGCAGTGCCGGCATTAATGGCGGGAAATACGGCTATTCTAAAACATGCACCGAATGTTTTTGGTTGTGCCGAAAGGATCCTTGAGCTCTTTCAAGAGGCCGGATTCCCTGAAGGAACTTTTGAATCCCTTCGCATCCATCATGACCGTGTGTCCGGCCTTCTTGCGGATGACCGGGTGCGGGCGGCTACCCTTACGGGAAGTGAGCGGGCTGGCTCTTCAATGGCCTCCATTGCTGGAAAACAGATCAAAAAGACGGTCCTCGAGCTCGGTGGCAGCAATCCCTTCATTGTTTTTCCGGATGCGGACCTGGACAAAGCTGTTCAAACGGGTTTGAAAGGACGGCTACAGAACAGCGGCCAGAGCTGTATAGCGGCCAAGCGTTTCATCGTCCACGAAAAGGTCTATGACGATTTCCTCTCAGCCTTCAATGAGGGGATGAAAAAGGTGAAGATGGGCGATCCCATGGAAGCGGGGACGGATATCGGCCCCCTTGCCAGGCGGGATCTCGCCGATCAGTTACAGGATCAGGTCCGGCGTTCCGAAAAAGCCGGAGCCCGCATCCTTTCCGGGGGAAAGCAGCAGGGGACCTTTCACGAACCCACGGTAATGACGGATGTTGAACCGGGTATGGCCGTCTTCGACGAAGAGACCTTTGGACCGGTCGCCCCGGTGATCAAGGCCCGCGATGAGGAAGAAGCTTTCGACCTGGCAGGCCGGACCCGTTACGGATTGGGGGTATCCTTGTTTACGGGGGACCTCGAAAAGGGACGCCATTATATCGATCGGGTGGAGGACGGGGCTTTTTTCCTGAATTCCGTGGTCAAATCGGATCCCCGCCTGCCCTTTGGAGGGACCAAAGCCTCCGGCTATGGCCGGGAACTATCCCGGGAAGGGATCCGGGAGTTCGTGAACCGAAAGACGGTTTACGTTGGTCAATGAGATCGATCCAAAAACCCCTCTTCAGATGTCTGGACCTTCGGTTATAAAGGCGGTCAAACCCCTCGGTTTTCCCTGGGAGACCCAGGACCCTTTTTTGTTCTGTGCCCATCACCTGGATCGTTATCCGCCTGGCAATGAGGATATGGGGCCACCGGAGGCCTACCTCAAGGGCAGACCCCTTGGGAACGATTTCACGGTAAAGGATGCTTTCCGGATGTATCATGGGGAGCGGGTTCCCGGCTTTCCTGCCCATCCCCATCGTGGATTTGAGACAGTGACCCTCGCCAGGCAAGGTGTCGTCGACCATGCTGATTCCCTCGGAGCCTCCGGTCGTTTTGGCACGGGCGATGTCCAATGGATGACCGCCGGGCGGGGGGTACAGCATTCTGAAATGTTCCCGCTGATCGATCGCGAGCAGGAGAATACCCTTGAGATCTTTCAGGTTTGGTTAAACCTGCCTCGGGAAAAAAAGATGGTGGAGCCCTATTATTCGATGCTCTGGCAGGAAGAGGTCCCCATTGTGACGCGGACCGATGAGTCGGGGAAAAGGGTGCATATTCGCCTGATAGCGGGCGATTTGGATGGTCATGAGAGCCCGTCTCCCAATCCCGATTCCTGGGCGGCGGATCCCCGGAACGATGTGGCTATCTGGACCATCGAGCTCGAGGCTTATGCGCATTGGAAACTACCGGCTGGCGATCCGGGCTCTACAAGGGCCCTTTACCTTCATAAGGGCGGTCCCATTGAGATCGGGGGCCAGTCCGTTGCCAATGAACACATGATCGACCTCGAAGCGGATAAGACCGTATCCATTAAGAATGGCGGGGAAAAAAGTGAACTGCTCATGCTCCAGGGGCGACCCATTGATGAACCTGTTGCTCAACAAGGCCCCTTTGTGATGAATTACCCGGCTGAATTGCGGCAAGCCGTGATGGACTATCAGGAAACTGGTTTCGGTGGCTGGCCCTGGAGTCGTCCGGATCCTGTACATCCGCGGGAATGGGGAAGGTTTGCGAAAGGTGGCGGTGATGCTTGACCGGCTCCAGTGAGATCGGATATTGAATATCGATATTCCTGCTTTTATGGCCGTGACTGACCAAAATGCCCTTAAACAGCGTCTTGCTTCCCACATTAAAGGGGGGGAGGCTTTTATGACGATCGAGCGGATCCTGGAAAAAATGCCCTTCCACCAGACCGGAGCTATACCATCGGGGCTTTCCTATTCCTTTTACCAGGTTTTTTGGCACACCTATATGGCACAACACGATCTTCTCCAGTACGCCCTGGACCCCTTTTTCGATTCGCCGCCCTGGCCCGATGGATACTGGCCGGAAAGAACGGTACCGGATAATGAGTCGGAATGGGAGGATCTGCTTCAGTCTTATTTCCGGGACCGGGACCGCTTTATCGAGCTTATTATGGACCCGGATCAGGACCTTTTTAAGCGCTTCCCCAATGGCACGGACCATGACCTGCTCAGGCAGGCTGAACTGGTGATCGAACACCAGGCCTATCATACAGGGCAGCTTTTACTGATCCTTCGCTTGCTTGGCTTGCACGGGGATGATCGATAAAAGGGAAATTCGTGCCGAACGAACGATAAAGGAAGCCCCTCTGGTTTTTGCTATGACCCAACAAAGAATGATCCGGATGATATGGGACTTTCATGGGGAAGATGCCCGATCCAAGGCCAAACACCATGAAAAGCACTTGGTGCAGTTCGGAAATGCGCGCGAGCTTGAATTTGAAGCGGGTTGCGAAGAACGGGGCGAGCAACATTGGATCGCCTGGATCGCGGTGGAAGAAGGGCGTATGATCGAGGTTCGGGATGCGCTCTATCCCCACCGTGCAGAACTCCACGAAGAATAGAAAGACCGCCGGGATCACCAACCGCTTGCTGAAAAAGTGACCCCGAATTGGCCGCGTTCCCACTAGCCACCCTTGAACCGGTCAATTTTTCGGGGTTCAATGGTCCGTACTGAATGAACCTTAAAGCGATCCAAATGGGTTTTGATCTTCGAATGAGGGGTGGGAGGAAGGAACAGGATCGCCCCCGGGTAATGTTCACGGAAGTGATGAGGTTCATGGTCTCCGGCCGGGATCTTCTTACCGAAGGATCTTGCGTACGAAAGCGACGATGAAATAGGCCCGCAGGAATACCCCGATAAAACTTTCAACGCCCGTGATCCAACGGAATTGGCCAACCGGGTAGTAATCCCCGTAACTGATCGGGAGGCAGGCCGCAGCACTGTGGTAAAACCCCTTTTCCAGGGCAGTGAGTTTATCGGCTGGACCCTGGCTGATCACGAGGGCTCCGTCGATGAAATGAGGAAGAAAGGCGAAACAAAACCCGAAGATCACGTATACCACGATGAGGCTGATCAGGACCCTGAGCGGGGAAGTGGCATAGGCCCCTATCGTATCGAACACCAACCATTTGAAACCCGATAAAGGCCATACCCAAATACGGTTCCAGGGTGAGCGGGCGATGGCTTCCGCGTCCATACCTTTTTGCTCGTACCGTTTGAGCAGCACATAAGCCCTGTCCTCGGAATCGTATTCCCCCCGTCCACTGAAACTTTCTTTCAGGACCCGCAACTGATCCGATTTTTCATGGTCGTCCGTATCGGTCTGGGAAGCGATCAGGTCCGCGACCCCGTTCCTTTCCCATTCTATGAGGATCTGTCCGAGGTTGCGCATCCGAAGGATCTTGAGCGTACCGATCTCGACCGGATTTTCCGTGTCCGGGATCAGGTCCAGGATATTGCTCAGAAGGGTTTTGGAAAAGTCTATATAGTGAGCTTTGCGAAGGCGAAGGTCTACGTGGTCGTTGATCCGGCTTTCCCGGAAATTCAATGTTTCAAGGACGGATGCACGGAAACTGAGGCTGCCGTAGTGAAACTCGCAGTTATCGAAGACCACTTCCCCTTCTCCGAAGTCCACCTGATCCATTTTCAAATGACCGCGTCCGAAGGTGGAGGAACGGAAGCTGACCCGGCCTTTACCGAAAGTGGATTCGGAAAGGGCCAGGTTGCCGTCCCCGAAATGTCCCCGTCTGATGTAAAACCGGCCAGCCCCGACTTCCATTCGTCGCATATCCAGAGGACCATCCCCAAAATCTGAATCATCGAACGAGATATTGCCGTCTCCGAAACGGGCAAAATGAAAATCGGTCTTCCCGTCCCCGAAATGAACCTGTCGGAATTGAACGGAGCCATCGCCAAAATTGGCGTTCACAAAGGATACATCTCCACCCTTGAAAACAGCCTTGTCGAAACTGACCCCGCCATCCCCGAACTCGGTGAATTGAAAATCGACCATGCCGTTCCCGAAACGGGTTTCGGATAGGTCCACTGGGTGATCCCCGAACTTGGCGCCGTGAAAACTGATGGTCCCATGAGCAAAGCAAGTCCCGGAAAAGTCCACAGGCCCCTCTGTGAATCGGCAATAAGCGAAAGAAGTGTGCTCATCATGGTCGAAAAAGGCACCGTTTGCTTTGAAAAAAGGAAGGTCGAGGACCTTGTCCTCAGCGATGCCTTGTTCCCTTTTGTAGGTATCCAGGGAAAACCCCTTTATGTAGCAGCCCGAGAGGTCGATGGCGGTGTTCCGTTCCATTTTTCCGTAAACATCCTCGGGGGTGATGAGGCCGTAGCGGCTTTGCCGGATGGCCCGGCCGGACCAGTCGTAGAAGACGACCACCACACTTTTGGGGGTGGAGCCCTGGCCCGGTGTCTCGACGGGCTCATCCTTTTGTTGGATCCGATATGTGTGGTAGTCGGGTGTCATGGCGAGGCAAGGTAACAAATTTTAGAGCGTCTGCGATCCCTTCCCTATATTTGGAAGGTGATCGGGGCGGTCGGTCCCGGCGTTGTATTGCTTCCTTAAAACGAGCTTATTGGCGAAGTCTTTCAAAAAATTCCGAACGCCTGGTCGTGAACAGGGTTATTCGCGCCTCCTGCTATCCCTATTCCTGTTCCTTTTCCTGGGGTCCTTCGCGATCCTTTCGGATGACCGCAGACCAGCGCTTCCCAACGAAGAAGATGCCTACGAAGCGCTTTGGGAAAAAGCGGATTCACTCGCCGATAAAGGCCTCTATCGTTCCGCCCTGAAAGTCGTTGAAAAGATCCGTCAAAAAAGCGAAGAAGCTGATGATCAGGGCCAAAGGGCGAAAGCCCTCCTTCAGCGCTTAAAGTATTCCTCGAAGATCGGGGAAAGCACGGCCGTGGGGGTCCTGAACGAACTCGACAGCCTTTCAGAAAATGCTTCCCAGCCCCTGCGGGCCGTTTTCCATTCCATTACGGGGCAGGCTTATTGGTCCTATTATCAGCGCCATCGACACAAGATCCAGGACCGTTCCCATACCGGCGTAAGGCCGGATGATATCCGGACCTGGGACTTGAAAAACCTGATGGACCGGGTCCGCTTTCACTTCGACCGCTCCCTTTCCAGGCCCGATCACCTTTTAAAGGGCGCATTCGAAAAGCTCGAACCCATTCTCAAAGAAGGGGATGCACCGGAAGAACTCCGACCGACCCTATACGACCTCCTTGCTCATCGGGCTTTTGAGATCCTCAAAAGTGCAAGGGCCGGGCTCGCCGAACCGGCTGTGCGTTTCACCCTTGATGATCCTCACTACTTTTCGCCGGTCGATGAATTCACCGGCATGGAGCTTCGCTCCCCCGATAGCTTGTCCAACCGGTTCCATGCTTTCAGGATCCTGCAGGATCTCCTGGCTTTTCATGAAGAAGAAGGGAACCGTCCGGCTGCCGGCCATGTAGACCTGAAACGATTGAAATTCGTGCATGAACACGGGGTGATCCCGGATCGCGATAGTCTCTACCTTGCCGCGCTTGAACGCTTAAAAGAAAGGTCGGAGCACGAGGAGATCCTGGCCCATGCCACTTATCAGCAGGCTGCGCTCTTTCATGAACAGGGGGGACGTTACGACCCGAAAAGGGGGAATGAGCGCTACCGCTGGAAAAGGAAGGAGGCCCGTGAGATCTGTGAGCAGGTGATCGAGAAATATCGGGGCACGTACGGGGCGGGACGATGCAAAAAGTTGCGTTCCAGTATATTGTCTAAGCGATTGAACGTGGAGACCGAGCGTCTCCACTATCCGAAGATCAAGGGCAAGGGGATCCTGACCCACCGGAACATCGATTCGGTCCATATGCGCCTGATCCAGGTCCCCTGGGACCATTATTTCCAGCAATACGGTGTCGGATCAGAAGACCGCATCGCGGTCTATAAACGCAAGGAGCCGATCCGGGAGTGGTCGATTGGACTCGATCCGAGCGGGGATCATTTTAGGAAGCGGACGTTTTTTAAGATCCCGGATCTGCCGTTGGGGCATTATATCCTTTTAACTGCCTCCTCCCCGGAGTTCGGGACCCAGGGGGAAGCCGTTTCCTACATGCCGTTTTGGGTGACACGCATGGGCTTCGTGCAGAGAAAGGATCATGAGGAAAAATTCCAGGAATTCCAGATCGTTGATCACCGGACCGGCGAAGTACTGGAAGGTGTGGAGGCGGAAGTCTATACCCGGGGTCATCGAGGCGGTCAGACCGAATTCGAAAAAGTCGCTTCCAAAAGCACCGATAAAGAAGGCCGTTTCCGCTTGAAAGAGGTCGAGGATTCCTGGAACATTCATGTAGCTCTCCACCGGGACGGGGATGATCATTTTCTTCCCACCCGGGGAATATCGAACTATTTTTCCGGGAATGAGCGGAAACAGCCCACCCAAACCTTTCTGTTCACGGACCGGAGTATCTACCGCCCCGGTCAGGAACTTCGCTTCAAGGGGCTGGTGGTCGCCGGACAAGAGGAAAGTGCCAAAGTCCGTGCGGATCACCAGACCCGGGTCACCCTCTACGATGTGAACGGTCAGAAGGTCGCCGAAAAAACCGTGACCACGAATGAATACGGAACCTTCAGTGGATCTTTTACGATCCCTTCCAAGGGGTTGACCGGTCGAATGAGGATCGCTACACCGAACGGTGAGGAACGGTTCCGAGTGGAGGAATACAAGCGCCCTAACTTCGAGGTGACACTCGACCCGGCACCAGAAGGCTATGAATGGGGAGATACGGTAAAAGTGGAAGGTCGGGCGGAAGCCTTCACGGGCACGGGGATCGGTCATGCCCGGGTCCGCTACGAGGTGCGCCGCGAACCGCGCTTTACTTTGTGGGGGTCTTACCGCTCGCTGAGCCGACCGGAAAGAACGGTTGCCCATGGTAGCACGGAAAGCACTTCTGAGGGCCGTTTCACGATCGATTTCGTGGCAACCCGCGAGGGGTTGGGGACGGATCGGAAGGCACCACCCTTCAAGTTCGTTGTAGAGGTGGCGGTCACGGATATCAACGGAGAGACCCACGAGGATCGCTTGGATGTGGCGGTTGCTTCGAAGCCCTTCAGGATCGATACCGACCTTCCGGCTTCCGTGGACCGGACCCGACAGGATACCTTCCGGTTGTGGGCCAGCAACCTGAACGATGCACCCGTCGCTGCAAAGGGGAGCCTCCAGGTTTACCGCCTGGATGAACCCATCCGACCGTTGCGTTCCCGTTACTGGGAAAGACCGGACCGCTATGCGATCGAGCGAACGGAGTTCAATAAGGCCTATCCCTACGATCCCTATGAACGGGAGAACGAAAAAAGTACTTGGGAGCGGGAACGGAAGCTTCATGAAGAGGCGTTCCGAACAAAGGGGGATCAAGGCCCCGGCTGGGCTTATACCCTGGAAGGGAAAGGGGGCTGGAAGGAGGGGACTTATTTGCTTAAGATGCGGAGCGGAAAGGGAAAGAAGAAGGTGGTCGAGGAACGATATTTCACCCTTTACGATCCGGGATCCCGGGATTGTCCGACAGAAACCCCCTTTTGGTTCGAACCTCTTAAAACGAGGGGACGGCCCGGAGAAAAAGCGGCTTTTCTGATCGGGAG
>CAYVSK010000094.1:4575-8623 GCA_964453635.1 uncultured Weeksellaceae bacterium | reverse complement strand
TCGACCGGCCCCCAGACGTCGTGTCCGTCGTGCTGTTCGACAACGTCGCGGTTCTTTTCGAACTCCGGGTCTACGGCCATTGGTATCTTATCTCACTTTTGAGAGCTCCTTAACCTTTCGACCTCCCGGTCAGAATCCGGGGCCGTCGCGGCGATCCGGACCGTTCGAGCGCCGAATGTCCTCAGGTCCGAGGTCGTCGATACGATCGGGGCGGGAGACGCTTTTCTCTCAGTGACCTCCTTGCTGGCAAGGACGGGGAGAACGCCGGAGGAGATCGGTTTCGTTGGTAACGCGGTGGGGTCCATGGCGGTCAAGATCCTTGGGAACAAGAGTTACATCGAGAAAACCTCTTTGCTGAAGTATTTGAAGACCCTCCTGTCTTGATCCCGATATACGGATCTTTTCTTATAGGGCACTTATTGCTGATAGATGCTCGGAGACCCAAGGACTTATCTACGGGAAAGGGGCCACTTTTTCAGGGTCTTATGGATAAGATCATTGATCTCTTTTGAGATCTTCAAAAAGTAAATAAGGGGAAAAAAAACGATCAGGATCAGGAAAGACCGGGTCCCGATATTGATCAAAGGATGTCCCAGATCTTCGATCAAAAGCCCAATAAAGTAGGAAAGGCAAAGGATCAGAAAGAGTTTGAGAATTTTCCAGGAAAAGGGGTGTAGCTTGAATTTCCAGTAAACATAAACCGTTTTTAACAAGTTGAACAAAGCAAGGGATAATGCGCTAGCAATGGCTGCTCCCAACAAACCGAACAAGTTTATGAATATGTAATTCAAAACCACCACCAATACGGCAAGCGTGAGGGTGAACCAAAGGTTCACTCTGTATTTTCTCGATATCATGATGATCTTGCCGTTGATCCCGGCTATCATATCCGTCATCTTGCCCAACCCAATGGCCAATATGACAAATTTTCCTTCTGCGAACCTTTCACCATTAGGAATGACCCTGAAAAGGTCGTCTACGCTTGCCCATATACCGATAAGTATAAGACCCCCTGCCAGGGTATAATGAAGGGCCGTGTTTTTGTACAAAAAAGCGATCTTCTCCCACTCAGCTTTTTTAAAAGCCCTGGAAAGAACCGGTGTGGTCGTTTGGGCGATGCTCCTTCTGGGAATTTCACTGACCAATCCGATATAAAAAGCGATCGAATAGATCCCGGCCTCTTCTAAGCCTAACAATCCGGAGATCATCAGCATGTCCACATTTTTGACCATAATGGCCCCTAAGTTCGTTAGCATGGCGAATACCCCGAAAGAAAGGATCGGTCTTATGGCCCCTTGGGCCCTTAGTTTAAAGGGATCGCCCAAAAATGGCCGTATCCCTTTTCGGTCCAGGAAGATCACCAGGACGATCACCGGAATGATGAAAAGCAAAGCGTAAATAGCGACCAGTGATCCCTGCTCAATAAAGCCCCAGGCATAGAGCGGTACCAAAAAAGCGATGAATAGCCGGATAAGAATGTCCCTGAGGAAATTGGGGAAAGTCACATGAAGGATGGACCTCGAAAAGTGGTCGAAGACCCTGAAGTAAGCGAGCAGGAAGACGAAGGGCAATCCCCATTCAACATAATGAAGAAATAGGGGCGAATTATCCTCGAAAAAGGAAACAATGACGCCTTCCCCAAAAAAGAAGAACAGGAAAAATATCAGGTAACCGAAAAAAGTGATCAGCAGAAGGGAGGAAAAGAAATCTTGTTTCTCTGGAAGTCGTTCATAATATGGGTAGAAGCGAATCGTTGCTTTTTGGCTCCCAAGCGGTACCAAGGCGGCCACGAACGATGAAAAACTGAACAACACCCTTAAGAGGCCGATCTCCTCGGTCTGTAGAAATGCGGGGAATAACCAAAGGAGATTGATATATCCGAGTGCTACGCCACTGAATTTGATCAAAGTGGTCCAAAAACTCTGTCTTACGATCACCCCCAATTCACCTCGGATATTTGATCAAAAAAGATTCGTTCTCTTGCATCCTTTTTTCTTCTATCCTTTTTCGGACCGAAAAAAAGCTCCGCCCCCTTTTTTTGGGCTTGGATAATCGTTTATGCCTGATGAGACGTCCCAATTTTTTAAATGCCCGGTCCGATCCCTCCACATAATCGATGAAGTTGTCAATGTTCTGCATCTTATCATGAATTTCGGAGGAAAAACGGAAGTAGTTTTGTTTTACGACCTTATCTTTCCAGGCACTTATGAATCGTGCAACAGGGTCCCTTACGAAAGCGATTTTCAGATAATCTTTGAACATTCCCGGCAAGTAGCCGATCGGTGAGGTGTACACGTAATCCTCCCCGGCCAGTTCCTTGAGGTGTTTATTAATGGTCCGGCTACCACATTTGGCTACCCGAAACCACAAGAATTTGTACCTGGGGCTAAAGCATAGTTTGTACCGCTTATTGCTAAAGGGCGTGGCCAGGTATTTATTTATATAATATTGGTATGGTTTGATCATAGGAATTATTCCGGTCCCGGAAAAGCGATCAGCTAAGGTCAAAGGGCAAAAATATCCATATAACAGAATCTTTCTTTTCTTTGGGACGATCCCTTTGATCGGGATTGTCCTCTTATTGGTTGTTTAGGGTGGAGGAAGGGGGCTGAAAAGGGTCGCTCATAAAAAAACGATGATTCGGATCGGATTGGGGCTTTTCGCAAAATACCATTTAAAGAACTATCCACTGGAGATCCTTCTGAAAAAGTTGCTGAAGCGTCCCATTGTCTTTGCGAGAAAAAGGAAACAAAGAAAAAGGGCCTTAAAAGGGGACCTGATAAAAGCAAGATACGAAGAGTCTCTAAGGGAGGTCCCTTTGGTCCCTTTGGGGGAGCTTTCTATGGAAGAGATCCCCGAAGATCGAGCCCGCTGGCTCTTGGAAGCCTATACGGCGCATCGTTTCGATATCCTCGGCTCGGGCTGGGTGAATTGGGCCTACGGAACAAAAGCGGAGGGGTTGGAAGGATGGGTCTATGAAGGGGTCGATCCCGGGGTGGACCGGGAAGGCAAGTGGTTGGAAAAGGTCCTGAATGAAAAGCACTTTGCTCGTTCCAAAGCCATTTGGAACGGCATCCGGGAAGAGGGATATAAGCCCATCGATTGGCAAAGGGATTTGAAGAGCGGATTTCGCTGGGATGCGAAAAAGTGGAGCGGGGATCAGCAAAAGGTACCAAAGGGAAGCCCCGGTGCGGACCCCAAAGTGCCCATCGAACTGGGAAGGCTCCAGCATTTGCCCCGCATGGCCATATTAACGGCTAGATTGGGAAGGGAAAGGGAACGTTGGGTCCGGGAATTCCACGATCAGGTCCGCGATTTTCTTGCTGCCAACCCCCCGGGCATGGGGATCAATTGGCACTATTCCATGGATGTGGGGATCCGGGTGAGCAACCTCGTGCTCGCCTACGATCTTTTTCGGCAATTGGATGAGGGGGATATCCTGGACGTGGATTTTCGAAAAACCCTTTCCGAGGCGATCTGTCAACATGCCGAATACATTATCGATAACTACGAATACCAGGACGGATTAACGGGCAATCACTACCTCTTCAATATCGCCGGCTTGTTGTTCGCCGGATCCGCCCTTCAAGCCTCCGACCTCTCCGATGCATGGTTGCTTATAGGGCTCCGGGAACTCATCCGGGAAATCTTTAAACAGTTCTCCTCGGATGGGGGAAATTTTGAGGGCTCCACGGCATACCACCGTCTTGGAACGGAGATGTTGGTCTGGTGTACGGCCTTGGTCTATGGCAACAGGGAAAGATTAGAGCGTTACGACCACGACGACCGGGTCCACCTTTCAAAATGGTCCCTTCAGGTCCCGGGTAAAAAGGTCCGCTCCAGTGTAACGACTCCCTTTCCCCCCGAATATCTGGAACGATTTTACCGGGCCTGCCAGGTGGCCCTGGACTTGACCAAACCCAACGGGGAACATCCCCAGATCGGGGACAATGATAGCGGGAGGCTCTTTAGGTTTACGCCCATCGGTGCTTTTCTTTCCCCGGATGAATGGGCTTCCCTTTATGGCCGGTCGCGGCCGGAAGTAACC
>CAYVSK010000094.1:0-4565 GCA_964453635.1 uncultured Weeksellaceae bacterium | reverse complement strand
GCGCCAATGATTCGGTCTTCGATGAGGATCTCCTCGAAATGGGATCCCTCATATCGGCCATATCGGGGCTTTTTCCCTCGATCTCAAAATCCTTCAAGGGCATGAACCCCGTCCTCGAGCATTCACTCGTTCGGAGTATAAGTGGGGGAGGATCGTTCGAGGAAGAGGATCACCAACAAAACGGGGGAGAAATGAAAAAGGGGCATGACACCAATGGCCTGCGCTATGAAAAGACCACCGAGATCCTCTTTCCGACAGCGCAGGAAGACCTTCTGAAGGATGGGGGGTGGCGGTCTTATCCCCTGACCGGCTGGCACATCTATCGAAGCTCGGGCCTTTATCTGATCTTCAATGCCCCACCGGGAAATGGGATAAGACATACCTGGGGCCACGTCCACAACGATCGGCTTTCGTTCGAGTTGTGCGTCAATGACCAGGATCTTATCGTGGACCCCGGATCGTATGTATACGCTGCTCTTCCCGAAGAAAGAAACCGCTTCAGAAGTGGGATCGTGCACAACATCCCTTACGTGGAAGGTGAGGAACAGAATCGATGGACCGCCGGGTTGAGTGGTCTGTTCTATCTTCAACCCGAAAGCAGGTGTTGGCTGATCGTTTTAAGCGACGTCCATATCGAGGTGGGTCTGGAATATCGCGGGATCGTCCAGGTGCGGAAACTGACCCTGAAGGCGGACAAATTGGTCATCGAGGACCGTTCCAGCCACCCCTTTGAAGCGAAATTGAATCGTGGTCATCCCCATTCGAGGGGATACGGCAAAAAGATCCGACAAACACCCGGCAAATGAAGAAAGTCCTGATCATCACCTATTACTGGCCTCCCATGGGCGGCGGTGGTGTTCAACGCTGGTTGAAGTTCGTGAAGTATCTGCGCCGGTATGGTTGGGAGCCCGTGGTCTTTACGACCGAAGGAGCGAACGCTTCCATTCCCGACGAAAGCCTGGAAAAGGATGTCCCCCATGATCTGCGGGTGATCCGTTGTCCCATTCGTGAACCCTACGCCATTTACAACCGCTTGATGGGCAAGAAGAAAGGAGAAGGGTTCCATGCGGGATTCGTCGATAAGGAAGGGGGAAAAGAGAACACCCTTGCGACGCGTATCGCCATGTGGGTGCGGGGCACTTTTTTCATCCCGGATGCCAAGATGTTGTGGATACGGCCGGCCACGAAAATGATATCGAAGTTTTTGAGGAAGGAATCCATCGATGCGATCGTTTCCAGTGGCCCGCCTCATACGACCCATATGATCGCCCTGAATGTGAATAGCCGGACCGGTATCCCTTGGATGGCCGACTTCCGGGACCCCTGGACCAACATCGACTTCTTTCATCACTTGGGGCTGAACAAATGGGCCCACGCCCGCCACAAAAAATTGGAAAAACAGGTATTAAGGAATGCTGATCAGCTGGTTACTGTCAGTTGGAGCTGGGCGGAGGACTTCAAAGAGATCGAGGACCGCTCCGTGAAAGTGATCCCCAATGGCTATGACCCCGCTGACTTTGAGAACAAGGGTGATCTGCCGCTCAGCGAGGATTTTTCGATCATCCATGCCGGTTCCTTCAACAAGGACCGCAATCCTGAAGGCTTGTGGGAGGCCTTAGGTGAATTGGCAAAGGCCGATGCCCGTTTGAAGGAAAAGTTGCGTATCGAGCTGATCGGCCCGACCGATCATGCTGTCAAAAAGGCCATCGAGGAGAATGGAATGGGGATGGCCCTCGATATCACGGATGACCTGGACCATGATAAAGTGATCGAGCGGCTTTGTCGTTCCCGGGTCCTGTTGCTGCCCTTGAACGATACCCCCAATGTTCAGGGAGTGATCCCCGGCAAATTGTACGAATATCTGGGGGCCAAACGCCCCATCCTTTGTACCGGCCCGCCGGAAGGGGATACGGGCCGTATTATTCGGGAGACGAATGCCGGGCACGTGGTCGATATACACGATAAAGCGGGGCTCAAAGCGGCACTTCAAACCTTGTTCGAAGCTTATCTCGAGGGAAAGGACAGTGAGCAGCCTTCTTCCGGTATTGAGCGCTATACAAGGCCCAACCTGGCTGGTGAAGTGGCTGCTGTGCTGGATGGGATCACGGAGCAGGAGCCATCCCGGTAGCCCGGGGTGCTTCACGATCCTTGCTATCCACCTTATCGGGATGACGACGACCTTCCCTCTAAAGACCGCTTTTCCCCGAAAAAGTAGCGGTCTTTGAAAAAGCCCGGCGTGACATGCTCCATCAATAAAAGGATCACGGGCAAAAGGAAATGAGGCGAGCGAATGACGAATTCGTGAAGGTAGCGGGTGAGGGTATAGCTCATATTGTCCGGGAAATAATGGCCCACAGGTCGGGCCAGTGCCGTAAGAACCCCCCATATCGCTGCATAGATCAGGAAAGGGGTCCGGATATAGGGAAAGAAAATGGCCCCTGCCACCAAGAAGTCCATAATGCCTGCTATTTGCAAGTATTGGCGGGCGGTTTCATTCTTCACATCGAAAATGATGATGATCATATCCATAAAATCGCCGGGTACCGGGTAGTATCCGATGGCAAAAAGCCCGTGGCTTAAGAATGTGATTGCAATAGCGGCTTTTGGCCAATAATGCATTGAGTCTTGGTCTCTCCCGCTTCCACTGGTCCTCTTATAGAGAATGAAAGGGGTCAGGATCTGAGCAGCGAATTCGAAAAAGCTCCCGACCATCAGCGTCCTGTCCAGAAAGGTAACGAAAGCGATGAGGACCAGGATACCACCGCCAGTTAAAAGGCCAATACGAACAGGGGGTCCTTTTTCGGCGAACGGCACCGATAAGCCACAAAGCAGCAGGGCCAAGCCCAGAAAGGTTTCCCCGTAATGGATGGCTTTTCGGACCAAAGGACTCTGGACGAATGCGCTCCACTCCCCACCCAAAAGCTCCACGAACGGTCTCGTAATGTAAGGGTTGTGAACCAGTGCCCGAAAGGGTGCCTCCCAGTATAGCAAATGCCACCCCCAACCAACAAAAATGGCTACACTTGCGACTTTGAGTAAGTTCTTCGATAGCCTGTCCAAAACGATGCCTCCTATTGGTGCAACAATTTTACAAATCCTTAATGCTCCTTTTTAATGTTTTGGTTAGGGTCCCGATAGAGAAGTTCTTATCTTTGGAAGGAACGAACGCAATGGACCTTGTGCAATGGGGAAGCGTTTTACTTGGATCCTTTTCATTTTCCTGTTCCTCTCCCACCATGCTTTTTCCGGTACGGAAAAGTACAGGCTGGTCGTTCGGGGGAACCCGGCCACGAGTATGACCGTGGCGTGGACTCAGAACGGGGGGAGCGATCCGATGGTACATTACGATACCGTCGACCACGGGACGGATTGGCAGGCTTATTCCTTTCAGAACGGGGTGGACCGCTCGGTATCGGCCAAAGGGATGGACAATCGCTTTGCCCGACTAACGGGATTGGAACCGAACACCGCTTATTATTTCGTGATCCGCGATAGCGATGGGGTCAGTGAACGTTTTTGGTTCAAGACCTGTCCGGCGGACAAGGATGTGCCCCTTTCCATCGTGGCTGGTGGCGATAGCCGCACGAACCCGGATATCCGGCGGAATGCCAACAAGCTTGCGCGCAAGCTTCGCCCGCACCTTATCATGTTCGCCGGGGATCACACAGACTTCGATCTCGGGTTCGAATGGCAGGGGTGGCTCGATGATTGGCAGTTGACCATCGGCGAGGACGGTCGAATGTTCCCGATAATCCCGACCCGGGGTAACCACGAACGCAGCAACAGTTCCATTTATGACATTTTCGATGTCCCCTCCTCGGACGTTTACTATGCCTCGCGGGTCGGCAATGGGCTTTTAAAGATCTATACCCTGAACAGCGAGATCGCTATTGCTGGCGATCAGACCGACTGGCTCGCGAATGAGCTGAGCTCGGATAGTGGGATCACCTGGAAGTTCTCCCAGTATCATAGACCCATGCGCCCCCATGTCTCCTCCAAGGATGAACAGGAAACGATGAAACAGGCGTGGGCACCCCTTTTTTACGAGCACGATGTCCGCCTGGTGGAGGAGTGCGATGCCCATACCGTCAAAGTCACTTGGCCCATTGTGCCGGATACCAATGGTGTTGGGGATGAGGGTTTCGTCCGGAACGACTCGGCCGGCACCCTCTATCTCGGTGAAGGATGCTGGGGGGCACCGCTTCGGGACAACGACGACGACAAAACATGGACCCGGCACAGCGGAAAGTTCAATTCTTTCCAATGGATCCATGTGAAACGCGATGAGGTCTGCATCCGGACCGTTCGGACGGACAATGTCGATAGTGTCGGGACTGTGAAGGATTCGAGCTACCTAACACCGCCGGCCGGTCTGGAGGTTTGGTCCCCTTCAGGGGATTCGGTCATCTGTCTGGAGGACCAGGGTCCGGTCACGAACACGGCGGAGGAGCCTTCAATAGGATCGGATCTCTCCGTTCACCCCAACCCCGCAAAGGGTCGCTTTGAACTCCGTCTAACGGGCCGAAGCTTTAGTGTCAAACTCTTCGATATGCGGGGAAGGGTCC
>CAYVSK010000093.1:0-8676 GCA_964453635.1 uncultured Weeksellaceae bacterium | reverse complement strand
AATTTTATCAAACCACAACGCAGGTCTGTAATGAAGCCGGGCAATACCATTCATATCATTGCGGAAAAGCCGCTCAGGGTTTCTCAGCTTATGCAGAAGCGGCTCCCGGTTGTGTAAGACCGCTGGGCAAGCTTGATGGAGCTTAAAAAGAACATGAAGGAAGACGATCGCCGATCAAGAGGAGGAGCCCCGATCCCTTCTTCCCGGACCCGGGTTTAGGATCCGCGACCCTTTCATTGCCCGGAAGGCTTTGCTGAGGTTCTTGTTCTTCTTCTTGCCCACCTGCTTTACAAAGAGCCTGGTCCTGGCCTCGGCCTGTTCCTTTTTGCTCGTTTTTTTCATGATCCGTATTTAATTCGTACGCATTAATTCGATCACCTTCAAGCCCGCTTCAGCCCCGTCAAAAAGCGCCTGGAGCTCGGCCATCTCTTGACCGTCGAAGGCCATGAAGCTTTGGCAGGAATTCCTGATCAAATGGGTCTTTCCGTTGGGCATGCGATCCCCCGGGACTTTGAAAGGGTCGATCCCCGAAAGGCTTTCCTGGAGCTGCCAGAATTGAGAGCGGTCCAATACCGTTATGGCATTGCCAAAACCGATCTGGAATTGATCGCAACATTGGCAATAATTCACAAAACCTTTGTTCGTGGTGTGGAGGAGATGTTCCTGCTCTTCCTTGTGCATGGTTTTGATTTTGAGCTGAAGGATCCTGTGCCGCAACAGCAATTTAAGCCCTTTGGCCTTGGAACTCAATACCCTTTATTAGGGATTTTTCAGGTATATCAGGAGCCGCTGAACACCGCTTTTTCCTTTTCGCTCCTTTGTTCTGCATTCTTTTTCGGCAAGGGCTTTTTCCACAACCAGATCAAGAACCCCGTGAGCGGCAGGGATGCGATCAAGAGGCTCGCGATGAAAGCGAGAATCTTGCCCGGCAGTCCGAGGATGCTGCCGATATGGATGTCGTAACCGGTTTTTATACCTTTCCGGGACCTGAAGGACCACCCGGATCACTGAGCCGGAGCTGGAACTTGTATTTTGGATCCCTTGGACCAGAGCGAGCTATAGAAATAAAAGCGGGACCTTTTAAGACTATGACGGATTTTCCCAAACCCCGGATCATCGTAAGCAAATGCCTCGGCTTCGAAGCGGTGCGCTACAACGAACAGATCCTTCGCGATGAACTCGTCGAGGAACTCCGGGAACACGCTGAGCTCCGGCCGGTTTGTCCCGAAATGGGGATCGGTCTGGGCACCCCCCGTTTTCCGGTAAGACTCGTGCGCAAAAAGGAGCAGGACGAATTGGTGCAGCCTTCCACCGGGAAGACGCTGACAGGCGATATGCAGGCCTACAGCAAAGAGCTTTTGGAAGATCAGGACCAGGTCGAGGGCTTCATCCTTAAATCGCGTTCCCCCACCTGTGGGATCAAGGACGTAAAGGTGTACGATGAGAACGGCGTCCCCTCCGGCAAGCAGGCCGGTCTTTTCGGGCAGGAGGTGCTGGACCGCTTCGAGCACGCGGCCATTGAAGATGAAGGCCGTTTGAAGAACCTCAAGATCCGGGAGCACTTCCTCACCAAGGTCTTTGCCCTGGCCAGGCTTCGGGAGGTGGGGCGGTCCGGGGAGGCGAAAGACCTCGTGGCCTTCCATAGCCGCCACAAATACCAATTGATGGCCTACAGCCAGAACGGCTTGCAAAAATTGGGGCGCATCGTGGCCGATCAGAAAAAGCTGGGTTTCGAAAAGGCCTTCGAGCAGTACCGTACCCTTTTCTGCAAAACGATGGACCAGCCCCCCAAAAAGCCCTCCATCATCAACACCCTCACCCACCTTTACGGCTACTTTAAAAAACAGCTCAGTGCGGATGAGCGGAAATTCTTCATGGACTCGATGAGCCTCTACGAGGAGAACCGGATTCCCCTGTACTCGCTTACGACCCTCCTCCGGTCCTGGGCCCTGCGCTTTGAGGAAGCATACCTCCTGGACCAGACCTTCTTTTACCCCTTCCCCTCGGAACTGGCGAACTTAAGGGAATCGGGAAAGGAACTGGACCTGTGAGCCACACAGAATTCCAGGCTACCCCCAAAGAACGAACAGCATACCAAGAATGCGCATGAAAAATATGGCACGAAAGCGCCTCATCTTTCCCGAAGATAAGCGACCTTCAACGGCTTATCATCCGGATGCTTGCGCCGAACACCAAACCGCCCACCCTTGTTCTATCCATCGGCTTCGTACTCCTGTGGAATTCAGGTTTTATCGGGGCGGAATACGGTCTTCCTTTCGCCGGGCCTTTCACTTTGCTTTTCTGGCGATACCTGGCATTAAGCTCGGTCATTTTTCTCTACCTGGTGGCCAGGAAGCGTTTTCGATGGGTCGGCTGGGCAGTGGCAGCGCCCAACATGTTGATCGGCGTTCTGGCCCATGGGGTGTGGCTTGCCTGTGTATTATTGGCCCTGGACCGCGATGTCCCGGCAGGGATCGTGGCCTTGATCGTGGCCTTGCAACCCTTGGCCACGGGCGCGCTTTCAGGCCTCTTCACAGGGGAACGCACGCATTTCTACCAAGCTGATCCTCGCTGTTTCCCTGGGGGCTTATGGCATAATGTGGCGCCTGGTGGAACGCCTCGATGCCACGCGGGTGGCGAGCTTGTTCTACCTGGGACCCCCCGTTACCATGGTCATGGCCTGGCTGGCTTTTGGGGATGCGGTCCGGGTCATGGATATCGTCGGGGTCGCCGTTGTGTTCGCCGGTGTCCTATTGACCCAATTCGACATCAAAAAATACCTGATCAGAGGATGAATGTGCCCCCCAAAGGCCCGGGACCTGTTGAGGCACCGGATGGAGATACAAGCCCGCTTAAGCAAAGGCTCGATCAATGCTTCCAATTACTAAGCAAAACCCCGGGATGGGATGGCAGAACACCCAATTCGAACGCATCACCGAGGGAAGTTATCCCCATATCGACATGGAATTGAGTCAGCTCCTGCTTTTTCCGGGAAGCGATCGCAGGCCGGCGAGTGGAGAGCAAGGCTCCAAAGAGCCCCTATTCGATCACGAGTTTTCTCAGTTCCTGACCGCGAACACCTTCACTACCATCCCACTCAGCTTTGAGAAAATACAGCCCCCTGGGAAGGCCGGCAACCCGGAAGGTTCCGCCACTCGACAGAACGCCCTCCTTTCGCTTGACCACCCTTCCTCTGCTATCAAAGAGCTCAAGGTCCATCACGACCCCTTTCTTGTTCCCCAGGGATACCTTTAACCGTTCATCCACAGGATTGGGATGGACCCGAAATGCCGCTCCGGATCCGTCATATTCTTCCATACCGATCGACGATCCTATCCTGGCGATCCACATGTCGCTACGCCCATAATTGGTATCGACATCGTGGTCGGAAGAACCCGTCCCCCCTGAAAGAATATATCCGCCACCATCGGCTTTTACGATGGATCCCGGATGATCGTCCCTGCTTCCCCCGAAGTTTTCTTCCCCTTCAAGTCCTCCGTTCGCGTTGAGTTCGATCATCCAGATATCCTGATCCCTAAAATCTTCCTCCTCATAATGGTTTGATATATCGTGGCTGGCCGTATCAATGACACCGGCCACGATACATCCGCCGTCCGAGGTCGATGTGACCGTGTTCGCCATATCGACCCCTACGCCTCCATAGCTGGCCTGCCATTCCATTTCACCATTGCTCTTCAATTTGAGGACCCACATATCGTTCTCTCCATGATTTTCGGAGAGATCCCCATCGTCCGACCAGGCCCCTCCTACAACGAAGAATCCGCCGTCGGAACTCTTTTCGATAGCAGTGGCGAATTCCTGATCGGACCCGCCGTACATCTTCTCCCATTGGGTAACACCACCCGTATCGAGCTTCGTGACCCAAAGATCCTCAGAAGCGGTTGCGGTATCGTAGCTCCCCACCACAACATATCCGTCCGAAACCGAGGTAACGGAATAGGCAGACCTTTCATCCAAATATTCCGTCCACATTTCAGTGGGATATTTAAGGTCTTTACTGACCTTGGTAATGTTGTCCCAACCCACTAAAATATGGTCACCGTAAGGCCCCTGGGCCAGGTCGTAATGGGTCTTGTCATTCAATAATTCCTTCCTGATCAGTGTTCCGGAACCATCCAGTTTAAAGAGCATGGAGCGGATCTTTTCAGTACCGGAGAAATAATCCTGCCGACCCAGGACCATGAAGCCTCCATCCGAAGTCTGTATAACGGCTTCCGCCCAATCCCCATCTCGATTGGGATAAACGTTATCGGTCTCGTCAAAAAGGGTATCCCACTCCATGACCCCATTCTTATCAAGTTTGGTAAGCCAAATGTTATCCCCGGGTTCTGAATAACCCGATAGGTTGGAGTCGCTGGAGGATGTTGTGGAGACTACGATCAATCCGCCATCCATCGTTCGCTGCATATAGTTATTCCCTTCATCCTCATAGTCAGAATAACCTGCTTCCCCACATTGGTCCCCCTCACTACCTCCATAATTCCTTTCCCAGATGACCTGAGCGGAAAGGCTTCCAAGAAAGGTGAACATGACCAGGAATAGGGTAGCGTACCGTTTCATACCAAGACTTTTTTGAATTCGGGTCGAATATACGAGTTGGGTATCCGTATCGTTTCAAAAATTGAAAAACCACTCCGGATCCCGGATGCTTCATCGCCTTCTTAAGACCATGAAAAGCTCATTGCCCATTCTTGGCGGGATCGAATTATAGGCTTCCTCGAAGATGTGGAGATCGAACCAGGGCCGGAAATGCGTTCGGTATTCTTCCGGGTCTCCGCCATACGGAGGTCCGTCTTCGTTCTCGAAGGTGAACAAAACGCCGGCAAGGGTACCGCCGGGTCTGAGGAGTTGGGCCATTTTTTCCGCGTAGCGGGGTCGAAGGGCAGGATCGAAACTACAGAAAAAGGTCTGCTCGAGGATCAGGTCATACGCCCCTTCGTGCTGGAAGAAATCCTCCAGGATGAGGTGCTCCTCCGGGAAATCCGGCACCCGTTCCCGGAAACTTTCAAAAGCGAACGGGGCCACATCGAGCAGGTAGACCTGGTCAAAGCCTTTCCGGTGGAGGTATTCGCCTTCCCAGGCGTATCCGCAACCGGGAATGAGGATCTTCAGGGAGGGATCCCGCAGCTGATCGATATACTCAATGAGCGGGCGGGACGGGGCCCCGATGTCCCAGCCGGTGCGGTCCTCCCGGAAGCGTTGGTCCCAATAGGAGCGGAGCTCTTCGTAGGTCATGTGGGGTAGGGATCGCAAGGCAAACAAAGTTATCGGAGTTCCCTGAAAAAGGATCAAATGCTCAGTTGTTCAAAACAACGTAGCCATTCAAGGATGTGGCAATGAGCAACCAGACCAGGTAAGGGAGCAGCAAAAGGGACAGGGTTTTTAATCCAGACCTGTAGGAGAACAGGATGAAACCGACCAAAAGGGTCAAACCGATGATGATGAAGAGAGCGAGCAGTGCCTCATCCTTAAGTCCTGTTCAAGTGAAGCAACCCATGCCCTTAGCGCTTTTTACCTTTACGGGTCCCTTATGAACATTGCTGTCATCGGCGGCGGTGCAGCGGGTTTTTTCGCTGCCATCACTGCCAAGTCCACCCATCCAGAAGCTAATGTCGTGCTTTACGAAAAAAGCGGGAAGCCTTTGTCCAAGGTTCGGATCTCTGGCGGAGGTCGATGCAACGTGACCAATGGGACGCGATCCATCAGCGAACTGGCTAAAGCCTATCCTCGGGGCGGGAAGCAGCTCAAGAAGCTCTTCCCGATCTTCAACACCCGGCATGTTATGGAATGGTTCGAAAGCCGGGGGGTGGGTTTGGTCGAGGAGGCCGACGGACGGGTCTTTCCGGATACGCACCGATCGTCGACGATCATCGACTGCTTGATGCAAGAACTGAAGCGCCTGGGCATTCGGCTTGAGACCCGTTCCGGAGTGGAAAGCATAAGAGCCGACCAGAGCGGGTTCGCGTTGGGATTCAGAAAGGACCCTCCTGCTTTATATGACAAGCTGATCGTGGCCACGGGCGGATCACCCAAGAGGAAAGGGCTGGAGTGGCTTGAAGCGTTGGGGCACAAGATCGAGGAACCAGTGCCGTCGCTTTTCACCTTCAATATGCCCGGTGACCCGATCACCGATCTTGCTGGCATCAGTCTGGATCCTGTCTCTGCTACGGTTCAGGGAAGCAAATTGAGGGCTGAAGGCCCTTTGCTCATCACCCACTGGGGGATGAGCGGACCAGCGATCCTCAAGTTGTCCGCTTTTGGCGCGAGGGAACTGCACCGAGCGGGCTACAGCTTCAACCTTCAAGTGAATTGGGCGAACCAGAAGCAGGAAGCCGTCCGGGAGGAATTGCATTCGATCACCGAAGCAGCAGGAAAGAAAGCCCTCAGGAACATGCGTCCTTTTGACCTTCCGAAGCGGCTCTGGAGCTTGCTGCTTGATAAAATGGGGGTCGCCCCGGAAAAAGAATGGGGCTCACTGGGAAAAAAAGAACTCAATCGCATCGTTGATGGCCTTACGCGCGATGTTCACGCAGTCGAGGGGAAGTCGACCTTCAAAGAGGAGTTCGTGACATCCGGAGGTGTTTCCCTGGAGAGCGTTAACATGTGGAGCATGGAGAGCAAAGTATGCCCGGGGCTTTATTTCGCGGGAGAAGTGCTGGATATCGATGCCATTACGGGCGGCTACAATTTTCAAGCAGCATGGACCACGGGTTATGTAGCTGGCTTGTTGAGATAAGCGAACCCCGGCCTTTCTTCGATCGCTTCACCGTTCTATCCTTCTCTTTCTTTTGGAGGGAGACATTGTTCCAGCTTTCTTGCACCCTTCTTCGGGCTGATCTCCATGAGGCGGCACGTTTTATAAATTGGGTTAGATTTTTGAATTTTTGGTTAGGATATTGCACATTTTTATTCATTATGTATTTTTGGCACAAACCAAAATCGTTGTAGCCATGAAAAAATCAATACTTTTCTGTACGCTCTTTTCGCTTCTCCTGTTTTCCAGTTGCTCCTACAGGCTGTTGGATTTCACCGTCGTAAGTTCAAAAAACACCAACCTGAACATTCCCTCAGGAGCAAAGGGTGAACGGGTTGAGGGAAAAAGCATGGGGGTTTTTTCGATCGGAGTCAATATTAAGGAGGCAGTCGATGCGGCGATCGAGAATGCAGGCCCGGAATACGATGCCCTAATCGATGGGGTGTTATCCTCAAAATCCTATTATTTCTACGGCGGATATATTTGCGAGGGAACCCCTATCAATACCGAAAAACTGCAAGCTTATTGGGGAGAGGAAAAATTCGAGAATTGGGCCCAAAACCACGACATCCGATACAAAAACCGTAAGGATAAAGAGGCGGTCGCGGCTAATTAGCATTTCCAACCCCTTTTAACATTCTTTAAAAAGGCAGAAGATTCCTTCTTCTGCCTTTTTTTTTGAAAAAAAGGGCCAAAATCCTTGTCTTGTTCTTTTTTCTCAATGAAAAGAAAGGTTTAGGGGATTGGGAATAAGGGATTGGATCATTTTCCCAGTCACCTGGTCACAATGTCACCTTGTCACCCAGTCGTCAGCCAATAACTTCATAACCGGCTTTCTTTTTGCCTGGATCCATTTCCGTTTTTTATCCCTTGTATGGTTGTTTCCGGCAGGCTTGTTCCTGGGATGGATCCGAGCGCGGGAAGGGTCCATCTGGCCGGGCGTGGTATGTCACGGGGTCCATAATGCGATCGCGCTTTTATGGGCTCGGTAGAAAGGGGAATGCTTTCCGGACGCTTGACCGATTGAATAACTGGCAATTCCAGGCAAGGTGGTCACTGATTTAAAAGCACAGAAATCTTATTTATTTTTCGTATCTTGGAAATATAAAGCCCTAAAAAAAGGATTTTTTTTATCCGGATGGCAAGGCCTTTAAAAAACCATGAAGACCACCCACCTGGCAATATCCATCCTTCTATTTTCCTGGACCACATCCCAAGCCCAGGATAAAAAGTTCGACCTTGGCCTTTATTTCTTTCCAAACTACTCTATTGGAATAATCTCGAGTGATGGGAGTACGCCTAAACGTGTTGAATCCGGCTTTAAGGAAATAGAAACCTGGAAACCCTCTTTCAGCGCCAATATTTTCCTGGAATACCGATTAAATCAAAGATCTTTTCTTGGCTTAGGAATGGGATACCAGAACAATGGGGAGCGAACAAAAAAACTGGATTTGAATTATGGCAGTAATCCAAATACCGGTAAGTCAAAACGGGCAACTCATGCACGAATTGTATATAACCATCATAACATAGAAATTGCCCTTTATTATAAACACCGGTTTGGCAGAAACTTCTACGGGGTGATGGGCACTAGCGGAATAATTAATGTCTCAAATACGAGAACCAGCATTCTTTATTTCCCCGATGACTCAAGAGAAAAAAACACTGAAAAGGACAAGTCAACAGATTTCAGAAAATTTAATTTTTCCGGTAATTTTGGGTTCGGAATGAATTATTTAAATAAAGAAACGTTTTCATTATTCGTCCATCCCTATATCCAATATGGAATATTAGGAATCTCCAAGTCCGCATCCTTAAATCGAAACATCTTATCCCTTGGGATTTCTACCGGAATAAAAATATAAGAGGTGCGAGGGGAACCTTTTGGAAAGAAAACTTGG
>CAYVSK010000092.1:0-8845 GCA_964453635.1 uncultured Weeksellaceae bacterium | reverse complement strand
ATAAAAAGGGCCCCATCATGGCTTCCGCGGAAAAGGCCAAAAGAAAGTCAGGATTCCGTACTTCCGCTTGATGTAGAGGCCCGCCGTAATGTTCCAGAAGGCCTGACTCACCAGGCTGGCCACGGCCGCCCCCTCCAGCCCGTAGGCCGGGATCAGGAAGTAATTGAGGGCGATGTTGAGTCCTCCTCCTCCCATCAGGATCCGGTGACCGACCTTTTCCTTGCCGGTCATTTGGAGGATGTACATGACGGAACCAGAAGCGGCATTAATAAATTGGCTCAAGGCCAGAATGACCAAGGTCCGGCTCCCTGAAGCAAACCCTTCACCGAAGAGATCCATGATGGGTTTCGCAAAAAACAGGAAACCCAACATCAAAGGAATAACCGATAGAGCGGCCATGTTCGTGGCCCTCCTCACCACCTTGTTCAATCCTTTCATGTCCCCTTGCCAGTAAAACTCGGAAAAGCGCGGTGCCGCCACCATGTTCACCGAAAAGAGGGATAGCGTGTTCAGACCCGCCAACTTCATGGCCACGTAGTAAACCCCCACATCCGATTTGGTCCGGAAGATCCCCAGCATAAAGACATCCGTCCAGTTCATGATGAGGAACATGGAACCCGCCAGTAACATAGGGCCGCCGGTCCGGATCATTTGGCGATAGGAATAGGCATTTCCCTTGTCCCCTTTTTCCCGGATCCCATATTTCCGCCAAAGGATGAATCCCATAATGGAACTCAGGACCAAACCGGCCACGTATCCCCCCACCGGAATGGATGGCGAACTCCCTCCCCACCAGGCCAGAACAGCCAAGAGCCCGATCCCGAAGGGGGTGACCGTTCGGATCACCAAAGCCTCGCGGACCTTCTTCAGGGCCCGGATGGACTCCGAATTCACGAACATGAAGACCATGGGCAAGATACCGAGGGCCATGACCCGCATATAAGGCCCTATATCAGGCTTTTGAAAGACCGTTTCGGCCAACCAGGGAGCCAGGAAAACAACGAGCAGGGTCAAGAAAAGGGCCCATGGAAAAAGCAAGGTCAGAACGCGCGAATAAACATAAGGGATGGCACCGTCTTTTCCCTGTCCTCGGAATTCGGAAATAAAGCGAAGCAAGGCAGTATCCAGCCCAAAACGACCGAGGAGAACACTGACCATCAAGAGGGTCTGACACAGGGAAAAGATGCCCATCGTATCGGCCCCGAATCCACGGGTGACCGCAATGGTAAAAAGGTAAGAGACCCCCATACCGGTGAGCCGGATCCCAAAAGCCCAGGCACTGCCTTTCGTGAAATTGGAAAATTGCTGGGTACGTGCTTTTTCGCGGACTCTGTCGACGAAGGGCCGGACCATGCATCAAGCGGGTTCGTAGTGCTTCACGTACCAATCGATGGAGCGCTCCATACCGTTCCGGATGTCCGTGATGGGTTCATAGCCCAGACCCTGGCGAGCCTTTTCGATGGATGCCACAGAATGGCGGACATCCCCCTTTCTCGCTTCATCGTATTGAATGGGGATCTTTTCGATCTCGGGATTCCAGGATGTAAGGACATCCCTGATGTGATAAGCCAGTTCGTTGAGTGTGGTCCGCTGCCCATAAGCCACATTGAACACCGTGTTCAATGCCTTTTCGGAACTGGTGGTCCCCGCCAGGTGCACAGCCCGGAGGACGTTCTCGATGTGGGTGAAATCGCGGGATTGTTCCCCGTCGCCGTAAATAACGGGAGAGCGCTTCCCCAAAAAGGCCTTAATAAAACGGGGGATCGCCGCCGCATAAGGTCCCTCCGGATCCTGACCCGGCCCGAAGACATTAAAATAGCGCAAGCCGATGGTCTCGATCCCGTAAAGATCCGCGAAGACTTTGGCGTAGAGCTCATTCGTGAGTTTGGCCACGGCATACGGGGACATGGGGTCACCAAGGGCCTCCTCTTTTTTGGGGAGTTCTGTGGAATCCCCGTACGCCGAGGAGGAAACAGCATAGACAAAGCGGTCGACACCCGCTCGCCGGGCTGCATCGAGCATGTTCAGGAATCCCGTGGAATTGACGGAGTGGGTGGCCAGGGGGTCCTCGACCGAGCGGGGAACGGACCCCAGAGCCGCCTGATGGAGCACCAGATCCACCCCCTGGACCGCTTCCCGGCAAGTTGTGGAATCCCGGATATCCCCTTCTATAAAACGAAAATCATTCTGATCGAGAAACGCTTCAATATTTCCGCGGTGGCCGGTGGAGAGGTCATCAAGACACAACACGTGATTGTTGGCCTCCAGGAGGGACCGACATATATTGGCCCCGATAAACCCGGCACCCCCCGTTACCAGGACCCGTTTATTCGCAATGAAAGGCTTATCCATCAAGGGGGGCTGTTGTTTCATTTGGCCACATTGACGGCCCGCTTTTCCCGGATCACGTTCACCTTGACCTGCCCCGGATAGGTCATTTCATCCTCGATCCTCGAAGAGATCCGATGGGAGAGCTGATCGGCTTCCTGGTCGGAGACCTTGTCGCTTTCCACCATAACACGGAGTTCCCGTCCTGCCTGTATCGCATAGGAGCGGGTCACACCCTCGTAATCGTGGGGCAATTGCTCCAATTCCTGGATCCGTTTCATATAGGTGTCCATCACCTCATTGCGCACCCCTGGCCGAGCCCCTGAGATCCCATCACAAACCTGAACCACCGGGGCTATCAAGTTGTCCATTTCGATCTCATCGTGGTGGGCACCGATCGCATTCAGGACCGGTTCCTGTTCGCCGTACTTTTCTGCGTATTCCATGCCGACAATGGCGTGGGGTTTCTCGGGCTCATCATCCGGCACCTTGCCGATGTCGTGCAACAATCCGGCCCGTTTTGCACTGGTGGCGTCCAAACCGAGCTCTGCCGCCATGGTCGCGGAAAGATTGGCGACCTCCCGGGAATGCTGCAAGAGATTCTGACCGTAGGAAGAGCGGTACTTCATGCGCCCCACCATCCGTATGAGCTCAGAATGAAGCCCATGGACCCCCAGATCGACACAGGTCTGCTTGCCGGTCTCCACGATCTCGTCCTCAAGCTGTTGGGTAACCTTTTCCACCACCTCCTCGACCCGGGTCGGATGGATCCTTCCATCACTGACTAACTGATGGAGGGCCAGGCGAGCGATCTCCCGCCGAATGGGATCGAAACAGGATAAGAGCACAGCGCCGGGGGTGTCATCCACAACGAGCTCAACACCGGTACAGGACTCAATGGCCCGGATATTCCTTCCTTCCCGGCCAATGATCCGGCCTTTGATCTCATCGTTCTCGAGATTGAAAACGGTGACCGCATTCTCAACGGCTTCTTCCGTAGCCACGCGCTGTATGGTGCGGACCACGATCTTGCGGGCTTCATGTCGGGCATTGAGCTCAGCCTCGTCCTTGATCGCTTTGGCCCGGGCCATGGCCTCGGTACGGGCTTCCTCTTTCTGGTCCTCGATGAGCTTTTCTTTGGCCGCTTCGGCCGATAGACCGGAGACCCTCTCCAATTCTGCCCGGTACTGCTCCCGGGCATCCACGAGCTCCTTTCTTTGCGCTTCAAGTTCCTGCGTTCTCCGCTGAAGGTCCGATTCCGTTTCCTGCAGCGATCTTTCCTTCCGATCCAACGCCTCCGAACGTTCTTTGACCTCAGCTTCTCTGGACCTGGCCTTTTCCTCTTGGGACCGGATCTTTTCCTCGCGCTCTTGGATGGTCTTTTCGTGTTCGGATTTCAACTCAAGGAACTTCTCCTTGGCCTGGAGCACTTTGTCCTTTTTTTGCTTCTCTCCTTCCTTGCGGGCATCCTCGAGGATCCTTTCCCGTTTTTGTTTCAGTCCTCTCCTGGTGTACAGCACCATACCCCCTATTCCCCCCGAAAGGCCCAATACGAGTCCGACTATCGCTTCCAACCACGCCATTTGACTTCCTTTTTAATCCGACCAAGCGCCCCCTGAAAAGTATGGTGGCCTGGCCTCCTTTCTTTCAATCCTCGTCCCTACCGAGATAGGTTCTCAAGCGCTGGTCGAGGTCCTCGAGCTCCTCCCCTAAACGGGCATTCTCTTCGTGTTCTCCCACTTCCTTCTTTTCGTATTGAGTGGCCATCTGGAGGGCGGTCATGGCCAAAAGGTCCTTCATGTCCTGAACGGCGTACTCATCCTGAAGATGCTGGATGTTGTCGTTCACCCGTTTGGCCGCGTTCCGGATACTTTGTTCTTCCTCCGGTGAGACGGTCAATGGATAGACCCTTCCGCCTATATTCACAGTGATGGATTGCTGACTCATTCTTTAAAGACCTCAACCGTTCATTAAGCCGATGCACCTGTCGATCTCCCGCACCATCTGGTCCAGCCTTTCCCTGGAGGCCGGTGACGTATCCTCTCCAAGCATGGCCCTGGAACTGTGCAACGCATCCACCTGCCGGCTCAATTCCTTACATTCCTCCTCTTTTTTGTCCAGGGCTTCCTGCAAGTTGCTTTTTTCCTCTTCCAATTGACGATTCCTTTCTTTCAAACCGTCACATAGCTCGATCAATCGCTTCACGCGTTCTCTGATCGCCCCGATCTTTTCCAGGTCCTCGCTCATAGTGCCTGCTCCTCCTTAACGAAGTTCTACAAAAATAACAGGGCTTATCCTTTTGGAATTGGATCCGTTGGAGGAAATTCGCAGGATCTCTTTTTCCCTTTGTTCAGCGGAGCGGTTGGGTAAGACTTCGACGCAGAGGCCTTATGAGATGCATGAACAATATCCACGAAAGTCCTCAAGGAACCCCGAGGACCGGAAGCGATCAAACCCAAAAATGGCCACAGCGGCTAACGATCGGATCTATGAAAGCCGGCATGGGCTTTGTTCTGCTTCTATGTATCACCCATCTTTCCTTGGCCCAAGATCATCCCAATACATTCCGGAATCCGATGGAAGGGCCGCTCGACCTTTCCGGAAATTTCGGGGAACTCCGGACCAACCACTTCCACGCCGGCTTGGATATCCGAACGGAGGGAAAAACCGGCTTGCCCGTGCATGCCAGTGAAGGGGGTTATGTTTCGCGCATCGATGTTTCCCCGCACGGTTTCGGAAAGGCCCTTTACATCACCCATCCTAACGGTTACACAACGGTTTATGCCCATTTGAGCGGTTTTATCAAAAAGATCCGGAAATTCCTGAGAAAGGTTCAGTACGAGCAGGAGCGTTTTGCCGTCAATGTAAAACCCAACCGTTACAAGTTCCCCGTGGAACCCGGGGAACAGGTGGCCTATTCCGGCAATTCGGGCAGTTCAGGTGGTCCCCACCTGCACTTCGAGATCCGCGATACCGATAGCGAAGAACCCCTCAATCCCATGCATTTCGGCCTGCAACCACTGGACCGGATCCCACCCCATATCCGGGGGCTTCGGATCTTCCCCTTCGGGGAGGAGGCCCGGATCGACGGCAAGTCCTCCACGGCTGGTTATTACGTGAACGGGAGCAACGGCCAATACCAACTAAGGGGGCACCCGGATATCCGGATCCACGGCAAGGTTGGATTCGCCATTCGAACGGATGACCGGATCGACGGATCCCGCTTTTCCTTCGGGATCTATTCCATCACCTTGTTCCAGAACGGGGAACCCATATACAAGCAACGCATGGACCGGCTCGACTATGACAAGAGCCGTTACATGAACGCCCATACGGATTATTTGATGCACGAAAAGTACGACAAACCCTATCACCGATCCCACCGCCTGCCCAACCAAAAACTCCCCATTTACGAGGACCTCCGGAATGAGGGCTACATCACTTTCAAAGCCGATACCGTTCACCGTTTCACCTATCACATCAAGGATCTCTCAGGCAATACGAGCAAGCTCTCCTTCAAGGTGCGCGGTGTCAATGCAGAAGGAAGGAAAGAACAAGAAGCGCCCCCTTCCTCCGGGGAAGTTGTGGCTCAATTTCCCTACGACCAAGCCAACGCATTTGAAAAGGCCGGGTTATCGGTTCGCATGCCGAAGAACACCCTTTACCAGGACACCAAACTCACCCTTGCCAAAAAAGATACCCCCTCCCATTGCATCGCTCCCCGCTATACACTGAACGACCGCTTTACACCGGTTCACAAGGAATATGAACTCAAAATACGGACCGGGGAACTCCCTCAACGGCTCCATACCAAGGCCACCCTGGTCGCTTTTGAGAACGGGCACCGGGTAGCCCAGGGAGGTCGCTACGAGGATGGTTGGGTAAAAGGGTCCGTGCAGTCCTTCGGGGATTTTTCCGTGGCCTTCGATACCATCCCACCGGAGATCCAACCGATCAACATTGCCGATGGGCGAGATCTGGGGTGGCAGCAAACGATCCGGATCGGGGTACAGGATGAACTATCAGAGATCGCGGAATACAACGCCTACATCGACGGGCGCTGGGTCATGATGGAATACGACGCCAAAAATTCCTCCCTCACCTTCAGTTTCCAGGATATCGACCTGGAAGACGGCGATCACCTTTTTCAACTGAGGGTAAGGGACGAGCACTACAACACGGCCCTCTACGAAGCTTCATTCACCCGATAAAAGCCCCGAATGAATCTTTTGAGCCCCCATGCGGCCTCGATCAGTGATCCAATGGACGAGGTAGATCCCACTCGGGTTTCCATCCAGCTTAACCCTTAGTTTCTTTCCTGACGGCCTTTCCTTGTAGATGGTGCGACCCCGTGGACCGATCACGCGAACGAGCTTCAGATCGTTGGGGGCCTTAATGGTCAGGGTCTTGTTGCGGACCCTAAGCTCCGCGGACTCGGTAAGGTTTTTCTCGGGTCGCACGGACAAGGGTGTTCTAACACTATCCTGATATTCCACACGGGTGACCTGGCCGTTGGTCTCCCGGATCCGGAGGAGGGGCACCCCCATTCCCTTTGCGAACCATTCATAGAGCGTCACATCGGGGCGATCGCTTCGGGTCCCCGAGTTCAGGGAGTCCACATAAATGGTGTCCGAGATCTGCAGATCCGTTTTGACCCGCAGGGTTTGGAAACTGCCATAGGGGGTGGTCAAAGTGCCCGTCCCATCCACCGTCGTGACCCTTTTTCGGTCCTGACCGTAAGCACCGAAATTCGGCAGATCCACGAGCAAGGTCGATCTCGAGGAATCAATGTTGCCCATTTTCAGGGGAAAATGATAGAGCGTATCAATGGGATCGAAGCGGGCCGAGAACGGGATCCCGTTCAGTTTGGCCCCAATGCCGAGTTGCTGAAAAGCCCCCGTTTCATTCTTGTAGAATTCGTAAAGATCCTCCAATTGCACATTCGGAAGGGTCACTGGTGGTGATGTGGGTTGATGGAGGGCATAATCCGCAAGATAGTCGGGTTCCGTGGGATTGTTGAATTTGATCTGATAAGCAGCCGGGGTGCTACTCACGGTCTGGAAGGTATCCACGCGTTGGTCGGCGTGGGTAAGGTCAGAGAAATCCCAGGTTTGGCCCGTCCCCCCCTGACCGGGGTCGACAAGTACGGGATTCGCCGCTATACTGAGCCGAAAGGTCTCACCGGTCGTCGGCATATCAGAATCCCCGATGCTGATCTGAGCCGATGCGGAAAACGTGAAGATCAGATAGTTAATGATGGTGAACAGAGAAGCGGGCCAACTTTTCATAAGCTGTTGTTTTGGTTTTGGAGAATTTTCTTCATTTTTCGGGGGGTGCCTCTCGATCCAGAAGCCTTATCCCCTTGTGGGATCGGACGAAAAAAAGCGTCGGAAGGATGCCTCAGGGACCCTAGAACCCCGGTACGTCCATCTTCTGAGACCCAAAGGCCGTGTTCCAGCAATATTCCCCTTCCAAGCCCGTTGAAGCACCTTCCGGATCCTTCCTTACCTTTGCGGGATATGACGAAGATTCCTAGATCCAAAACGCAGCGATCTTTTCTCCTTCTGATCTCCTTTTTCCTCGTTCCGGCCCTGCTTTTCGGGCAAGGATCCGATGCCCCGGATAAGCGAGAACCCGTCCAATTGTCCGGGGTCGTGGTAAAGGACGACAGCATCACCCCGGTCCCTTTCACGAATATTCTTATCAAGGGGTCGAATCGAGGAACGACCACCGACCCGAACGGCTATTTCTCTTTTGTGGCACAGGAACAGGATACCATTATCTTTTCTTCCGTGGGATTCAGAAAGGGCACGTTCATCGTTCCCGATACCCTCCAGGAAAGGCAGTATTCCCTCATTCACGTATTGAAGCGCGACACAGTCCAGCTTGAAGAGGCCGTGGTCCATCCCTGGCCAACACGGGAAGAGTTCAAAGAAGCGTTCCTGAACCTCGACCTTCCGGATGACGACCTTGAAAGGGCCCGAAAGAACCTCGCCGATGCCAAGCTCCGGGATATGGCCAGGGAAGTCCCCATGGACGGCCAAATGAACTTCAAGTACCAAATGCAGCAGAAAATGAACCGACTCTACTACGCCGGTCAGACCCCACCTATCCGGCTCCTGGACCCCTTTGCGTGGTCGAAGTTCATCAAAGCCTGGAAAAACGGTGAATTCAAGCAGGACAGCGATCAATAGGGTGGCCCTTTCCATCCTGCCGGTCCTGGTGCCCCTGCTTTTGAACGCCCAGCAAGACGCCACCATTTCAGGGCAAGTTCGTACAAAGGACCGGGAAGCTGTTCCCGAAGCCAACGTAAGCATAAAAGGGAACACGAGGGGCACCACGACGAATGAAAAAGGCCGCTATTCCCTGGCCGTGCCGGCCGATACCACTTTTGTCCTTCACTACAGCCATACCGCCTATCAGGCCGTTACTCATACCCTGAAGCTATCGCCGGGGGTGGATAGCACGATCAACGTCACCCTGCACTCCCAAACCTTCGAGGAAGTGATCATCGAAG
>CAYVSK010000091.1:0-8945 GCA_964453635.1 uncultured Weeksellaceae bacterium | reverse complement strand
TAGAAGAGGAGGAAAAACGCGCACGGGGGTTGAATACGGAAAGGCCGATGTAGCTCAGTGGTAGAGCGCTTCCTTGGTAAGGAAGAGGTCACGGGTTCAAATCCCGTCATTGGCTCTTGCGGTAAAACGGCCGTGACGGGAAAAAGGCGTTCATCTATAGGCAAACAATCAAATAACAACGATCAAACATCTCTGGAGTTATGGCTAAAGAAACTTTCGAACGGTCCAAGCCTCACCTGAACATCGGTACCATCGGTAACGTTGACCATGGAAAGACGACGCTGACCGCGGCGATCACCAAAGTCCTTTCGGAAGAAGGATTGAGTGAGGCCAGTGAATTCTCAACGATCGACAATGCCCCCGAGGAAAAGGAACGGGGCATTACGATCAACACGGCCCATATCGAATACGAGACCGAGAACCGGCACTATGCGCACGTGGATTGTCCCGGTCACGCTGACTACGTTAAGAATATGGTGACCGGTGCCGCACAAATGGATGGCGCCATTCTCGTGGTCGCTGCCAGTGACGGTCCGATGCCGCAGACCCGTGAACACATTCTCTTGGGAAGACAGGTCGGTCTCCCCAAGATCGTCGTCTTCCTCAACAAGGTCGACCAGGTGGAGGATGAGGAACTGCTCGAACTGGTCGAAATGGAGGTCCGCGAGCTCCTCAGTTTCTACGATTACGACGGTGATAACACCCCGATCATTAAAGGGTCCGCTCTTGGCGCTCTTGAAGGGGAAGAGAAATGGATCGAGCCCGTTAAGGAGCTCATCAAGGCCATGGACGATCATATCGATGTTCCGCCCAGGGCGACCGATAAGGATTTTCTCATGTCCATTGAGGACATTTTCACCATTACAGGGCGGGGAACCGTTGTGACCGGCCAGATCGAGACCGGCGTGATCAACAAGGACGACCCGGTCGAGATCGTCGGCATGCAGGATGAGAAGATGAAGTCCACGGTCACTGGCGTAGAAATGTTCCGCAAGATCCTCGACAAAGGTGAGGCCGGTGACAACGTCGGCTTGCTCCTGCGGGGTATTGAAAAGGACCAGGTCCAACGCGGCATGGTCGTGGCCAAGCCCGGTTCCATCACACCCCACAAGAAGTTCAAGTGTGAGGCCTACATTCTCAAAAAGGACGAGGGTGGCCGACATACCCCGTTCCACAACAATTATCGGCCCCAGTTCTATTTCAGAACAACGGACGTCACTGGCAATATCACGCTTGAAGAAGGACGGGAAATGGTCATGCCTGGTGACAACGTAACGTTGAACGTGGACCTGATCGTTCCTGTTGCCATGGACAAAGGGCTCCGATTCGCCATCCGGGAAGGCGGAAAAACGGTCGGTGCCGGCCAGGTAACAGAGATCATTGAATAAGGAGGGAAAGAAGAACGAAGAGGGGCGTTCAGAAAAATGACGAGGATCGGGTGCCGGTTTCGGTCCCGGTCCTCTTGGCATTATACGGGTGTAGCTCAGCTGGTAGAGCGATGGTCTCCAAAACCATAGGTCGTGGGTTCGAATCCTGCCACCCGTGCCAACAAACGAATGGGTATTGACAAGGATCAGGGATTATATTCAGGAAACGGTCAACGAGCTGCTTTATAAAGTTTCTTGGCCGTCTTGGCCCGAGTTACAGAGTAGTGCTGTTATTGTTTTCGTTGCTTCGGTGATCATTTCGCTCATCGTCTTCTTTATGGACTATATTTTTGGCATCAATTCCGAGGACTCTTATTGGCGAGGATTCCTCGGCTACTTTTACAGCATTTTCCAGTGAGTCGCGTTCCTATATGATGGAAAAGGACGATAACATGAGTGAAGAAGAGGATCAACAATACAATGAGAACACCACGGGCGAAGGTTCTCAGCAAGCGAACGATAACGCTGGCCAGGAAGAACAGTCCGGGAAACAATGGTATGTGCTCAGGGCGCTTAGTGGCCAGGAAAAAAAGGCCAAGCGGAACATCGAGATCGAGATCGAACGGGAAGGCCTACAGGATTATATTTCTCAGGTCCTGATCCCGACCGAAAAAGTCTATCAGATCCGCAACGGAAAGCGGGTGAGCAAGGAAAGGAACTTTTTTCCGGGCTACATATTGGTAGAAGCGGACCTTGTCGGCGAGATCCCCCACAAGATCAAGAGCGTGAACGGAGTGATCGGTTTTCTCGGTGAATCCAAGGACGACCCGGCCCCTCTGCGGCAATCCGAGATCAACAGGATCCTTGGTAAGGTCGACGAAATGTCCGAACAGGAGGGCGAATTGAACATCCCTTTCATGGAAGGGGAATCGGTGAAGGTGATCGACGGCCCCTTCACCAATTTTACAGGGGTTATCGAAGAGATCAACGAGGAAAAGAAAAAGCTCAAGGTGATGGTGAAGATCTTTGGCCGGAAAACGCCATTGGAATTGAGCTTCATGCAGGTAGAAAAGGAATCCTGAGACACGATAAACAGCAGGCACGATGGCTAAAGAAGTGACCGGACAGATCAAATTGCAGATCAAAGGGGGTGGGGCGAACCCTTCCCCGCCCGTGGGACCCGCCCTGGGTGCCCAGGGGCTCAATATCATGGACTTCTGCAAACAGTTCAACGAGCGGACCCAGGATCAGGCCGGCAAATTGCTACCGGTGGTGATCACCGTTTATTCCGATGCCTCCTTTGATTTCATCGTCAAAACGCCACCGGTACCGGTCCAGATCAAAGAAGCGGCCAAGCTCGAGAAGGGTTCTTCAGAGCCCCACATTAAGAAGGTCGGTACCATTTCTTGGGACCAGGTCCGCCAGATCGCTGAAGAGAAAATGCCCGATCTCAATTGTTTCGATGTGAACCCCGCAATGAAGATGGTGGCCGGGACAGCCCGGAGCATGGGTGTGAACATTAGGGGAAAACGCCCCTTCTGATCCTTTAAAAAGATCGTCATGGCCAAAAAAGTGAGCAAGAAAAGAAAAGAGGCCCTCGATAAGGTCGATCCCCAAAAGCTGTACGACATCAGTGAGGCCAGTCAACTGGTCAAGGATGTCACCAATGTGAACTTCGATGCGACCGTCGACCTGAACGTTCGTTTGGGGGTGGACCCCAGAAAGCCCGATCAAATGGTGAGGGGCAGTGTTTCCTTACCGCACGGAACGGGAAGGGATGTGAAGGTCCTCGTGCTTTGTCCCGCTGATAAAGAAGAGGAAGCAAAGAACGCTGGTGCCGACTGGGTCGGATTGGATGAGCACATTGAGAGCATCAAGCAGGGTTGGGTGGATATGGATGTGGTCATCTGTACGCCCAACGTGATGGGAAAAGTCGGCCCCCTCGGAAAGATCCTCGGCCCCCGTGGGCTCATGCCGAACCCGAAAACCGGGACCGTTACCATGGATGTGGCACAGGCCGTGAAGGAAGTGAAGGCCGGAAAGATCGATTTTCGCGTGGACAAGAATGGGAACATCCATACGGCTATCGGAAAGTCTTCTTTCGACAGTGAACAGATCCGGGAGAATGCCCAGGAGGTCATCAAGACCCTGAAACAACTTAAACCGACCGGAGCCAAGGGTACTTATATCAAGAACATCGCGCTCTCCAGTACCATGAGCCCGGGTATTAAAATAGAGCCAAAGTCCGTGGAATAAAAGGTGCGCTGGTACGGCTTAAAACATTGACCCATGGCTAAGACAAGAGCAGAAAAGGACCAGGAGATCCAGGAGTTGACAGAGCAACTCTCCAAGAACGAGGTGTTCTATCTGGCGGATACCTCAGAGCTCAACGTTGAGAACACCAATGCCCTGCGCAAAAAGTGTTACGAGCAGAACGTGAATATGCGGGTGGTGAAGAACACGCTCCTTAGAAAAGCCATGGAACAGGTCGAGGAAAAGGACCTTTCTGAACTCTATGATTCCCTTGAGGGGCCGACCTCCATTATGTTCTCTGAGATCGGCAATGCACCGGCCAAGATCATTCAGGATTTCAGAAAACAACACCAGAAACCGCTTCTCAAGGCGGCATTTATCGAGGAACAGGTCTTTCTCGGGGATGAAAATCTCAAGGATCTCGCCGCCCTGAAGACCAAGGAGGAGTTGGTCGGCGACCTCGTCGGGCTCCTGCAGTCCCCCATGCAAAACCTCTTGAGTGCCTTGCAGTCGGGTGAGGATAAGATCGGTGGCTTGGTAAAGGCCTTGCAGGATCGTGGTGAAGGAGAAGAGAAGGCCGAGGATCAGGAAAGTTAATTGTGCGACTTTAAAAGTGAAATCTCTAAATCTCAAAACCCAGAAAAATGGCAGAACTGAAAGAATTGGCTGACCAGCTGGTCAATCTGTCCGTGAAGGATGTGAATGACCTTGCGGATATTTTGAAGGAGGAGTATGGCATCGAACCCGCTGCAGCTGCTCCTGTTGCTGCTCCCGCAGCCGCCGGTGGCGGTGAAGAAGGTGGCGGTGAAGCCGAACAGACCGAGTTCGACGTCGTACTGAACAGCCCGGGCGAATCCAAACTCGCCGTGGTGAAATTGGTCAAGGAGATCACGGGCGTTGGATTGAAAGAGGCCAAGAGCATGGTCGACGAATTGCCCAAGCCCATCAAGGAAAAAACGAGCAAGGAAGACGCTGAATCGCTCAAATCTCAATTGGAAGAAGCTGGAGCAGAGGTTGAGCTCAAATAATGAGAAGCCCCTATAAGAGGCCCTTGTGTTCTGGTTTGAGCCCTTCCCTTTCCGCGAAAAAGGGAAGATCGCTCGAACCTTTCATAGATTGTAGCTGTTCCTGTTTACGTTCTGTTTTTTTCGCGAACCAAAAAGTGCTCAATATTGACGACCACACTTGATAAATCCAGCAACAAAAAAGTCACCGAAAAGACCAACGGAAGGGTCTCTTTCGGTTCGGCGATAGCGGATAACGTTAAATACCCCGATTTTCTCGAAATACAGCTCAAAGCTTTCCGGGAATTCTTTCAATTGGATACCAACCCGGAAAACAGAAAACAAGAGGGACTCTTCAAGGTCTTTAACGAGAATTTCCCGATCACCGATACGCGAAATCAATTCGTGCTCGAGTTCCTCGATTATTTCGTTGATCCTCCGCGTTATACCATTCAGGAATGCATCGAGCGTGGCCTGACCTATTCCGTTCCGCTTAAGGCCAAGCTCAAACTGTATTGTACCGATCCTGAGCACGAGGATTTTGAGACCATCGTACAGGACGTCTATTTGGGGACCATTCCCTACATGAGCCCCCGGGGCTCCTTCGTCGTCAATGGGGCCGAACGGGTGATCGTATCTCAGCTTCACCGGTCCCCCGGCGTGTTCTTCGGTCAGAGCCGCCACGCCAATGGCACCAAATTGTACTCCGCCCGGGTCATTCCCTTCAAGGGGTCCTGGATCGAGTTCGCGACCGACATCAACAGCGTGATGTACGCTTATATCGACCGGAAAAAGAAGCTTCCGGTCACCACCCTCTTGCGGGCGATCGGGTTTGAGAGTGACAAGGACATCCTCAACATCTTTGGCCTTGCTGACGAGGTCAAAGTGAACAAGACCAATCTGAAAAAGTGCATTGGCCGAACACTGGCTGCACGGATCCTTCGTTCCTGGGTTGAGGATTTTGTGGATGAGGACACCGGTGAGGTGGTCTCCATCGAACGGAACGAGGTGGTGCTCGATCGTGAAACGGTCCTTGAAGAGCAGCATATCGACAAGATCATCGAAGCCGGGGCCAAAACGATCATCCTGCATAAGGAGGACATCAATTCTTCCGATTACGCGATCATCTACAATACCCTGCACAAAGACACCTCCAATTCCGAAAAGGAAGCCATTGAACACATCTACCGGCAATTGAGGAACGCTGAGCCCCCCGACGAGGAAACGGCCAGGAGCGTGATCGAGAAGCTTTTCTTCTCCGAGACCCGCTATGACCTGGGTGAAGTAGGTCGCTACCGGATCAACAAGAAACTCGACCTCGATATCGAGGAGGATGTACGGATCCTTACCAATGAGGACATCATCGCCATCATCAAGTACCTCATCGAACTGATCAACTCCAAGACCGATGTGGACGATATCGACCACTTGAGCAATCGGCGTGTCAGGACCGTTGGTGAACAGCTCTACAACCAATTCGGTGTGGGATTGGCCCGAATGGCCCGGACCATCCGCGAAAGGATGAACGTGCGGGACAATGAGGTCTTCACGCCAACGGACCTCATCAATGCCAAGACCCTTAGCTCGGTCGTGAACTCCTTCTTCGGGACCAACCAGCTATCCCAGTTCATGGACCAGACCAATCCGCTGGCGGAAATGACCCACAAGCGGAGGATGTCTGCGCTCGGACCGGGTGGATTGTCACGGGAACGGGCTGGTTTTGAGGTCCGGGACGTGCACTATACCCACTACGGGCGACTCTGTACGATCGAGACGCCCGAAGGCCCCAACATCGGTCTTATTTCATCCCTCTGTGTTTACGCCAAAGTGAACCGCCTGGGCTTCATCGAGACCCCTTACCGGGATGTTTCCTCTGGAAAGGTGGACCTGTCACCCGAATCCGTGAAATACCTCAGCGCCGAGGAGGAAGAGAACCGGACCATCGGCCAGGCGAACGCCAAGGTGGGGGATAAAGGGGATTTTCTTACCGAAAAAGTGAAAGCCCGAAAAGAAGGGGAATTCCCGGTGGTTGAACCGGGTTCTTTGGACCTCATGGACGTGGCCCCGAACCAGATCGCTTCGATCGCCGCTTCTATGATCCCCTTCCTCGAGCATGACGACGCAAACCGGGCTCTTATGGGGTCCAACATGCAGCGTCAGGCCCTGCCCTTGATGAAGCCGCAATCCCCGATCGTGGGGACCGGGCTTGAAAGGGACGTGGCCCGTGATTCCAGGGTCCTCTGGCAAGCTGAAGGACCTGGAGTGGTGGATTACGTCGATGCTGAGAAGATCAAGATCAAATATGACCGCGATGAGGAAACGGAAATGGTCAGTTTCGACGACAATGTCAAGACCTATGAACTGACCAAGTTCCACCGGACCAACCAAAGCTCCTGCATGAACTTGCGGCCCATTGTGAAAAAAGGCGACCGGGTCGAAGAAGACCAGGTCCTTTGTGAGGGCTACGGTACCCAGGATGGGGAACTCGCGATCGGTAGCAATATGAAGGTTGCATTCATGCCCTGGAAAGGCTACAATTTCGAGGACGCTATCGTGGTATCGGAACGTGCGGTTCGGAACGATACTTTTACGTCCATCCACATCGAGGAATACTCCCTCGAAGTCCGGGATACCAAACGGGGGCTGGAGGAATTGACCCCGGATATCCCGAACGTTAGTGAAGAAGCCACGAAAGACCTCGATGAGAACGGCCTGATCCGTGTTGGGGCGGAGATCGGTGAAGGGGATATTCTGATCGGAAAGATCACCCCCAAAGGCGAATCCGATCCCTCCCCTGAAGAAAAACTGCTCCGGGCGATCTTTGGCGATAAAGCAGGCGATGTAAAAGATGCATCCCTGAAAGTACCGCCCGCGGTAGAAGGCGTTGTGATCAATAAGAAACTCTTCTCCAGGGCCGTTAACAAAGGAAAAGGGGGAAAGAAGAAGGATCAGCCCGCGCTCGATCAGCTCGAGAAGGAACACAAGAAAAAGCTGGAGAACCTCAAGGACCGTTTCATCGACAAATTGATGAAGCTCCTCAACGGGAAGACGTCCAATGGGATCTACGACAATTACAAGACGGAGCAGGTCAAGAAAGGGGTGAAATTCACCAAAAAACAGCTCAAAGCCCTGGATTACGAGAACATCAATCCGGAAGGCTGGACGGGTGAAGAAAAGACCGATGAGCTGGTGAACAATCTGATCCGCAATTACAAGAGCAAGGTCAACGAACTGGAAGGTTCCTATAAGCGTCAGGGGTACCAGTTGACGGTCGGCGATGAACTGCCTACCGGCATCATTAAATTGGCCAAGATCTTCGTCGCCAAAAAGCGGAAGCTCAAGATGGGCGATAAAATGGCCGGCCGGCACGGGAACAAGGGCGTTATCGCCAAGATCGTCCGCCAGGAGGACATGCCATTCCTCAGTGACGGTTCCCCGGTCGATATCGTCCTCAGCCCCTTGGGTGTACCGTCCCGGATGAACCTTGGACAGATCTACGAGACTGTTCTCGGCTGGGCCGGTGAAGAGCTCGGTAAAAAGTTCTCAACGCCCATTTTTGACGGTGCCAGCCTCGATGAGATCGAACAGTACACGAAGGACGCTGGTCTGCCCCGCCTCGGAAGGACGACCCTCTATGATGGGGAAACGGGAGAACCTTTCGACCAGCAAGGCACGGTAGGGGTGATCTACATCCTTAAATTGAGCCACATGGTCGAGGATAAAATGCACGCCCGTTCCATCGGCCCCTACTCCCTTATCACGCAACAGCCACTGGGCGGAAAGGCTCAGTTCGGTGGTCAGCGTTTCGGCGAGATGGAGGTCTGGGCGATGGAGGCCTACGGCGCAGCGTACTCGCTGCAGGAGTTCCTGACGGTCAAATCCGACGACGTCCAGGGACGGACGCGCGTCTACGAGTCGATCGTCAAGGGGGACTTCAAGCTCAATCCGGGCATGCCGGAGAGCTTCAACGTCCTAGTCAAGGAACTTCACTCGCTGTGCCTGAACATCGAGTTGCTCGAGGACGTCGCCTGACGAGGAGTCGGGAGCGAGACGTCGGAACCGAGAGAGTTTGAGAAGATGGGAAGCGGGAGGACCCCCGCTTCCGCCCACGGGAGGCAGTTTTGAAGGACATATTCAGCTTTTTCGAGAAGCCGAAAGACCCATTGAGTTTCTCCGCCATCCGGATTGGTATCGCCAGTCCGGAGACGATCCGGGAATGGTCGCACGGGGAGGTCACGAAGCCGGAGACGATCAACTACCGCACCTTCAAGCCGGAGCGCGACGGGCTCTTCTGTGCGAAGATCTTTGGTCCGGTCAAGGA
>CAYVSK010000090.1:0-8985 GCA_964453635.1 uncultured Weeksellaceae bacterium | reverse complement strand
CGCTGAGGATGGTATCGTTGTAGGTCCCGCTTTCGGTGTAGGTCGTATCGCCGCTCGGCACGGTAAAGCTGTCACAGGCCTCGGTGGCGAATGAGTCCCGGAAAATGCTGTCGATCGTCAGCTCGATCCGGATGATGCTGTCGCAGCTGGCGTCATTGGTGAGGGTGTCGTGATAGGTCCCGCTTTGGGTGTAAGTGGTATCCTCGCTCGGGACGGTGAAACTGTCGCAGACCTCGGGACGGATCGTGTCCCGGGAAGCGTTCCTGATGCTCAGCTCGATCGTATAAGCCGTATCGCAGCCCGAAGCGCTGAGGATGGTATCGTTGTAGGTCCCGCTTTCGGTGTAGGTCGTATCGCCGCTGGGGACCGTGAAACTGTCGCAAGGGGTCGGGCTGATCGTGCTGTCGCAGTAGCTTTTTCCCTGCACATCGATAAAACCGACCATGTCCCAGAAACCACAATGCGGTATACAGTAATAAGGAAAACTGCCCGTTGAATCGAACGTATAAGAAAAGGTCTCACCGGGGGTCATGTTCCCCGAGTCCCATATCCCGTCGGAACTACAAGACGTTCCGCTGGTACTTGTATGGTCGTTGCTGCCAACATTGACCCATACGACCGTATCTCCAGCATCCACGGTAAGGCTTTCCGGGACGAAGGAATTGTCCCTCATTTCCACCGTGTCGGGTTGTCCTGTGCTCAAGATAGGGAGAAGGATACCGATCGATACGGCCATCGCGTAGGCAGAACCGCGTAAGGCGTTCTTTCCTTGATCGAAGCATTCCGGCAGCAGCATATTGGGACTTTACGGTTGAATACGCGAAATTAGCGGGGGCTCGATACGCTAAAAATTTCTGGTATTATTTGGTGCTTCATTCCGAATGTTCAACACAGGCTTCTTGCTTCGTCTTTTTTCAATTCCTGGGCCAATCAGAACTTTCATTGATATCGTAGGTGCAGATCCCGACCATCTCCTCGTCCGTCTCCACGGTATCTATGCCGGCCTCTCGGAACTCCTTTATAAGGGAATCCAATCTTTCTGATATGTCGCTGACCGAAGGGGGATGCCTGAAATATATGGTAAACCCCGCTTTTCCGACCACGAATTCTTCCTTCCGAACGAGTGCGATGCGGCGAAGTGGGGCGTGTTCCGTCTTTCTTTCACCAGCAGCTCCATCGCCCGACCCGAAGATCAAAACCAGCAATTGCTCCGTTTGAGGGGCGTAAGGCACGAAAGAAACAGTGGGGGAAATGCTCATCGGATAGCCCCGATATGTACCCAGATACATGATACCGCTTCTTTCGAAACCCAACCTTTCCAGGCGGGTTAACCGGTCCAGGATCTCGTCGATCCGCTTGGGGGCGTGGTATTCGTTGTGCCAATGGGACACACCCCCGAAAAGGCAAGCGAACAACAGACAGATCCCCATGATATTGAAAATGTTCTGAAAGGAGACCGTGTGGGTCGCGAAAAGGTGAATGAAAAGAAAGAATACACCGATCCCTGCTCCAATGAGAAGGGGCGTTCGATAATAGCGGGTAAATCTCGTTTCGTTGGGTAAGGGACGGTTCATGTTCGCTTTCAAAAAAAGACCCGACCGGGCATGAAGAATCCAATATACAAAGACTTGTTCTTTTCATGGGGCCGGCCTTATAAGCGCAGGGACCTTCACAAAGGGGTCATTTGCCATGGCAACCCGCTCTCGGCTTATAACGGCTTGGTCTCCGCTGAAAGGAACAGGGTTGGGGTCCGGGAATGGTCTTTTTCGGAGGAATGGAGAGATCCGCATTTTGTTTGGGATCGTTTCCTAAATTTGAGGCATGGAATATGGACTTTTGGACGGGATCCCCGTAGTGGCATTAACATTTGATATCGGATACCTTAGCCTATTGTTGTTCTTAAAAAAAGGTCATGAAAAAGTACATTTTTCTCTTTAGTGTTCTTTTCGGTATAGGCTTGTTCGACGTTTTCGGTCAGGCCTCGAAGGATTCCTTGTTAAAAGCGGCCAGGTCTGGTGACATGGAAGCTCAGTTCCAGCTCGGTAAGTCCTATTACAGTGGTGAGCAGGGATCGAGGGACCTCCAGAAAGGCATCGAATGGATTACCAAGAGTGCTCGCCAGGGGCATACCGATGCCCAGTTCAATCTCGCCGTGATGTACTATTCCGATTCCCTTCTGGATCGTGAAAAAGCTTATCGATGGGCCAAAGAAGGGGCTGAACAAGGGGATTCACGGGCTCAACACGCCTTGGCGATCATGTACGAACACGGGAATGGGGTTGCGCGCGACCGGGAAAAAGCGGTCCGCTGGTACAAAAAAAGCGCTGAACAGGGCAATCCCGAAGCTCAATACAACCTGGGGAGAATTTATTCCTCGGGCAGTAGGAAGGATAAGGAGAGGGCTTTCAAATGGTTTAAAAAAGCTGCTGAACAAGGTAAGCCGGAGGCTCAAAATGCTTTGGCGATCATGTACGAACATGGGGAAGGGACCGCTAAGGATCTGGAAAAAGCTTTTACATGGTATAAGAAAGCGGCTGAAGAGGGAATTGCCGTGGCTGAGAATGCGTTGGGGGTGATGTACGACTTCGGGATGGGAACGGAAAAGGACAAGAGTGCTGCCTTCGAATGGTACAAAAAAAGTGCAGAGCAAGGGAACCCGGAGGCTCAGTACAACATCGCCGGGATCTACGAATCCGTGAAGGGAAAAGATGTTGGAAAGGCCGCCAAGTGGTACCGGAAGTCGGCCCGGCAAGGCAAGGCCGAAGCCCAGACCGCATTGGGTGACCTATATCTGGAAGGAAGAGGGGTTTCAGAGGATCCTCAGAAGGCGCTCGATTGGTACGAGAAAAGTGCTGAACAGGGTGATGCGGAAGCTCAGTTCAAACTCGGTAAGATGTACAGGGATGGAAAAGGGACGCTGGTGGATAAGGAAAAGGCCTTTGTTTGGTTTAGAAAATCTGCCAAACGCGGGAATTCGAAAGCCCAGCTCATGCTCGGAAAAATGTATTACCAAGGGGAAGGGATCCCGGAAAGCAAAGAAAAATCGGCCCTCTGGGTCAAACGGGCCTATGCCAACGGGAGCGAAGCGGCCAAGAAATTTTGGGACAACAAGGCCCTTTGGAAACATGATTGAAGGGCTGGTCCGGTCATTTCCACCCCTCTTTTCGTATCGGTCCAGCAAGTCTTTTAAATGGGGTCTTTGGAATCCGGGGCTTTCTTGCGTCTTTTCTGCCTGAATAAGCGAAATTGATCCTTCATGCTGGATCGGAAGGCGCCGGCCCGAACATTTCGATCGTGAGACTTCCTGCTCTCATAAAAACCCCTTTTACGCTGTCGAGGCAGGAACTGTGGGCGCATCGGGGTCGGCTTCAGCAAATGGGGCTCATGTTCGGGTCCCAGCTCGGGGTCGGGGTCCTTGGTTTCCTGATCAAAGGGGTCCAGACAAGGGGGCTCGGTCCTGAGGATTACGGTTTGTATGCCCTCTTCTCTGCGATAACCACTTTTTCCGTCCTTTTTTTCGACTTGGGCTTCTTTGGGTCTCTTAAGGTTTTGGTCGCTGAGGAAAAGCAGGAAGAACGGACCCGGGAATATTTCGGTGTGGGCACTTTGCTTACCCTCTTTCTCGGTGTTCTGTATGGGGTGTTTCTATGGGTTGCTGCTGGTTTCGTGGATGGGCTCTTCGGCGTTCAGCTCGGTCACATTCTTCGTTTGATCGCTCCCCTCGTTTTCGTGCTCACCTTTCGGCAAATGACGACGGACATCACGGTGGGGGCGAATCGGATCGGCGTCCACGCTTCCTTTGACCTCCTCAATAAAGGCCTTTTTCTGTTGGTTCTCTTAGCCCTTTTCCGCTGGGGCTCTTTCGATCTATTTACGGTGATCCTCCTGAATATGCTGGCTTTTCTTCCGGCCATCATTTTGACGCTCGTGTTGTTGAAGCCCCGGTTCAGGCACTTATGGGAACGATACCGGGAAGTTGCCGAAAAGCGTCGGGTCTTTGGAAAAGCACATTATACCGGCCTTATCATCGATCAGACCACCTATAAACTGGATCAGCTCTTTATCCCTTATTTTGTCAATGCTACGCAATTGGGGTTTTATTCCCTCGCCGGTATGATCTGTAGCCCCATGGTGATGATGAGCAGGGCCGTTTCTCATTCCCTTTTCAAACGCTTTGCAGAGGCAGACCGGATATCCCCGCGCGTTTGGTTCTACAATACGGTCTGGTTGGTCCTTTCAATGGGGGTGTTGATCCTCCTGGCGGGTTTTCTCGTAGAGCTTTTGTTCGGGAAGGCGTTCGTGACCGTTGCCAACTACGTCTGGCCTCTGGCCCTGGCCTATTTCTTCCAGGGCATGTATCAGCCGCTGACCTTTCTTACGGCAAAGGCACAGGGGAAGGCCATCCGGAATGTCTCGATCCTTGACGCCGGTATCAACATTGGCGGGAACCTTCTTTTGATCCCGCCGTTCGGTGTTCAGGGGGCCATTTGGACCAGCATTCTTGCCAAGGGGACCCATTTCATCGGGCTGTATTATTTTTACAGAGCCTATCTTAAGGATGGGGGCCGGCTTTCCTGACCCCGAAGCGAACGCTTGGGAGGTGGTGGACTTTCCCGCTTGCCGGGCGTATTATACGGCTTTGGAAGGAGGGCCCGAATAAACCGTGGCGGATGGCAAGGATCTGTATGGTCACAGTGGATCACGTCCCGCTGGACGACCGGATATTCTACAAAGAGTGCTGGTCTCTGAAAAAAGCCGGTCATGAACTGATCATCCTTTGTGCGGCGGATCCGGAAGGCCGGGTCCGGGATATGTCCAGGAAGACCGATCTGAATCCCGATGGAAAGACGGATTGGGTGATCGATGGCGTTCGGATCGTCCTCGTTCCGCTGCCCGGGACTTTCTTCCAAAGATTGCTCCACAAATTTTTCTTGGATCGTTTCTTTAAAGAGATGGTAAAAAAAGGGGCGGAACTGGGCGCTGATGTTTACCATGCCCATGAATCCGTATCCTTTTATATCGCACGAAAGATCCGGGATCGTACCGGAGCCCGGGTCGTTTATGATGAACACGGGGCTCTTCTTGGAACCAGCATAAAGGACCGCTTGATCAAAAGCTATTGCCTGGACGATCCGGATCTTTTTTCTATTACGGCCAATCCATTGACCCGGGGAAGCCTCCTACACCGAAACCCGCGTTTAAGGAACGTGGTCATCAACAACTATCCCAGACAGGACCTTTTTGTCCCTGCCTTCCGGACGGATAAGGTAAAGGACCCGGTCATCGTCCACGAAGGGAACCTGCCTTTTGACCGGGGTTTGCAGACCATGATCGAGGTCATGCGAAGGGTCTGTCAGCGCTATCCGCGGGTTCGTCTCAAGATCATCGGGGAGACTACGGGAAAAGAACGGGTTTATCTCAATGAAAAATGTAAAGCTTACGGCCTGGAGGAGAACATTTTTGAAACGGGATGGCTCGACTATCCCAAAGTAGGGGAAGCACTTGAGGAAGGCAGCATTGGATTGATCCTGAAAACGCATACCGCCAAGAACTTCCTGGTAGATCCACCCATGAAACTGTTCCATTATCTGATCTATGGGATGGCAGTAGTGGATGTGGGATTTCCGGAGACCACCCGGATGCTCAATGAATTCAATACCGGTGTTACGGTCCGGCACCGTTCGGTGGAACATATTGTTGAAGCGCTCAGCTACTTGCTCGAGGACCCCGAGCGCTTAAAAGCGCAGTGTAAAAGGGCTTTTAAGGCTCGACACGCGTTGAAATGGGAGACGGAGGAACAGAAATTGTGGGATTTTTATCACGATGAGGTACTCAACGACCGTCCTTTTCTGGTCCGTGAATGAGACAAAGAATGAAGGGGCCCCCTTTGAAAAGGACTTTTAATTCCCGACTACCAAACGTTTAACGCTTTGCCCTCCATCAAGGGCGTTGAATTCCACCATGTAGATCCCTTTTTCGAGTCCGCTGGCATCAATTTTGACCCGGGCCTTTCCGGTGAGCGCTTTTTCCAGGACTAGCCGGCCACTGATGTCACGGATTCGGATCGTGCCCTGCTTACCGCCTTCTTCAAAGTGGACCGTAAGATCCCCATCTGTGGGGTTAGGATAGAGGGAAAGCTTTTCTTCTTTAGTTTTCCTGGACTCCTCCATCCCCGTGGATTTCATGACCTCGACCGTGAGGGTGTCCCGGGCTGTACAGTCGCCTTTTTCAACGGTCAGGATCACGGTATAACTTCCCGGGCTTGTGTAGGTATGGCTGGCATTTGCGGTGAAAGCGCTGTCCCCGTCCCCGAAATCCCAGATATGCGCGTTCCCCTGAGATCCCTGTGCAGAGAAATTCACCGTGGAGTCCATGGCCAGGTCGATCGTGTCGGCATCGGCCTGGGCCATAGCAAGGGGTTCCGTTTCCTCTCCGACCGTGGTCGTAATACTATCGGAACAGCCTGCCGTATCGGTCACGACCACCGAGTGCTTGCCCGGGCTCACGCCATTGAAGGCGTTGCTGTCTTTGTAGCTGCTGCCCCCGTCGATGCTGTAAGAGATAGCACCGGAACCGCCGGTCGCGGACACCCTGATGGTTCCGTTGTCCATCCCGCAATCCGCGTCTTTCACGGTCACTGAATCTATCCCTGGAGCTTCAGGGTGCGTGAGGGTGGTCTTGTCAAAGGCCTGGCATCCATTGCTGTCCTCCACGACAATGGTATATGTCCCTTTGCTGAGGCCTGTGAACTGGCTGTCGGTATCAAATGTGTCCCCACTGTCGATGCTGTACTGGAAGGGACCAGTCTCACCGGACGCATGGATGGTGATCGTCCCATTCGTGGTATCACAGGAAGTGAGGTTGCTGGTTACGCTGTCGATGCTGACCGATCGATTTTCGATCGTAACGACGCTGTCCGAGCGACAACCATTGCTATCTCTGACGGCCACGTGATAGAACCCGGGAGTGAGTCCCTTGAAAACACTATCGGCAACGAAGGTCGCACCGCTGTCCTTGCTAAAGCTGAGTTCACCAGAGCCGCCCGAAGCATAAATCGTCAGTGCTCCATCGGTCGTATCGCAGGAAGCTGGGGTGTTGGACACACTATCGATCCTGGGTCCGGGGATATTGCTGACCGAAATGCTCGTGTCGGTGCGGCAATTATTGGCGTCCTTGATGGCGATATCGTAGTCACCAGCAGGGAGCTCACTGAAGATGCTGTCCCCCTTATAGGTCTGGCCACTGTCAATAGAGTATTGGTAGGGAAAGGTCCCTTTCATGGCAGGCCGTATAACGATCCTTCCCGTGCTGTCGCCACAGACAGCTTCATCGACCAGGATGCTATCGATGTCGGATCCCGCTGGGCACAAGCTGCAGGTGGTCTCGAATTGCTTGGTGGTCCCCGGTTGTCTATCAGGATCCTTGAGGTCCAGTTCCGCATCCGCATTGCCCTTGGTATGGTGTTGGAGAAAGCTTACCAGGAAATGGCGGATCTGGGCCGTGGCACTGTCCCGGCTGATACTGCCCACGGGTTGGTCGGGATTGTCGTAATCTCCGAACGCGCCGTGGGCGGTTCCCGCAAAAAGGGTGTAGTATTTGCAGTTGCTGTTCTTGTATTTGTCGTAGCCGTCCTTACAATCCTGCGGTGTGGATGTTTCATCTTCTTCTCCCGCCAGACTGAGCACGTTCCCGTCGTAATTGCTCACATCGTGTGGAACAAGGGCATTATCTGATGGGTATGAGGCGAAATAGACAATGCCTTGAAAATCATCCGGGCGATCGAGGAGGGTGGAGGTCGCATTGACCCCGCCATTGGAGTGGCCACCCGCATAAACCCGATTTGTGTCCGCCAATTCGGAAGCCCAATGCGTGCTGTCCGAACTCTTTGCTTTGAACCAATCGTGCACATCGGTAAAGCTGCTGCCATTCGGAAGACCCGCATCCGCGTCGTTCACCACGATGGTCACATATCCGTAGCTCGCCAGATGCTCGAGATAAATGTCGTAGGAATGCGGTCCGATGTAATCCTCCCCGAAGCCATTGGCCCCCAATTGAAAGATCAACACGGGGTAAGGTGCGTTCATCGCCGTATCCGGGCGAAAGCTGTAGACCACGGGCGAGTGGGTGGTATCCGAATCCGAAACGGTCTGATAGGGGCCCTCATCGAAATAAGGTGAATTCAGCGGGTCGATCTGAGCTTTCGCGTTGGAAAGGAATACGCCTCCAAACAGGCCTGTAATAAGTGCATAAAGGGCAATGTGTCCCCATACCACGCAATTCTTTCCGATCATATCCGGTATTTTGTTTTTTGTTCCTTCTGACCTGTTTTCAGCAACACAGGCTATCATTCAAAGATATGGGGGTGTGAGGCCTTGAAAAGTGCTCGTTTCCGCGGGAATATCATTCCAGTTCCTGATGCAAAACGTTCATGGAAGGCATTCCCATTTTCCCTTTGATCGCATAGCGTCCATTGGAATATCCCGATGTTTTCATTTGTTTCTCTCTATTACCGATGAGCTTACCCCCTTCTGAAATTGGCTGGTCTTTATATATTTGCCTTGGTCATTATTCGAAAATCGTTTTTGTCGCCCATGTCCTGTTTCATTCATCGGTTTTCATGTCTTGTGTCCCTGAGCTTGTTCTGTCTTTTGATGAACGGTTGTGCTGCGATCTTCACCGGGATCCACTCAAGTTCCACGTAGATCGATCCGGGCGATCCCGAAAAGGAAGTTGTAGTGGATAGAGAATCCCAGGGAAAGGGAAAAGTTTTGGTGGACCTGAATGAGGAGAGTGGAAAAGTCCGGCAGATAGAACTCAGGAAGAACGGGTATAAACCAGTCCATTATACCACCCACAAAGGGAAGACGAGTGCTCCTGAAGTGATGGGCTACGTGTTCGATTTCCTGCTCCCGCTGGGTGTCCTCGGTGCCGTTAGCGATGGTGGGCTTCCGCCAACTGAGGTTACATACACCGCCTTGGGAGGAT
>CAYVSK010000089.1:0-9290 GCA_964453635.1 uncultured Weeksellaceae bacterium | reverse complement strand
GCCATGCCAGGGAAGTGTTGAATGTCTTTCGTCCCCCTCCTTTCCAGGGATGATGACTTCATTCTATCGGGTCGAAATTAGCAGATCCCCCGCCGGGAACTTGCGGCGGTGGATGCTCCGTCTGGTCGGATAATGGGTGGGGTGCCTTGTTGGTCACCCGGCTTTCCTATTTTTGGGCCGAACCCCAACTCGAACCCTTATGCGCATTCAAGCCAAGGACACCGGTGCCCTCATCATCGACGTCCAGGAAAAGCTTTTCCCCCACATCCACGACCACGAAACGCTCGAACAGGAGCAAGTAAAACTGATCCAGGGATTGCAGCAACTGGGGATCCCGATGCGGATGACGGAGCAGTACAAGAAGGGCCTGGGCAACACCATTCCTTCCATCCGGGAGGCCTTTGGCCAGGAGGAAGGCTACGAGAAGCTCGAGTTCAGTTGTTGCGACAACGAGCAGGCCATGGAAGCCATCGCGGGGCTCGGGAAGAAGAAGATCGTGCTCTTCGGGATCGAGACCCATGTCTGTGTGCTCCAGTCCACTCTGGACCTCCTCGAAAAGGGCTATCACCCCGTTGTCATCGAGGATTGCGTTGGGTCCCGGAAGGCATCCGACAAACGAACGGCCATAGAACGGATGCGCCAGGAAGGGGCGACCATCAGCTCCCTGGAATCGATCCTTTTCGAGCTCTGCCGGGTGGCCGGTTCGGATTCGTTTAAGTTCATCTCGAAGCTGGTGAAGTAGGGGAGGGGACCCCGATCGATCCGGACCTCCATTCCTTGATCCCCTTCACCATTTTCTTTCGGGGAGGCGATACTGAGATTCTAGATCGTTCTTGAACCGGGCTGTTTTTGAGAAGACGGGTCGTGAAAAAATATATATTTTTCACAGTTATATCACTGTGAAAAATATATATTTTTTGGTCGAAGGCAGATCCAATGCTCACGATTGAAAAGTTCCGAAGCTCGATCTTGGATCGTTTTCTTATAGGATAAGCTGAATAATGTTGGATATAAGGGCCGGATCTCCTAATTTTGGGTTCCCAAGGATGAGTGAGGCCGCAAAAATGCACTTTTCCTTTTTTTCCCCGTAAAAAACAAGACCAGATCAACCAGAACGAGTTAATAGTCAAACAATATGGCACAAGAGAAACAAGACGAAATGACAACAGGCAACGGTGACGGAGCGAGCAAATGTCCCTTTACCGGCGTTTCTTCCACGAAGACCGCCGGAGGTGGTTCCAAGGGGCACGATTGGTGGCCCGATATGCTGGACCTTGACCTCCTTCGGCAGCATGCGCCTTCAGCCAACCCGATGGATGAGGACTTCGACTACGCCGAGGAATTCCAAAAACTCGACCTGAAGGCCGTCAAACAGGACCTTTACGACCTGATGACGGATTCGAAGGACTGGTGGCCTGCGGATTGGGGACACTACGGCCCCCTTTTCATCCGGATGGCCTGGCACGCTGCGGGTACTTACCGCGTGGCTGATGGCCGGGGTGGTGCCGGTACGGGCAACCAGCGCTTTGCGCCGGTCAGCAGCTGGCCGGATAACGTAAGCCTGGATAAGGCCCGCCGTCTGCTTTGGCCGATCAAACAGAAGTACGGGGACAAACTCTCCTGGGCCGATCTCCTGATCCTGGCCGGAAACTGCGCTTTTGAATCCATGGGCCTGCCGATGTTCGGTTTCGGGGGTGGCCGCGAGGATGTCTACCAGACCGAGAAGGACATCAATTGGGGCCCGGAGAACGAATGGCTGGCCGATGAGCGCCACGATGACGACGGCAACCTCGAGGGACGCCTCGCAGCTGATCACATGGGCCTGATCTACGTGAACCCGGAAGGCCCGAACGCCGAGCCCGACCCGAAGAAGGCGGCCCACTACATCCGCCAATCCTTTAAACGCATGGCGATGGACGATTACGAAACGGTCGCCCTCATCGCCGGGGGTCATACCTTCGGCAAGGTGCACGGAGCTCCGCCCGAGAGCAACCTCGGGCCCGACCCCGAAGCCGCTCCCCTCGAAGAGAAAGGATTGGGCTGGAAGAACGAGCACGGAAGCGGCAAAGGACCTGACACGATCACCAGTGGCCTCGAAGGGGTTTGGACCGAAGAGCCAACAAAATGGGATATGGGCTTCTTCCACAACCTTTTCAACTACGAATGGGAACTGGAAAAGGGGCCCGGCGGCAAGTGGCAATGGATCGCCAAGAACGAAGAGGCCCAGAACACGATCCCGGATGCCCACGATCCCAACAAGAAGCACACCCCCTTCATGCTCACGACCGATCTGGCATTGAAGGAGGATCCCGATTACGAGCGGATCTCCAAGCATTTCTACAACAACCCTGAGGAATTCGAGGACGCGTTCGCCCGGGCCTGGTTCAAGCTCGTCCACAGGGACATGGGGCCCAAGGAGCGCTATCTCGGCCCGGAGGTCCCCCAGGAGGACCTGATCTGGCAGGACCCCATCCCGGATGTGGACCACGAACTGGTGGATGAGAAAGACATCCGGGAATTGAAGGGCAAGCTCCTCGATTCGGACCTGACGATCTCTGACCTGGTCTTCGCCGCTTGGGCATCGGCCTCAACGTACCGGGATTCCGATAAGCGGGGTGGGGCCAATGGGGCCCGGATCCGCCTCGCTCCCCAGAAGGATTGGGAAGCGAACAATCCGGAAGCCCTGAAGCCGATCCTCAAGACGCTCGAAGGCATTCAGCAGGACTTCAACAGTGCCCAAAGCGGGAACAAGAGGATCTCTCTGGCGGACCTGATCGTCCTCGGCGGATCCGCGGCCATTGAAAAAGCGGCCGAAAAGGCGGGCCACAAGGTGAATGTGCCCTTTACACCGGGTCGTGCCGACGCCTCCGAGGAATGGACCGATGTGGAGTCCTTTGAATACCTCCGGCCGGATGCGGACGGGTTCCGCAACTACTTCAATCCCAACAAGATCAGGAGCGCTTCTCCGGAGGGCATGTTGGTGGACAAGGCGCAGCTGCTCACCTTGACACCGCCTGAAATGACGGTCCTGGTCGGGGGCATGCGCGTGCTCGGTACCAACTACGACGGTTCGGGCCACGGCGTTCTTACGGACCGGCCCGGTACCCTGAGCAACGATTTCTTCGTCAATCTCCTGGACCTGAGCACGGAGTGGAAGGCGAAGTCGGAGGACAAGCAGGTCTACGAGATGCGGGACGTCAATTCCGGTGAGGTCAAGTGGACCGGTACCCGCGCTGACCTGATCTTTGGTTCCAATTCCGAACTTCGCGCTGTTGCCGAGGTCTATGCTTACGAAGGCAACGAAGAGAAATTCGTGAAGGATTTCGTGAGCGCCTGGACCAAGGTGATGGAGCTGGACCGCTTCGACCTCGATTAAGCAAGAGCTCGTCCTGCTTTAGTACGGCAGGATCCATCAGAGATCGGAAAAAAAGCCCCCATGCCGGGGGCTTTTTTTTGCTCCTTGAAAACCCCTTGCTTCAAGCCGACTCCGGATCCAGAGGAGCGGAGCTTTATGCCGGGCACACCTTGCAGTTGTCCGGCCCATCCCCGTGGAGGGATGGCTTTTTCTTTTCCAGCACTTGCTGGTGTTTTGAATGGTAACGATAGACCGTGACCCCTTTGGCCTTTCATTGCCAGGCTTTCATGTAGCTTCACCGACCGTCTGTACCGTGGCGTTCGCTGGTAGGTTGATGGTCTTGGACACGGCGTTGTCCGTATGTTCTTGAAAGGCGATCTGATGGTCGATGTGCTGCTTCCACGGGATCTCAAGGGCGGTGGGGAAGAGTTCCCGGATCCTGGTCGGCAATTCTTTGGCCGATCAAAGCAGCATCCGGATCCCCAAATAGATCGTGCCCACGCCCAGGATCGGCAGAAAACCGTAGCTCGAGAACCTTCTCATGTCCTTGCTTCCAAAGCCCAAACAGAGTCCGTATTTAACGAGGGTGTTGGCCAAAGCCGCGAGGATGATCGCATTGTGGGTAACAAAAGCGACCATTTCCTTGCCGGTCAGTTTGGACATGGAAATGGTAATGGCGTCGATATCAGCCAATCCCGAGATCCCACTTGCAATGTAGACGCCTTCTTCACCCAGGTTGTCCCGGGCATAAGCTACCAGCAGCAGGATTCCGGCGTAGAGGACACCAAAGGTCAAAGCATCCCCCAGGTTCAAGGGGTTTTTCATGCTTCGCTCCTCGCTTGCTCTTTGATCGGCGTTCTCCTTTTTCAAAAGCCACCAGGCCATAGCGCCCCCGGCCAACCCCAGGATGATCACCGGAAGGGCCATTTCCCGTAACAGCTCCTTGTTCAAGAGGTACAACCAGAAGAGGACCCGTGGGAACATGATCGACGAAGCGAGAACAACGGCTGCACTCTGGGTCCGTTCCTTTCCGGGCTCTGCCTTGCTGCGCCTTGAATAGAACCAGGATACGGCCGTGCTGGAAGCAAAGCCGCCCAGCACCCCGGAGACGACCGTTCCCTTTTGCTCGCCGATGAATTTGTTGACCAGGTAGGCGGTGAAGTTCAAGGTGAGCAGGATGATCACGATCACCCAGATATCGTGCGGATTCAGAACATCGTAGGGGCCGTAGGTCTTGTCCGGCAACACGGGGAGGACAAGGACCGTCAACACCACGAATTCCAGAATGGCATAGATATCCTGTTGGGAGAAGGTCCGGACCCAACTATGGAGCTTGAGTTTCAGGGCCAGGAGGATCGTGGTGGCCACGGCGATCAGGAGCGAAAGGTCGAGGTAGCCGAACTGAAGAAGAGCCCCGAGGAGGAAGGTCAGGATGGCCGTGAACTGGGTCGTACTACCGGATCGTCTTTGCTGATAGGAAACGATGTAGGAAGTGGTAACGAGGGCAAAAATACCCAGAATAGCGGCCGGCAGGATCCAGGGGTTGGAGGCCTCCGCGAGGAAAGCGCAAAGAAATCCGAGCAGTGAAATGATCGGAAAGGTCCGGATCCCGGCAAAGCGCTCGACATTTTCCGTCGTTTCCCCCTTTTGAGAGAATTCCCGCTCCAGTCCGATCAGGATCCCGATCCCAATGGCAACAGCGAGTTTGCTCCACAAGGGAAGGTCCTCCGCTCCCAGGAAGGGAGTTATCTGCATAAAAGCATTCAGGAGCATTTCGGGTTCAACGGGTCATTCGTTCCGCTCGGAAAAAGAGTGGTGGCGCCATTACGGCCAGGAACGCTGCTCAGTGAGCTTGGGCGACGGTGCATCAGCAGAGAAGCAGCCTCCTGTCGAGGGTCTGTTCCCTTTAGGCCCCCTGGCTTCGCTTATATGAAAGAAAGCCTGCTCCTGATGATCGTGCCGGCCTACATGCTGGAGCGGGTCGGACGATCATTGATCGTCCGGATGCTCGGGATGCTCTTCATCTGGATGTTCCTCTCCTGAGCTGCCGGCCTTCTTGCGTTTCCAGGTGCCATCCTCTTCGTGCCAGGTGAAGCGGGGTTCTCCCTCAACCTTGTGGACCATAGGGTCACGGGTAACCTTCAAATCATCTTTCGAGCTTCCTTGCATGAAGATGTCGATGTCGTAGAGCTTGCCGTCCTTACCCTTGAAATCGGCACAGACGAAATAAACATTGTTCCCGAGATGGGAAAGGCGTTTGCGGTGTACCTTCTTCAGGTCGAGTTTGAGGGTCCGCCCCTGTTTTTTGTCCTCAACGGGAAAATGACCACCGTTCTTCTCGGTGCGTTCCTGGATATAGGCTTTGGCAGCATCCGCGAATTCTTCGATGGTCAGGGCTTTTTCCTTTCCCTCCTTCTCTTTCTCGTCCGAATGTTCGGGGTGTTCGGGATGTTCCTCCTGGGCAAGGGAAGGGGGCAGGGAAAAGATGAAAAGTGCGAGGACCGATGTGGTCGCTCGAAGGGATCGTTGGATGATGGGGACCATAACTCGGGATTTTGTGGGTTTTTCGTTCGCTTTCTGGTCGTTGCTGTTCCAACGAATATAGATCAAAAATTCCAGAAGATCTTATTTCCTTTGATCGGCTGGCTTGAAAAGAACAAGGGGCCATGGATCGGTCGTTCCTTTGATAGCGATGGAGAAAAATGCGCATTTTTGGTTGGTCAAAGGGGTCTGGTTTTGGCAATGGAGGCCGGCTATGTCGGCTACAGATCCTGGCAGGCCTCGTTTTTCCAGCCCTTTTTACCCTGACCACTGCGATACCCGTGCCCTCCCCCGTCTACACCAGCTCCGAAGCCCCGGCGGTCATTGCCCACCGTGGTGCCTCGCATAAGGCCCCTGAGAATACCATGACCGCGATCGAGCTCGCCTGGGCGCAGGGCGCCGATGCGGTGGAGGTGGATGTTCGGATGACGGCGGATTCCCAGGTCGTCATCATCCACGACGAAAGCACCGGCCGGACCGCCGAAAGGGATCTGGCGGTCCGTGAGACCCCCTTCGATACCTTGAAGCAACTGGATGTGGGTGCATGGAAAAGCGATTCCTTCCGGAATGAGCGGATCCCGGAACTGGCTCAGGCCCTTCCAACGATCCCGGAGGGCAAGCGTCTCTATGTGGAGGTGAAAGAAGGCCCGGAACTTCTGCCCCTGATCCATCGCGCCTTCAAAGCGCACGATGTAGAAGACCGGGTTGCGGTGATCGGCTTCGATCACGAGACCATGCGAAAAGCCGTGGAACAGATGCCCGGCATTCCCGTCTTTTGGGTCGTGGGTTGGCCGAAAGACAAGTCCTCTTTGGTGAAGAAGGCCAGGAATGGGGGATTTACTGGCTTGACTCTGCGCAAGAACCTGGTCACCGAGAAAATGGCCCAAAAGGTCCTGAAGAACGAACTCTCCTTGCTGACCTGGACCGTCAACGATACGACCCGGGCCAAAAAGCTATCCGATCGGGGCGTAGAGGGGATCACGACCGACCGCCCGGGGGTCATGCTCGAGCTCTACGCGGATTAACCGTTTGAAGCGGCTTGAAAGGGGGCTTAGGACCCGTTCCCGGTTTCACAGGAGGGGTGCAGGTCCAAAGGAGCCAGCATGGTATCGTTTTCCCCGATCTCTTTTCTCAGGCTCTCTCCGATCCGTTGCACGATCCCAACGACCAAGGCGTTCCCCATGAAAAAAGCCCGCTTGCCGTCGGAAATGCCTTCGAGTCGGGTATGGTCATCGGGGAACCCGTTCAAGCGTTCCAGCTCCACCGGCGTTAGCCGTCTTAATCCGCGTTTGCTCGCCACCACATGCTTGAAGCGCGACGGGGATGAGCCGCCCTCCCCGGTAATGATCGTTCGGGAAGGCTTGTTGGGGTCGTCTGGAAAGGCCATGCCCCCTTCCGAATAAGTATATTCATGCCCGTTCCCCGCTCTTCTCGTCTCCCGTTTCGCGCCTTTGAGGTATTTCCATTTGGGGTAGCTCTCTTCCGTGATAAAGAATTGCTCGGGGATATCGGCATCCTTTTGGAGGACATCCCCCAATGTTTGCCAAGGGCCCTGGTGTTGCGGTAGCAGGTCCGCCGTCCACACTTTTCCATCAACCATGACCCCCGTATTCCCGAAAGGCGTGGAGCGGCCTTTCAGGTTGAAGCGATCGGAGACCTTTTTCAGGTCCGGATCCAGCCCAAAGGGGGCCGGGTCTTGCTGCTTCTGTCCCATGGCCGGAAAAGCATCCGCCAGGGGTCCGCGCTTTTCCATCCATTCCGCTTTTGGGGTGTCCCGAACGCGTCCGAAGCTTTTGGTGGAGCGGTGGTAGGCCAGGATAAAGACCCGCCTTCTGCGCTGCGGGAACCCGTGATCGGCCGCATTAATGAGCCGCCATTCCACGGCGTACCCCAATTCGTTGAGGGAGGCGAGCATGATCGCGAAATCCCTTCCCCTTTGTTGGGCCGGGGACTTCAAAAGGCGGTCCACGTTCTCCAGGAACAAATAGGGTGGCCTGGCATCGCCTTTTTCCCGCAGGAGTCGGTGGATCCCCCACCAGAGCACCCCTTTTTTACCAACGATCCCGCCCGAATTCTGCAAAGTGGTCGCGACCGAGTAATCCTGGCAGGGAAACCCGCCCACCAGGAGGTCGTGGTCGGGGATATCGGACCCACGGACCTCCGCTATATCGCAGGAATGATGCCCCGCCTTACCGAAGCGTTGTTCATAGACCTGGGAGGCATGTTGCTTTTTGGTGGAGGGTTCCCATTGGTTGCTCCATATAACCCGGTAGCCATGGGAAAGGGTCGAATCCGGCCGCCCTTCTAGCCCGAGCCGGAAGCCACCCACACCGGCGAAAAGCTCGGCCACGGTCAATTTTTTCTCGCTTGCAGGATCGCTCATGAAAAGAAAAATGCCGTTCAGCGACCGAAATATAGCGAATGTGAACCCTTGCTTCAGGGTCGGGAGCAGGAAAAAGACCAACACCCTGATGTTGAAAATGGGGAGCTCGTTCCGATCATGTCAGGGTGAAGCGGGGTTGTTCACTTGATCGCTGCCAGGGTCGTGGCCGTGTCGGCTGTGGGTCCGTTCCCCACGGGGCCGGTTCCGATAGCGCTGCCCGGCTTTTTGCTCCACCTCATCGTAGCTTTCCGATCGACTTCCCGACCCCTTTTCTAACTGAAGGCTTCGCCTTAAGGGTAGGGATATTCTCCCCTTCCCCGAATGACCATTAAGGGTATCGGGGATCCTGGAAGATCATTACCAATTCCTTTTCGTTCCTTTTTCCGGCTCTTTTATTTCGTTATCGGGTTTGGGTCGAAAAATGGCTTCTCAAAGGTTGGAATTGAATAAAGGATCTCTTAGGTTTGGTGGGGAGGAATAAAACGGTGGAAATGAAAGGGGACCATAAGCGATTGTACACCCTCCTGCGGTTGATCCGCACCTTGCGGGAGACGAGAATGTCCGCCAAACGTCTGGGCCAGCGTTATGGCGTCGATCCAAAGACGATCACCCGGTACATCGCCATTTTGAAAAAGGTCGGATTCGCGGTCGAGCATGAGGATTGGGAATACTACATCCCGGAGGCCGGAGCGGATGCCTTCCACGCCCCCTTCACCCAGGAGGAGAGCGGTTTCCTGAAAGATGCCCTGCTGGAAGTCCATCCGAGAACCCCCTTTACCTCGGACCTGCTGAAGAAGCTCGATGCCCTGAGCGATCTGGAAGAGATCGCCGAGCTGATCACGGACAAACAGGTGGGACAGAACATCCGAAACCTGGCACGGGCGATCCGGGATGCCAGCCAGGTTCGATTGATGGCCTATCATTCCCTTCACGGGGATAGCCATTCCGATCGTTTGGTAGAGCCTATCCATTTTACCGTGAATTACCGGTACGTTTACGCTTATGAGCCGG
>CAYVSK010000088.1:9073-9474 GCA_964453635.1 uncultured Weeksellaceae bacterium | reverse complement strand
ACAACCATCCAAAACAAAAACGAAAGGAACGAGTTAATATCAAGGATACAAGTGGTCTCTGAAGATTCCCCCAGGAATTGGGGGACCATGAACCCACACCAAATGATCCTTCATCTCTGCGATCATATAAAGATCGCTTTGGATGATATTCCAGCGCAAGAGGGAATCACTTTTTTAAGGAGAAACTTGCTCAAGTATCTTCTTCCCTATCCTCCCGTTGCCCATACCCAAAGGAAAGGTGCAGACCATTCAGTAAATGCAGTGGTCCTAGCGTAAATGCAATGGTCCTAGCTTGGGGAGCTGGCATCGGATAAAAGGGAACTGATCGCGATCATCCAACGCTTTACAGTGGCCAAGAAATCATAGAAGAGGGGCTAAGCCAGGCCGATGGCGCACCCATT
>CAYVSK010000088.1:0-9063 GCA_964453635.1 uncultured Weeksellaceae bacterium | reverse complement strand
GCCTGGCTACCCCAATTTCTCACCGGCTCACTTTCCCATCTTCTCGCAACCCCTAATACCCAACGCCTAATGCCCATCGCCTAATGCCCAACGCCCCTTCAACCAGACCTAAAAAAACCGCTCCTGGCTCGAAAGTCAGAAGCGGTCTTTTCATGAACGAAGGAAAGCAAGAACACAGCGGATTAGCCGCACTGAGAGTATCCGCAGCTCTTGCACGTTAAGCAGCCTTCTTCGTAGATCAATCCGTTCGGGTCCTCACATTTGGGGCATTTGTGGTCGGCCTCGGTACCGTCCGGAATGTACTGTTTCAGAGCCCTTGTGACCCCGTTCTTCCAGGTGTTAATGGAATCACTGTAGAGATTGAGGTTCGAGATCAGGTCCACAGCGTAAGGCAAGGGCATCCCGTGCCTGAGGATCCCGGAGATCAGCTTGGCGTAGTTCCAGTATTCCTTTTCGAAGGAGCGGGAGAGGCCTTCGATGGTCACCCGGTACCCTTCTTTGTCAGTGAACTGGAAATCGTAACGCTTGCTGCCGTCCTCCATCTTGTTCTTGATCACGTTACCACTTTTCACCCATTTTGGCAGGATGAAGGAATCGGCCTGGCCCGTAAAGATCTCGTAAGGACGACCGTTGAGGATCCCGACCACGGCGATCCATTGCTCGTTGTCGTTCTGGAAACGGACGACATCGGCTTCCAGCACCTTCGGCCGGTGTGGTGCGTGGGTCTCCTTGAACTCGTTCTCCTTCTCTTTTTGCTGATCGTCAGAGACCAGCACGCCACTCCGCGAACCGTCCCGATAGACGGTGATCCCTTTCAGTTTTCGCTTCCAGGCCTCCAGATAGATCTCACCGACCTTTTCCTCTGTTACGTCCGAGGGTAGGTTGATGGTAGAGCTGATGGAGTGGGTAACATACTTCTGGACGATCCCTTGCATTTCGACCCGTTTGATCCAATCGATCTCGGGGGCGGTCGATCCTTCGTACGGACTATTTTCGGGGTCTGTTTCCCCCGTGGCTTCCATCCAGGTCTTCAACTTGGGATGATAGACCTCGAATTCCTGCCAGGAATCCCCGACGTCGTCCACGAAATCCACCCGGGCGTTCTCGTCGTTGGGATTGATCTTTCGACGCCGGGTGTAATGGCTCATGAAGACCGGCTCGATTCCCGAGGATACCTGGGCGAGCAGACTAAGGGTCCCGGTCGGGGCGACCGTACTGATCGAGATGTTGCGCCGCCCGTGGTCCAGCATGCGGTCGTAGACGTCCGGCAGCTCCTGTTGCAGGGTCTCGTTGAAGCGGGATCTTTTCTCGTATTCGGGATCGAAATCCTCGAAGGAACCCCGCTCGATGGCCATGTCGATGGAGCTCTGGAATTCCGCTTCGCACTTGGCCTTCATGATCTCCTCGGTCTTGTTCATTGCCTCGTTTGAGTGGAAGGCATAGCCCATTGCGGCCATTGTATCGCCCAGGCCGGTAAAGCCCAGACCCGTGCGGCGTCCTTTCTTGCCGGCGTTGTAAAGGAGCTGCCAGGTCTCTTTCTCCACGCGCTTGACGTGCTCGGGCTCGTCATCCTGGTCCACCTTTTTGAGGATCTGATCGATCGACTCCAGTTCAAGGTCGACCAGGTCGTCCATCAAGCGTTGGGCATCGTAGGTGACCTCCTGGAACTTCTCGTGATCAAAGGTGGCGTTGGGTGTGAAGGGGTCCTTTACGAAGTTGTAGAGATTGAGCGCGATCAGGCGGCAGCTATCCCCGCCCTGCATGGCGATCTCCGAGCAGGGGTTGGTCGAAACGTTCTCGAAACCCGGATAAACGGCGGATGTGGAGTAATCCCGCTGCCGGTCCCAGAAGATCAGACCGGGTTCGGCCGTATTGTGGGCACATTTGATGATGGTCTGCCAGAGTTCCCGCGCTTTTACATTGCGCGTGTAAGAAGGGTTTTCCGAATCGATGGGGTAGCGGAGGGTAAAGTAGCCGTCCTGCCGGACCGCTTCCATGAACTCATCGGTGAGCCGCACAGAAACGTTGGCGCCGGTCACGCTCTTGAGGTCCTGTTTCTTGGTCACGAACTCCTCGATATCGGGATGGGCTACGTCCATGGTGATCATGAGCGCTCCCCTGCGGCCGTTCTGGGCGACCTCCCGTGTGGTGTTCGAAAAGCGTTCCATAAAGGAAGCGGCGCCGGTCGTTGACCCCGCTGCATTGTCAACGTGGCTGCCCCCGGGTCGCAGACCCGAAATGTCGATGCCCACCCCGCACCGACGTTTGAACAATTGGGCCAGCTGCTGATCGGTATAGAAGATCCCGCCGTAGGAATCGTGGATCTCGGGAAGAACGACGCAGTTGGAAAGGGAGGAGAGCAGAAACTCGTTGCCGAGGGTGGCCATGACACTTCCCTGCGGGATCACGTAGCGGAAATCCCTGAACAATTCGTAGATCCTTTCCTCACTGAGCCTTCCGGCTTTCTTCCCCAATGGGGAAAGGGTGTCCTGGTCGCCGTTGAGGTCCTGGAGCCCCGGATACTGCTTTTCGATCCTTGCGAATTCCCGGGCCATGCGCCGATGCATGTCATCCGGGGTGCACTCCAGAAAGTCTCCCTGCTTGTTCTGCTTCGCATACTTATTGAGCCAGGTGGAGGCAGCGAGCTCGTCCCCCTGAAAGTATTTCGTGCTCTCCTGAAGAGCCTCGTTATATGTGTAATGCGTTTTCTTCGACAGGTCCTTCTTCGTGTCCTTTTTCTTTTTCTTGGTGTCCTCGGCCATCATTGTGCAGCGATTTTGAGTTTCATGATCGTTGCGTTTCGCATTTTATCCGATCGGGGTGGTCGCGATCGGTATCGCAATTTAGAGCCTGAACGGCCGGGATCCGAAGCAATTTTTTTAACATTTGGCAATGATTGTTAACGAATCCGATCGTGAAATTGTTGTGTTTCCCTGCAAGTCTATATTTTAAAAAAGAAGTTCCTGTAAAGCCACCTCAATATAGTGTTTCCCGGGGTAAGGGGGTCTCTTGTTTTTTGGAAGATGGGAAAACCCGGGAAAGGATCGAAGAAAATCTCGATATGGTTTTTAGTAACAAATTGATAAATAGTTTCTTATGATGCTTTTGTTAAAGTATGACTTCGAAAATGGGAGCCTGAACGTGCTGAATCGATCCCTTTAGGAGGGAGGTGGCGATCCATGCGCAACAGGGTCAACTCTATAAATGGCAAGGGGATGCTGATCTCCCGCTGGGGATGCGTTCCTGTTGGGATGGGAGGGGGAAGCTGAACGTCATAAGGGCCTCGCCTTCGGACTGTCGCCCTATTTATCAGCATTCTTCGATCATGCTATATGGGGTTCTTCCTTGAATATTTCGCATGAAGGAGCTTTTTTGCATAAAGGATAGATGGATTTTGATAATTTTACCCCGGTCCGAGATCGGGGATCGTTGAAGCATTTTGAGGCTGGCATGGAAAGATTTGGCACGCATTATATTGTGGACTTTGAAGGGGCGGATCCCGACTGCCTGGACGACCGTGCATGGCTGGAACGCGGTATGGAAGATGCTGCTGAAAGGGCTGGTGCCAGGGTGGTGACCACGGAGTTCCATGGGTTCTCCCCGACCGGGGTCACTGGTTTCCTTCTGCTGCAGGAAAGCCATTTTGCCATCCATACCTGGCCCGAACAGGGCTATGCTGCTGTGGATCTTTTTGGCTGTGGTACCGGGGTCGATCCCTCAAGTGCTTTTCATTTCCTGAAAGATATTCTGAGGGCCGGGAATTACGAGGTCCGGGCATTGGAGCGGGGCATTGCCCCCGATAAGAAAAGCATAGTATCGACGGATCGGGAAGAGAATTCCAAATGATCAATGCCATGAGGATCCGGCCCAGAAGAAATCGTTCAAGTGCTGCCATCCGCGATATGGTAAGAGAAAGCTCCCTGGCGGTCAGGGACCTCGTTCAGCCTTTTTTCGTGATGGAAGGCAAAGGCGTGCGGGAAGAGATCCCTTCGCTCCCGGGCAACCATCGCTTGTCTGAGGATACCTTGCTGAAGGAGACCGAGGCCTGTATGGAACTGGGCTTGCGCTCGGTCATCCTTTTTCCGGCGGTAGCGGAGCCGAAGAAAGATAGCGAGGCCAGTTACGCTTACGATCCGGAGAATTTCTATCTGAGATGTATTGAAAGCCTCCGGAAGGCTTTCCCGGAACTCTGTATTATTACGGATGTGGCGATGGATCCTTATAGTTCGGATGGCCACGATGGGATCGTCAGAGATGGCCGGGTCGTCAATGATGAGACGCTTCCTGTGCTCGGAAAAATGGCACTGGCGCAGGCGGAGGCCGGAGCGAGCATGATCGGTCCTTCCGATATGATGGACGGGCGTGTGGGCTTCATTCGCGATCGCCTGGATGATCATGGCTACGAGGATACGCCCATCATGGCCTATACGGCCAAATATGCCAGTGCCTTTTACGGGCCTTTTCGGGATGCACTGGATTCGAGCCCGAAGGGCGGGGACAAGAAAAGTTACCAAATGGATCCCGGGAATGCCCGGGAGGCCATGCGGGAGGGAGACCTTGATGAAGAAGAGGGCGCTGATTGCCTGATGGTCAAGCCGGCGCTCAATTATCTCGATGTGATCCATCGCCTCAAGGAAAGATCGGGGTTGCCGGTCGCTGCTTACCACGTGAGTGGAGAGGTATCTATGTTAAAAGCCGCTGCTGAAAAGGGCTGGCTCGATCACGATGCCGCCATGAAAGAGGCTCTCCTTTCAATACGAAGGGCCGGGGCCGATGTGATCATCAGTTACATGGCCCGGGAATTCGCGGCGAGTCGTTGAACGATCGCCTTTTTCCTGTGAGATCACCCTTTTCATGTATATTTGATGCCAATATCTTTGGTCCAAGACCTGCTCTTTTCGCCAACCTTGGATAGGTTCGTTGATCGATTTGACAAGCCCCTTCTCAAATAGGCAATCCTTTCTTGTATCGTGCTTCACGGCTTGCATTCTGGCCCTATTCGCGCCCGTGAATACCAGCTACGGACAGGAACTCACAAAGGTCGAGGGGCGGATCACAGATGCCAAGACCGGGGAACCTCTCTCTTTTGTGAATGTTTCCTTTAAGAATAAGAACGTCGGGACCAGCACGGATCTTGAAGGTTATTACCAATTGAAGACCCAGTGGGCATCTGACACGCTCATGGCTTCCTTCGTGGGGTACGAAAAGATGAAAAAGCCCGTAGAGAAGGGTGCCACTCAAACCATTAATTTCAAACTCCGGCCCACGGGCTATACCATGGAAGCGGTCGAAGTCCAGGGAAAACGGGAACGCTACAAGAACAAAGGAAATCCGGCTGTGGAGCTCATACGAAAGGTGAGTGAGAAAAAGTCCGAGAATCGCCTCGAAAGCGCGGATCACTACGAATACGAAAAGTATCAAAAAACGGAGGTCGATCTCAACAACATCACAGAAAAATTCATGGAGCGAGACATCTGGGATAAATTCCGCTATGTGTTCGAGTTCGTCGATACGTCAGAGATCAACGGCAAGCCCTATTTGCCCATTTTTCTGCGCGAGAGCCGCTCCACTATATATTACAGGGGGTCTCCGGAAAGCCGGAAGGAATACAAAGAGGCAACCAAGGTGACGGGTTTTGAGAATTATCTCGATAACGAGGGGGTGGACCTTTTCCTGGATCAGCTCTACAGGCATATTGACGTCTACAACGACCGGATCCATTTCCTCAGGAAGAAATTCGTTAGTCCGACCGCCAATATCGCTCCCCTCCATTACAAGTTCTTCATCATGGACACCCTTTCCCTCGAAGGGGATTCCTGTATTCATTTGTCTTTTGTGCCGCGGAACAAGACCGGGGGTGTTTTCCAGGGGGACCTCTATATCACTGATGACACGGTCAATGCGATCCGTAAAGTGGAGTTGAAAGTGACCCAGGAGGCCAACATCAACTTTGTCAACGATATGGAGTTCTCCCGGGATTATAAAAAGGTCAAACAGGGTGAAAGGAGCAGGTGGGTCCCTGATAAAGAGCACATGGTCATTGATTTCAAGTACGACCTCATGGAAAAGGGGATCGGACTATACGGGCGTGTGACCAACCACTTTCAGAATTACCGTTTCGGTCGCCCCCGAGCCGATAGCATCTATTCGGGATTGAATGAGATCATCCATATGGAGGGGGCCATGAATCGGGAGGAAACGTATTGGGAAAAGAACCGTTTCGATTCCCTGACTGCCACGGAGAAGGGCATTAAGGACATGTCTGACAGCATTACCAATGTCCCTGCATTTGACCGGACCATCGACATTATCGTATTTATTCTCACCGGTTATAAGGAATTCGGCCCCCTGGATGTGGGTCCTTTTTATTCGTTCTTGAGCCACAATGAAATAGAAGGTTTTCGCTTCCGTTTTGGGGCGGTCACGAACGAACAGTTCAGTGAGCATTGGCGCCTCAGTGGGTATGGAGCTTATGGCCTCCGGGACGAGCGCTTCAAATACGCCGGGTCGCTTCGCTATAGTTTTCTTGATGAGGCGAACCGCTTTTTAAAGGGGACCGTGAAACGCGACAATTATTTTCCCGGACTGAAGTTGGCGTTCACGAAAAAGGATAACTTTTTCCTTTCTTTTCGGCGCGGTGTGGCCGATCAAATGTTCGACCGGAAGCGCTTCAGCTTAAGCTATGGCCAAAATATCGCCCCCTCTTTTAAATTCAGGATCACGGGTAACAAGCTTCGCAATCGCCCCAGAGGCGAGCTTGAATTTCGTTATAAAGAGGAAAATGGCACAACCCGTTCGGTGAATGCGCTCAATACGACCGAGCTCACCCTGAACACCCAATTTGCTCCAAATGCCAAGACTTATAATACCGGGGGTGACCAACACCGTATTCAGACGACGGCTCCCGTTTTTAATACCCAATTCACCCGGGGTTTCGATGGGGTTTTGGGGGGTGGATTCGATTATAACAAACTGGACCTGCGTTTCACCAAAAGATCCCATTTCGCTCCCTTTGGGTACAATGACCTGACCATATCCGGGGGTCGGATCTGGGGGCAGGTACCGTATCCCCTCATGAATATCCACCGGGCCAATCAGACCTTTGCTTACAGTCTTCGCTCCTATAACCTGATGAACTTCCTGGAATTCGTCAGTGATCGCTATGTGAGCTTTCGACTGGACCATTATTTCGATGGCTATTTCCTGAACAAGATCCCGCTCCTGAAGCGCTTAAAGTTCCGTGGTGTTACGGCTGTCAAAGCCGTATGGGGCAAGGTCGGGCCGAAGAATGACCCGCGGAACGATCCGGTTGCCGGAAGGATGGCGTTCCCTGTTAACGAGAAGGGGGGTCCGGTCACCTTCACCCTGGAAGATCGGCCGTATATCGAAGCGAGTATCGGGATAGAAAATATACTGAAGTTCTTTCGGGTGGATATCGTCAAACGCTTCACCTACCTGGATAATCCCAGTGTACCCAGCGGTTTGGGTAGTAAGGGGGTCGGGATTCGGGGTTTGATGGAGTTCAAATTCTAAGCCTGGTCCGCACCCCTTTTTTACGTATCCGGATCTTTTGTGTGGTATTGGACCAGCCCGTGGATCGGTTCATCCGAGACCTTCCCGGTCGATATCCCGTATTCCCCGGCGATCCGTTCCAATTGCACCCGAAAGTGGACCCCGATGGCGCCGACACTATTCATCGGTAGGTCCCGGTGTTCCTCGTACTGGAGGATGTGTTCGGTGATAAAGGCACGGAAGCTGTGCTCGACCAGGGCTTCGATCGGGGCCTCTTCGATGTTTTCCTTCAGGAAGGGGGCGAATGAGGCCAAAAAGCGGTTGGCCCCGGGTTGCCGATAGATCCCCTCGATCAGCTCTTCTTCGTTCAGTTCGTACGCGTGGTAGAAACGTTCAATGAGGAAAGCGGGAAGATCGCGGTCAAGGATGGCCCTTGCCAGCCTTTTCCCCATATCAGCCCCGCTTCCCTCATCCCCGAGGATGTAACCAGTGCCCCCGTGAGACCGGACGATCCGTTCCCCGTCGTATAAACAAGAGTTCGAGCCGGTCCCAAGGATGGTGGCGATCCCTTTTTGATCCTGGCACAAGGCTCTTGCCGCAGCAAGAAGGTCGTGCTCCACCGTAAGCTCAGCATTGGGGAAGCGCATTTTAAGGGCATTCTCAACGCGCGCTTTCCGCTCTTTGCTCGAGCACCCAGCCCCGTAAAAATGGATCCGGTCGGGGGAGGGGGCGAAGGACTGTTCGGCGAGATCTTCCTTCAGGATGCGCAGGATCTCGCTGGAACGATGAAAATACGGGTTGATGCCCTGAGTGCGGAAATGAACGGGGTTCGTTCCTCCTCCTCCAAAGGCGCACCAATCAGTTTTTGTGGAGCCGCTCTCGGCTATGAGGACCTCGGTCTCGATAACGAATGAATTGATCCAAAATAGAAAAAAGATATAAAAGCAAAGGGCTCATCGCTTGATCCATTTCGACGGGCTTTGTTACTTTGGGGTGCTAAATTTTCTGAATGGCTTCTGAGAACAGGGTCCGTTTTTTGATCAGGAATCTGGGGCGTGGGTTGCTTTATCTGGGGGTCCTGATCGTCCTCTTCGTGCTCGTAAAAAAGTATGTGCCGGACAACCAGTACGAGTGGTTGAAACCGATCTACGATAGGCCCTCCCTGGTCTATATTGTTTACACCCTTTCGGAGATCTTTTTCGGGATCATCCCTCCTGAGATCTTTATGATGTGGGCGGCACGCTTTGGAGATGCCTCGGCGTATGTCGGGAATGTGGCTTCTTTCTCTGCAATATCGTACGCTGCGGGTTTTCTCGGATTCTGGATCGGAAAACATTTGCATTATACGAAGTTCTATCGATGGGTTCGCTTTCGTTTTCTCGGCAAATACGAAAAGTACATCAATGAGTACGGGGCCTTCATTGTGATCGTGGCGGCTGCCACGCCGTTGCCGTATTCGGGGATCAGCATGCTGGTGGGAGCGGTGAACTATTCCCGGGCTCGCTACCTTTTGTTCGGCCTCGTCCGTTTTCTGCGTTTCGCGGTTTATGC
>CAYVSK010000087.1:2630-9729 GCA_964453635.1 uncultured Weeksellaceae bacterium | reverse complement strand
CCTTGAACGTCCCGCCGCTCTTCTCGAAGACCGTGATGGAGTTGTTGCCCCAGTAGCGGTTGCCCGGAAATAAAGTATCCGTTGTACTTATGAAGGTCCCTCCGTGCAGATCGAAGGTCCCTTCAATATCGATATTCTTGTTGCCCCCTTGAAAAGTGCCACTATTCTGGGTAAAACCCCCGGTTCCGATATCTATTTTCTTCCCGGCCGCTTGGGTGATCGTGCCGGAATAAGAACCCGTGATGGTGATCCCTTTAACCTCGATGTCCGTATTAATATCACAATCCGCGCTACTGGTGGAAGAGAATTCCACTTTATCGGAGGAGGCAGGTACCGTTCCGGTACTCCAGTTCCCGGCATCACTCCATTGGTTCGTACCAGCCGCATTGGGCAAGCTAACGGTGGACACTTCCAGTCCCAATACGGCCCCAAAAAAGGATAAAAGAAAGAATGCGATATGGAAATAAGGGTTTTTTCCCATTTTTTAATTAGGTGATATCACTCAGAGAGCTTATGAATTTAATAAAATTTACCAGAATTCAAACAGTTGGACCGGACCTGGAAACGCCAACGTTTTTTCCATTTTCTGAATTTCCTCCCATTTTGAGCATTTTTTCCGGCGATAACACGCAGTTGTGACCTCCTAATGCTTCTGAAGGAGGAACAGCTCCCCATTCCAACCTAGCCCCCTAAGCGTGAAGGCCGATAGGAAGGGTTTTATGGTTCTTTATCCGAAGGGGAGAAAATCCTTTAGGTATTTATACGGAGAATGCAGGCGAATGTTGCGGAAAACATTTCTGGATGTCCAATGGATCGAGGACCTTAGACATTCCACTTCGGTTCACATCAGCCACGAATTTTTCCAGCAGCCCTAAATCCTTTTCCCCACAAGGATCCTCATCATTCCTGAGTTCTCTTTGTTGGTCGTATCCTCTTCTCGTTGCCTTTCCATACGCAGTGAAACGACATGACCCATCCCACCCAGCTCTTCTTATTGTCCCATCAGTGGGGAATTATCAATAAACGCACTCAAAACAAGGATCTGTAAAGGAATGTAGAAAAAAGAAAGAGACCCGCACCATTTCCAAAAAGGGGATTTGATCGCGCTATTTATGGACCGGAACTCATCCTTTATACATATAAAGGGTTATTGACCGGTGTATACGGGTCACTCCCTTCCTTCTTTATCGAAGATGGCCAAGAAATATATATTTATCACAGTGATGCTACTGTGATAAATATATATTTCCTACATGTCTGGAACGTTGGGTTTAATGGGCAGAACGAAACGGTGGTGGGAATGGGTCTATACAGGGGCTGCCCTTTGGCCTACGAACAAAAACCTTGAAGGGCTTATCCCGGGCATTGTGGCTACCTACCACATCCCCTGTACGGTTTGCAACCCGTACAGGCCCCTTTCCAGCTCCCGGAAAAAAGAAAACACGAGATCCTCAAAAACGACCGATCTCCTCAATTCCCCCCTTCATCCAGCTGTTTCTGCTTGCTGTCGGGATCGTTGACGTTATGGACAGGCGGGCAGTCCTCAGGGTCCTGTTCGGACAGGATCAGGAAACGCAGGGTCAGGATGACCGGCCTGTAGCGACTGTTGTACCACGGCAGGGTCGAGGCCCCGTCCTCGAAACGGTAAACATTAAGGACCGGCGTTTCGAGGGTGGGGATGATGTAGGTGAAATCGCCCACCCGGCGGCCGTACCCCAGTTTGAAATGGGCTTGTCCCACGTAATCGCCTGGAGAGGCATATTCTTCATACTGCGGATGCCCCTCCACCCTTTTCTCTGCAAAGCGCCAATCGGCATTCAGCCCGAGGCTCAGTTGGAGAAAGCTCAGATCGCTGAGCTGTATGGCCGTGTTGGCGTTGATGTTCGCAGTGAGGAAATGGGCATTGAAGCCACTCTGGACCTCCCGGATGGAATTGTTCGTCTCATCCTGCCGGTCGGTGAAGCGCCCCTTAAATTTTTCGCGCCCCAATAGCTGTTTGTAGGCGAGGCTGTAATCGAAATAGTCGACGTACTTGATCGCCGGCAAAAAGCGATAGCGACCGAATTCCAGGTACCAGCCCGTCCGCCCGCCGGGATCGAGATCCGCCTCGAAAAGCGTATCGGGGTTGTTGATATAGGTCTCCTTTCTTTTCTCGGGAACGGGAAAAGCACGAGTCAGACCGAGCGCACCGTGCCATCCTGAAAGCTTGTACTGGCGCCCCTTGGGGAAGAGCTTATCATTGAGCTCACCGGTCGTCATATACTGTCCCTGCAACGGAAGGGTAATACTCCATAAGAGGAATGCTATGATACTACGGATACCCATTGGCCTTTCACTAAGATAAGGATCTTATTGCAGAAAGGGGTTCGAGCGCCTTTCATCATCGACCGTCGTGGCCCCTCCATGACCGGGATAGACGGTCGTCCCGCCGGGCAGGGTGAGGACCTTTTCCTTGATGTTGCGGATCAGGGTCGCATGATCGCCGCCGGGTAGATCGGTCCGCCCGATCCCGCCTTCAAAAAGGATATCCCCGCCGATCAAAATTCCCTCTTCTTTGGCATAAAGAGCGACATGGCCGGGGGAATGGCCCGGCGCGAAAATGATGTCCATGGCCGAATCACCGAATGTAAGGATCTCCCCTTCCTTCAGGTGCCCCGTCGGCTCGGGCGATCCGTCGTAGCGGAATCCATAGGCAGGCGCGTAGTTCGGGGCCGCATCGAGGAGCATTTTTTCCTCCGGATTGATATACAAGCCGATATCATACTTCTCAGCCACGGCCTTGTTGCCCAGCACGTGATCGAGGTGGCAATGGGTGTTGATCAGCTTCACGGGGGTAAGCTCCTCCTTGCTGATGAGATCAAAAAGGGCCTCCCTTTCGTCCGTCTCGTAACATCCCGGGTCAACAATGACGCATTCCTTCGTGTCGTCGTAAAGAACGAAGGTGTTTTCCATAAAAGGGTTGAAGGTGAATCCCTGAACGTGGATCATGGGTCGCGCTTTGGATGAAGGGCAAATATAGTTTGCAAAGACCCTCGACCGGGCCGGGAGACCCTTTTCCCGATCGCGTGTTCGGTACGCCGCACAATAGTTGGGATCCATGACGTTGAAAAGGGGGCCTTCAGCGCAGGTTTTTTATCTTTATGGTCCTTTGTACGATGATGGACAAACGGGTACGCATAACCGGCCGGATCCTGATCGGGGTCCTGCCCTTTCTAATGCTTTTCCCAAACCCGGGGGAGGCCCAGTTCTATACGGGCTCCAATCAGAAGTTCGGGAAGAACCGCTTACAATTCCGGGAATTCCTCTGGCGCTACTACAAGTTCAAGGACTTCAAGACTTACTTCTACACCGGCGGTGAGGACCTGGCCGAATACACGGCCCGCAGAGCCCGTTATCACATCGACGACCTGCAGAAGCTCTTCGACCACAAACTCCAGGAGCGTATCCACTTCCTCATCTACAACAAGCACGGGCACTTCAAGCAAAGCAACATTGGCATCAAACATTCTGGGGATTACAACATCGGGGGTGTCACCAATATTGTGGGGTCCAAAGTCTCCATCTTTTTTGAGGGGGACCACCACGAGATCGACCAACAGATCCGGTCCGGGGTAGCGCGGATCCTGATCAATCAAATGATGTACGGTGGGGGCTGGAAGGAGGTCGTGAAGAACTCCACCCTGCTTACCGTCCCCGACTGGTACGTGGACGGCCTTGTATCCTACGTATCCCGTGATTGGGACACGGATATGGATTCACGGGTACGGGACGGCATCCTTTCCGGGCGCTACGAGCGTTTCAACCGCCTGAAAGGCAAGGACGCCAGGCTCGCCGGGCATGCCATGTGGAACTACATCGCGGAGGTCTACGGGAAGAGCGTGATCCCCGAGATCCTTTACATGACCAAATCCAGCCGGAACGTGGAAAGCGGTTTCCTTTTCGTCCTCGGCCTTTCCCTGGAGGACCTTTCCAGAAAGTACATCCAATATTATCGCGAAAAGTATCGGAAGGACGAGCGTTACAGAAGCGAACCCGACCTGGACTCCATTCCCATTGAACAAGAGAAAAGGACCGTCTATTACCAGTTCAAACTGGGGCCGAACGGGCGATACGCTGCCTATGTATCCAACGAGCTCGGGAAGTACAAGGTATGGCTATACGACCTTGAGGAAAATGAAAAGGACAAGATCTTCAAGGATGGCCATAAGCTCAGGCGGATCCACGATCATTCTTATCCGGTCCTCTCCTGGCATCCGACTGGTAAGGCCCTGGCCTTCATAACAGAGGAAAAGGGGGATCTCTACCTGAACCGGTATTTCACCGAGGAGGATGAACTGGAACGGAAAAGGCTCCTGGGCCTGGATAAGGTCCTGGACATGGATTTCGCCTCCTCCGGCCGTAAAATGGTCTTCTCAGCCGTGGCCGAAGGGCAGACCGACCTTTATCTCTACCACATGGTCGGCAACCGGCAGGAAAAACTAACAAATGACCGCTACGACGATCTTCATCCCCGTTTTCTGGATGGAGATAAGCGGGTCATCTTCAGTTCCAACCGGCCGAATGACACCCTTTCGAAAAAGAACCGTCCATTTGCCAATGACAAGGACATCTTCATCCATAGCATGAACGATTCGGCCGAGGTCCTGGAACGAATCACCAACACCCCCGGCATCAATGAAACCCAACCAGCACCCTACGACAGCGTCCAATACACCTTTCTCAGCGACCGTAACGGCATCCGGAACCGCTACCTGGCAACACGCGACAGTGCGGTCAGCTATGTGGATACCACGGTCCATTACCGCCACTTCACCGAAACGGACCCCCTTTCGAACTTTTCCAGAAGTATCGATGAATATCAGGTGAACAGAGAACAGGACCGGTATGCTCTCCTCCTCTATATGAATGGAAAGCACAAATTCTATACGGGCAAGCTTTCCGAGGACCGGATCCTCTCCAGTACCAACGTAAGGAAAACCCATTTCAAAAAGGTTCACGAGCAGGGATCGAACGCTCCTGCCGATACCCTTGAAGGAATGACCGAACAACAATGGAGCGAACGCCGGGATACCATGGAGGTGAACATCGAGCACTACCAGTTCGGCCTCCCGGATAGCACGACCAATCAAGAAAAAGGATCGCACGAGGAAAAGAAGGCAGAACAGACCGAGGCCAAGGATCCTGACTCCCTAAGGAGCATCCTTTTCGGCAAGGACACGACAAAAAGCGAACACAGCAGGGATTCCGCCCGTAAATCCTTTAATATGGGCACACAGCGGAATTACAATGTGAACTTTACGATCGACCAGGTGACCTCCAGACTCGACAACACTTTTCTCAATACCACCTACCAAAAGTTCGACCCCGGCAATCCCTCTTTCAACAATCCGGGCATGAACGGGCTGATCACCTTGTCCACGACCGACCTCTTCGAGGATTACACCATTATGGGGGGGATCCGTTTGTCGGGCAACCTCAACAACAATGAATACTTTGCCCGGGTGATGGATTACTCGAAACGGCTCGACGAGGAATACATGTTCCACCGGCAGAGCTTCCTTCGGGTCAACGAACTGACAGCCACCAAATCCTTCGTACATGCACTCCTCTACAGTGTTACCTGGCCTTTGAGCGAGGTGGCGAGCCTCAGGGGGGATCTCCGGGTGCGGAACGACAAGGAGGTCACCCTTTCTACCGAGCAACAGACCCTCAACGAGCCCGACAAAAACGTCAATACCGCTGCCATCCGGGGCGCCTATGTGTTCGACAACGCCCTTCCCCTGGGGCTTAACCTCCGGGAGGGTTTTCGAATGAAATATTTCGGGGAATACTACCAGAACGTTGGCGATCTTGAATCCGGTGACATGTTCGTGGTAGGGCTGGATACCAGACACTACTTCAGGATCCACCGAAACCTGATCTGGGCGAACCGCTTGGCCGGGAGCAAATCCTTTGGCAGCAGAAAACTCATCTACTATCTGGGCGGAGTGGACAATTGGTTAACGCCCGATTTCAACAATTCCACCAGGATCGCCCAGGACGAGAACTTTGCCTTTCAAACCCTCGGAACGCCGATGCGGGGATTCATACAAAACGCGCGGAACGGGAACAGCTTTGCGTTGTTCAATTCCGAGATCCGCTTCCCGGTCTTCGATTATTTCACCCACCAGCCCATCAAATCGGATTTCCTGAAAAATTTCCAGATCGTGGGCTTCGGGGATATCGGAACAGCATGGACGGGACCGGACCCTTATTCGGAAGAGAATGCTTTCAATATCCAACAGATCAATGCACCACCTCTGACCATTACGCTTCAGAATCAACGTGAACCGATCGTGGGGGGTTACGGGTTCGGGTTGCGAAGCCGTATATGGGGTTATTTTGTAAGGGCCGACTGGGCCTGGGGCGTGGATGACGGAAGGATCCTGGATTCACAATTCTATCTTTCTCTAAGTCTCGATTTCTGACCGAATGGAAAAGCTTAAGGAAAACGTGCGCCGGGCAGCTGCCGAGAATTTGGAGGAGATCATCTCGATCCGCCGACATATCCATCAAAACCCGGAATTATCCTTCGAGGAGTTCAACACCTCAACTTACATCAGCGAGAAGCTATCGGCTTTCGGCATTCCCCATACCACAGGCTGGGTCAAAACCGGGATCATCGGGCACATCCAGGGCAAAAACCCGGAGAAGCAAACGGTGGCCCTTCGGGCGGATATCGACGCCCTGCCGATCGTAGAGCGGAACGAGGTCAATTACCGCTCCAGGAACGAAGGGGTTATGCACGCATGTGGCCACGATGCCCATACGGCCTCCCTTTTGGGGGCGGCCTCGATCCTCAACCAGCTTCGGGACCGATTCGAGGGCACGGTCAAATTGATATTTCAACCCGGGGAAGAGCGGAACCCAGGCGGTGCTTCCCTGCTGATCGACGAGGGCGGCCTTGAACGCCCCACTCCTTCCGAGATCTTCGGTCAACACGTCTACCCGGAACTGGAGGCGACCGGCGAGGAGGCCGCCGAACTGATCCGACTCGAGGAGGAGCGGTTTTTCCGGAACATCGACCGGGGGATCGAATTGTTCGAGCAGGCCGCCGACG
>CAYVSK010000087.1:0-2620 GCA_964453635.1 uncultured Weeksellaceae bacterium | reverse complement strand
ATGGCCTCCACCGACGAGGTCCTCCTCCGGGTGAAAGGGAAAGGGGGACATGCTGCCATGCCCGACAAAACGATCGACCCGGTACTGGCGACCGCCCATATTCTCGTCACCCTTCAACAAGTGGTCAGCCGAAAAGCTCCGCCCGCCGAACCATCGGTCCTGTCATTCGGCAGGATCGTGGGAGCGGGAGCGACCAACATCATCCCCGACGAGGTCTCCGTGGAAGGGACTTTCCGTGCCTTCAACGAGGAATGGCGGGCGAAAGCTCACGCCCATATCCGCTCCCTGGCCGAACAAACCGCCAAGGGGATGGGGGCTTCCTGTGAGGTAACGATCAACAAAGGATACCCGTACCTGGTGAACCACCCCGAGCTAACCGAAAAAGCCCGCTCCTGGGCGGTGGACTATCTGGGATCCGGAAATGTTGTGGAGCTTCCCATGCGGATGACCGCAGAGGATTTTGCTTATTATTCACAACAAATGCCCGGCTGTTTCTATCGTCTCGGGGTCCGAAATGAGGAAAAGGGCATAACGGGGATGCTCCACACCGACCGCTTCAATATCGACGAAAACGCCCTGGAAACGGGCATGGGATTGATGGCCTGGATCGCCCTGAATCAGCTCGGGGAATAAAAAGGGGATCAGTCGGGTTCAAAGTAGATCTTGTCGTTTTTATCATCCTCTTTGGCCACCCAGAACTCGTCCTCTTTTAAGCGGATAATCTCCCAGTGATAAACCTTGTTCCCGTTATCGTTCTCGATATAGATCTCTTCCTTATCGCTGCGAAATTCCCATTCTCCTTCCCAGTCGCCGCCTATGATGGCAATGGGATTCTTCTCCTTGGCCCCCCCGTCCTTATCGAGTTTCAGCGTATGGTCGTCCGGATAGGGGGAATCCTTTTCACTCCCATCCTCGAAGTACCGGTCCACTTTCCAGGTATTGGCGACCCTTTCTTTTTTGGAGCGCAGGCTGATCAGGGGGCCTTCTTCATACTTCTTACAAGCCGTAACAATGAAAAGTAAGGGCAACAGGAAATAGATGGTGGTCTTGAACGCTCTTCGTTGTGATGTCTTCATAGTTGTCTTTTGATCTTTCAATTCGCCATTTCAGAGAGGAATTTGATCCGCATGAGACGGATCTCCTCCTCGGAATACAAACCATCGAATTCTTCATAGGCTTCAGCAATGGAATCGGTCTCGGCCTCCATGAAATAATCATAGAGTTCCGCTTGATTGTCCTCATCCATGATATCGTTGATATGATGATCGATATCTAAGGATACACCCGATTCCACGATATTTTCGATCACCTCGATGATCTCGTTCACATTTTTGCCTTTGGCCTTGGCAATATCCTCAAGGGGTCTTTTCTGGTCGATGTTCTTGATCACGTGGACCTTGATCCCTGACCGGTCCGGCACAGAACGCATCACGATATCCTGCGGACGCTCGATCCCGTGCTCCTCGACGTATTCATTGATCAACTTCACAAAAGGTTCGCCAAAACGGTGAGCCTTGCCGGACCCCACGCCGCTGATATTCTTCAATTCCTCGATCTGAACAGGGTATTGCATGGCCATATCCTGGAGGGAGGGGTCCTGAAAAATAGCGAACGGAGGAAGTTCCCGCTCTTTGGCAACATCCTTCCGAAGGTCCTTCAACAATCTGAACAGTTTTTCATCCGCCACGTTCTGACCCTTCTCGGCCGCTGAACTCTCATTGTCCTCCTTTACTTCACTATAGTCGTGTTCCTCCACCAGCATGAAGGAATGGGGCTCTTTGATGAAAGCTCTTCCTGTATCGGTCAATTTCAATACCCCGTAGGACTCGATGTCCTTCCTGATCAAGCCACCGACCACACTCTGCCGGATCACAGCATTCCAGAACTTCTTCCCCTTTTCTTTACCCTTCCCGAAGACCGGGATCGATTCGTGCTCGTATTTTTTGATCTCATGGGTCTTTTCACCGGCAAGGACCTCGGTAATGTATTTGGCCTTGTGCTTTTCCTTTACGGCCTCGATCGCCTGCAGGACCAACTGAACATCGGATCGCCCTTCAAAATGTTCTTTGGGGTTCCGGCAGTTGTCGCACATATTGTTACAATCAACCCCTTCGAAGGATTCACCGAAGTAGTGAAGAAGATATTTCCTGCGGCACATCGAAGTTTCCGCAAATGAGACCGTTTCCATGAGCAACTGTTTCCCGACCTCTTGTTCAGCCACGGGTTTCCCCTGCAGGAACTTCTCCAGTTTTTCGATATCCCGGTAACTGTAAAAAGCCAGGCACTTGCCTTCTCCTCCGTCCCGACCGGCCCGCCCGGTCTCCTGATAGTAACTCTCGAGACTTTTGGGGATGTCGTGGTGGATCACGAAACGCACATCCGGCTTGTCGATTCCCATACCGAAAGCGATGGTCGCCACGATCACATCCACCTCCTCCATGAGGAACTTATCCTGATGGCGCGTTCGGGTCTGCCCATCCATTCCTGCATGATAGGGAAGGGCTTTGATGCCGTTCACTTTGAGGATCTCGGCAAGCTCTTCGACCTTCTTCCGGCTAAGACAGTAGATGATCCCCGATTTTGAAGGATTGTCCTTCAGAAAGCGGATGATCTCCTTGAC
>CAYVSK010000086.1:0-9853 GCA_964453635.1 uncultured Weeksellaceae bacterium | reverse complement strand
TAGGCCTGTTCTGAACAGGCAGCCTTCAGGGCTTCCCACGCCCCGGGCTCAAACCACTTGATCCCGGGATCCCGCCGGAACCAGGTGAGTTGTCGCTTGGCCAGGCGTCGCGTGTTCCGTTTGATCAGTTCAATGCTGTGTTCTATGCTATATGTGCCATCGAAGGCCGAAAACAATTCCCGGTATCCGACGGTCTTGAGGGGGCGGTAATGACGGAGGGGATAGAGGTTCATGGCCTCCTGAACGAGGCCTTCAAGGACCATCCGGTCGGTCCGTTCGTGGATCCGTCGGTAGAGGGTTTCCCGATTCGGGCATATACCGAACTTTCGAACGGCAAAGGGACGCGTTTTTCCGGTGTTCTTTTGCTGAAAGGATGAGAAGGGATGGCCGGTGCTGAGGCAGACCTCGATGGCCCGTACCACGCGTCGGGGATTGTTCAGGTCCATGCTTTCCGCCGCTTTGGGGTCCTTTTCACGGAGTCGTTCCACAAGGTCCTCGAGCCCTTTTTCCTCCAGTTCGCGGTTCAAGCCTTCACGGATGTCCGGATCTTCGGGAGGGACGGGGTCCAGTCCTGCACAGACCGCTTGGATGAAAAAGCCGGAACCGCCTACCAAAATAGCGCTCGATCGGTCCCGAAAGATCCTTTTTAAAAGGGCCATGGCCTCATCTTCGAAGGTCCCTGCCGTGCGTTCTTCGGTCACGGAGCGGTCCGCGATGAAGTAGTGGGGAGCTCGGCCCAGTTCATCCCGTCCCGGCCTTGCGTTCCCGATCCGCATCTCTTTGTAGAACTGGCGGGAATCGGCCGACAGGATGGGACAACCCAGATGCTCGGCGAGTACAAGGGAGGCTTCTGTCTTCCCGGCCGCGGTTGGGCCACAAACAACGTAGAGGGTGGGCGTTTGAGGGCTCAAAGGTTGTTGAAGAGGTCCCCGATCTCGTCGCCGAGGTTCTCACCACCACCGTTTTTTCTGTGGCCGAGGTCTTCGCCTTCGTCTTGCTCCTGATCGCCGAGATTTTCACCGCCCCCTTCCTGCAGGTCGCCGAGCCCCTTCAATGGGTCGACCTCGCGGGAATCCTCGGCCGGGGCGGTGCCGTATTCCAGGGATATCCGGGGATAGTCTTGGGCGGGGTCGGGCTCGAGCTTTTTGACCAGATCGGTATAAAAACACCACATCCGTAGGAAATCGTAAACGTAGATCCATTTCGTGGTCTCGGAAACCGCCTGCTCGAGAGTGGTGTTCTTCATGGTGCGGTAAGTGGCCTCATCCGGGTCTTCAAAACCCATATCCATGAGGGGGATCTCCTCCCCTTTGTCCCATTTTTCGTTGCTCAAGAAGACGGAGGCCATTTCCTGGCCGCTGAAACCAAAAGCTTTCTGGATCGTCTGATGGAGTTGTTCGAGGTTCTTGTCAGACGCGATCTCGATGTCGCGAAAGACGTCCTCATCAGTGTCCAAAAGCACTCTGAACCGATAGATCTCCATGGATGTTGATGTTTGTCCTTGCAACGAAAGTGGGGCAAAGATGTTTCATAATTTGTGTTCGGCCAAAAGCAATTGCTCCCAAAGGGATCGGGGTCAAGCCCCAAGGCCGTAGTAGGCCTGGACACCATTGGGGTAGACCCCTTCGATCAGGATGCCCTCCTCCCTTTGTTGCTTCAGGATCCGGGTGACGTCGGAAACATCGGTCACCCGCTCGTGATTCATTCGAACGATGATGAAGCCTTCTTTTATACCGGCTTTTTTGAATTTGCCATGCTCCAGATCGGTGATCTGGACCCCGGACCGGATCCCAAGGGAACGAAGTTTCTCCTGAGGGGGGACCTTGAGTTTTGCGCCGAGCTTTTCACGAATGTCTTCCTCCGCGTCTTTCTTCACGAGCTCGGTGGTTCCGTCTTTGTTTCGTAAAGTAACATTCAGGGTCTTCCGTTCACCGTCCCGGATCAGGGTTACCGATACCTGATCGCCCGGCCGATGTTGACTAACCTCTTCCTGTAGCTCGGCAACGTTCTTCACGGGTTCCCCGTTGACCTTCCGGATCACATCGCCGGTCTCGATCCCGGCTTCCCTGGCGGCTCCACCTTCGCTCAATCTGGAGACATAAGCACCCTCCAGGACCCCGAGCCCTTTTTCTTCGGCCAAGGGTTGGTTGATGTTCCGGATCTGGACACCGATAAAGGCCCTTTGGACCTTGCCGTACTTCCGGAGGTCGGTCACCACCTTTTTGACGATGCTCACGGGAACGGCAAAGGAATAACCGGTATAGGAGCCGGTGTTGGAGGCGATGGCCGTGTTGATCCCGACCAGGCGTCCTTTGGTATCAACCAAAGCTCCGCCGCTGTTCCCGGGGTTCACTGGGGCGTCGGTCTGGATGAAGGACTCAACGGGAAAGACCTCCTCCCGCGTTCGTCGCCTTAAAAGGTTGATATTTCGGGCCTTCGCGCTTACGATACCGGCGGTTACGGTGGAGGTCAGGTTGAAGGGATTGCCAACGGCCAGGACCCATTCCCCGACCTGGAGTTTATCGGAGCTTCCGTAATTCAGTTCGGGGAACTTCTCGTCCGAGGAGATCTTCAGGAGGGCCAGGTCTGTGGCCGGATCTTTTCCGGTGACCTCCGCGTCGAAAGTGCGTCCATCGTTCATGACCACCTTGATCCCGGCGGCGTCCTCGACCACATGGTTGTTGGTGACCACGTATCCATCACCGGTCACGATCACACCGGAACCTGAGGAAATGGCCTCCCGTTTTCTGGGCTTCCGGCCGTAAAGGAGATCGCGAAGGGAGTTGGGGTAGCCCTGTTCCTGGACCTTCTTGGTCATGACGTGGACAACTGCATCGACCGACTTTTTGGCAGCGCTCGTGAAATTCTTTATGGTCCCGGCAGGGGCAGCGCTTGATGAAAGGTTGGTAAAGCTGACCCGGGTGCTGCCCTCATTCCTTTTATGATGAATATTCTTATCTGTAAGGGCTTCCTGGACCGGCGTGTCTTCTGTGTCGGCGTCCTTCTTTCCACTCGATGCCCACTCGTGGATCCCGATCGTGAGGGCTCCGCCAAGTGCGCCAAGGGCGATGGTCAAAAGGCTTTTTTTGATGTTCATGGGCTTTTGTTTTTCGTACTGAATATCGCGTACTGATAATGGGTTTCCAATGCCTATCCGAAATTCCTACAAGATCAACGCCAAAATGCTTGCTTTGGTTCACCAACGGCGTTAAAGCTTGTTAAAACCGTAATTTTGCTTCGGGCCAAAGGATCTGGATGCGGATAGATTTTCACAAATATCAGGGGACCGGCAACGATTTTGTGCTGCTGAACGATATGGATGACCGGTATCGGGGTATCGGTGCGGCTAACGCACCGGATCTGTGCCACCGTCGCTTCGGGATCGGGGCGGATGGTCTGATCCTCTTGAGGCGGGACCCTGAACTGGATTTCCGAATGGATCACTACAACGTGGACGGTTCGCAAAGTTTCTGTGGCAATGGGAGCCGCTGTGCGGTCGCTTTTGCCGTAACGCATGGCATATGCGGGAAGCAGTGCCGATTCCGGGCGATCGATGGGGTCCATGAAGCGCTCTTTGAGGATGATATGGTGCGTTTGAGCATGGGGTCGGTCCCATATGTGGAGCGCGGGGATGATCACTTTTTCATCGATACGGGCTCGCCCCATTTCATTCGCTACGTAGAAGATGTGGATGCGGTCGATGTGGAGCGGGAAGGGCGTGCGATCCGCTACAGCGAGCCTTACCGGGAAGCGGGCACCAACGTGAACTTCGTTCAGTGGCGCCCGGAAGGGATCCGGATGCGGACCTACGAACGGGGTGTGGAAGGGGAGACCTTTTCCTGTGGCACAGGGGTGACAGCTGCCGCTCTTAGTGCGGCATCTTTGGATGAAGAGGTGAACGGGTCGTGTCGGGTGAGCACCCGGGGCGGTGAGCTTTCGGTCTCTTTTGAGGAAAAGAACGGGGGCTTCGATGATATATGGTTGAACGGACCGGCAGAAGCGGTCTTTAGTGGCTGGACTCATGTCTGAAAGGGTCTACAGGGTCGGGCCCGTCCGGCCCCTCGATGGCGATGCGCTTTCTGAGTGCTTCGCCCTTCTTTTGCTCCATGCCAACAAGATCCCGCCCCATATCGCCATCGCTTTTGGGGGGCGTTACTTTTCCCTCAGTGCCAAAGAGCGTTCGGTCGGGACCGATGCCGGGCTTATTCGAAAAGCTGTCTTCCAAAGACCAATTCCAACACTTACCGTGGAAATCCAAGGCCAGCGGAGCAGCGATCCGCAGGATCCCCTTGCCTTACTGGAACGTGTTTTTACGGAAGCACCGGCCCTCGATGAGAAAGCGGGTGTTACCTGCTTGACACCGGTCAAGCATTTTTTCAGGGAATGGGGGGGCATCGATGACAAAGCAGTAGCATTGGTCTTCGACCTGCTCGATCAGCTCGACGAGGCGGGCCTGATCGGGGGCTATCGCCATTATGCCCTTTTCAACGACCGGGAAATGCACCCAGAGTTCCGGCTCCCTCACTATACCCTCGCAGATGTGCACCAAAGGATCGGCCGTTTGGCCCGAACGAGCAAAACATGAACCTTCGAGGTGAAAATATTTACTTGCGGGCTCCTGAGCCTGAGGACATCGACCTTTTGTACCGGTGGGAGAACGATCCCGACAACTGGCGGGTCAGCGAGATCACCAGTCCCGTATCCCGCGATATGATCCAACGCTACGTCCGTTCCACGCATGACATTTACACCAATAAACAACTCCGGCTCATCATCTGCTTGCTGGAGGATGGGCGTCAGGTGGGTTCGGTGGACCTTTTCGATTACGATCCCGACAACCGGCGGGCCGGTGTCGGGATCCTGATCGCGGACCTAAAGGACCGCGGCATGGGCCACGCCTCGGAGGCGTTGGATGTGCTGATCGCTTACGCATTTTCAACATTGGGGCTTCACCAGTTGTTCTGTAACGTGCTCCCCTCCAATCCGAAAAGTCAACGGCTCTTTGAACAAAAGGGATTCCGGGTGACCGGTACAAAGAAGGAGTGGCTCCGGAAAGGGAGCGAACACGAATGGGAGGATCAATTCTTCATGCAGTTGATCCCGTCTTCTAAAAGCGCAATGCAATGATCCGAAAATTTTTGTCGATCAGTGCTGTTCTGATCCTGCTCTTCGTTGGTCTCGCCCTTTTTGTTTCTCCCCTTTGGTGGTGGGCGTTTCTGGTCATCGGTCCGCTTTTTTTGATGGGGATCGCCGACATGTTCACAAAACGGCACACCATTGTCCGTAATTTTCCCCTGATCGGTCGTTTTCGCTATCTCTTCGAGAACATTCGGCCCGAGATCTATCAGTACTTCATCGAATCGGATATTGACGGCCGCCCTTTCAACCGGACCCACCGGTCGATCGTTTATCAACGGGCGAAGAAAGAATTGGATACCGTTCCCTTCGGGAGCAAACTGGACGCTCACGAGCTTGCTTATGAATGGCTCGAACACTCCATGTACCCGGTTTCCTTTGAGGACCGGGAACCCCGTGTGAGCGTGGGTGGTGCACAATGCAGCCAGCCCTATTCGGCGAGCATCCTCAACATTTCGGCCATGAGTTACGGGGCCCTGGGTCGGAATGCCATTCTTGCGCTGAGCAAGGGTGCCGCTCAGGAAGGGTTTGCCCACAATACGGGGGAAGGGGGCATCTCGCCTTATCATTTGGAAGGGGGAGCGGACCTGGTCTGGCAGATCGGTACGGGTTATTTCGGGTGTCGCGACAAGGAAGGGAACTTCAATCCGGAACTTTTTCAGGAGGAGGCCAAAAGGCCCCAGGTCCGGATGATCGAGATCAAGATCTCGCAAGGGGCCAAACCCGGCCACGGCGGGATCCTCCCGAAAGAAAAGAACACGCCCGAGATCGCAAGGATCCGAAGGGTCGAGCCCCATACCAGGATCATGTCGCCGCCCTGGCATAGTGCTTTCAGTGATGCGCCCGGTTTGCTGCGTTTTATTGGCGAATTGCGGGAATTGTCCGGGGGGAAACCGGTCGGTTTCAAGCTTTGCCCGGCTACCAAAAAAGAGTTCATGGATGTTTGTGAGGCTATGAAGGATACGGGGGTACGGCCGGATTTTATTACTGTTGACGGTACTGAAGGGGGGACCGGGGCCGCTCCGCTCGAATTCTCCGATCACATCGGGATGCCCTTTCACAACGCCATGGCCTTTGTGAATGACACCCTCGTCCATTATGGGCTAAGGGACGATATTCGCTTGATCGGAGCGGGCAAGATCATCACCGGTTTCGACATGATCCGTGCCATGGCCCTGGGGGCGGACATTTGCAACAGCGCTCGCGGGATGATGTTCGCCCTTGGTTGTATCCAGGCCCTTCGCTGCAATTCCGGGCATTGCCCGACGGGCGTCAGCGGGGCTTGGTCGTGGATGACAAAAAAGAGCGGGTGGCCAATTACCATGCCGAGACCATCGAATCTTTTATTGAAATGCTGGAGAGTGCCGGTATCAAGTCTATTCAGGATATTGACCGGAGCTTGTTGAAGCGGAAGGTCGGAGAGAACTGGGTCATGAGTTACGCGGAATTGTATGCCCGCGATACGGAAGGGATTCTTGCGCAGGAATGAAAGGGGGGTAGTTGGATGCTACGAAAAAGGAGAATACCAGAGGCCATAAGGCAGAATTGAAGGGTATCTGCTAAAGGTCGTTGTATATCAGTGGGACGGATCCAAATGAAAAAGGGGCGGCGAGATCGATACAAACCTTTGCAGATCGGGGTATACGTTGTGTTGGCGGCCCTCCTGATCGGGCTTTACTTCGGGTATCGCTACTACAAGCGGATCTTTTTCCCCAACGTTTTCCTGGAAAGCAAAACGGCTCACATTCATATCCCCACGGGAGCGACCTATGAAACGGTAAAGGACACCCTTGAGGAGCGCGGGATCCTTCGGCATAGGGATTGGTTTGATTGGGTGGCGGATCAAAAAGGGTATCCTGACCTCGTGAAGCCCGGTCGATACGCGTTAAAGGACAGCATGTCCAGCAATGAACTGGTCGATCTGCTGCGTTCGGGTAAACAGGATCCCGTTCAAGTCTCATTCCATGGTGTACGGAAAAAATCCGGCCTGGCGGGTCGGATATGTGGTCGTCTCGAGTGCGACTCGGCGGCTTTCCTTGCTCTTCTGAACGATCCCGAATATTTGAAACAGTATGGCGTGGATAAAGAGACCGCTCTTGTGCTCTTCATCCCCAATACCTACGAACTTTACTGGAATAGTTCGGCGAAAGCGGTCTTTCGGCGGATGGTCAAAGAATGGGAGCGGTTTTGGAATGAGGAGCGCAGGCGGAAAGCAGAGGAGCTTGGATTGACCCCGGTGCAGGTCTCGATCCTCGCTTCGATCGTTCAGGCGGAGCAGGAAAAACACCCGGATGAACGGCCCATCGTGGCCGGCTTGTTCCTGAATCGTTTGGAACGGGGTATGAAACTTCAATCCGATCCCACCCTGGTCTATGCCATCGGGGACCCCTCGATCGAACGGGTCCATAACAAGGACAAGGAGGTGGATTCCCCCTACAATACTTATGAACACAAGGGATTACCGCCGGGGCCGATCAATGTGCCCGAGATCTCTTCCATAGAAGCTGTCCTGGAGCCCGATACCCATGATTACCTGTTCATGTGTGCCAAACCCGATACAAGTGGCTATCACAACTTTGCCCGCACTGGTCGGCAACATCGGATCAATGCCGAAAAATACCAGCGTTGGCTCGATGAACAAGGAATCTACCGTTAGCTTGCCTTTGTTCCCATCAAGGTCCCTATATTTAAGCCGCCCAAATCGGGCGAGCAATTGGGTTTCGCTGAAAAAGGCATATTCAGGAAAATTTTCAAATTACGATCTCCAAACTTCAAAGAATGAACAATTTTCAATTGTTCAAACCCCAAATCTTAGAGAATGACGGGGTCCATACTCAGCACCCAGAACTCAATCCGCAATACTGAGTTGTGAAATGGGCACTAAACAGAATGAAGCAATGAACAGCATCAAATTTGGAACGGACGGATGGCGGGCGGTTATCGCCAAGGATTACACAGTGGACAACGTGGCTCGTGTCACGGTCGGCGTTGCCCGTTGGTTGAAGGATGAATTCCCAGGGCAGGACCTGCGCGTGGTCCTGGGTCACGATTGCCGATTTGGCGGGGAATTGTTCGTGAACACGGTGGCTCGTGTGCTTCTGGACCATGATATCGGCGTCCTGAAGGCGCGCAATTTCGCATCGACGCCCATGGTGTCCTATGGTACCCTCCATTATGGAGCCCATATGGGCATCATTCTTACAGCGAGCCACAACCCGCCAGAGTATCACGGGTACAAGCTAAGGGGACATTATGGAGGGCCGTTGCTTCCCGAAAAGGTCGATCGCGTGGCCAAAAGGATCCCCGACGAGCACGGCATGGACCTCGTTGACGTGACCCCCAATGGGATCGGGAGCGGGGGTGATCTCGAGGTCGTGGACCTCGAGACCCTCTATATTGAGCGGCTCAAGGAGGAGTTTGATATCGACAGTCTTGTGAAATCCGATCTTGTGCTTGCCTACAACGGGATGTACGGAGCTGGGCAGAATGTGGTCAAACGGCTTTTGCCCGATGCCTATTGCAATCACTGTTACCAGAACCCTTCCTTCAAGGGCATCCCTCCCGAACCGATCCATCGCAACCTGCGCCAATTCTCCACGATGATCCGGGAGGAGAAAGAGATCGACAGCGGTCTGGCGACGGACGGCGATGGGGATCGCCTCGGCATGTATGATGGACAGGGACGTTTCGTGGATTCGAACAACCTTATCCTGCTTGCCGTTCATTATCTGGTCAAACACAAGGGAATGAAGGGCAAAGTGGTGACCGCCTTTTCCACTTCCGTTAGGATCCGGCGCCTCTGTGAACATTACGGGATCGAACACCAGCAGGTAAAGATCGGCTTCAAGCACATTTGCGAGATCATGCTTGAGGAGGATGTGCTTCTTGGTGGAGAGGAATCCGGCGGGATCGCTATCAAGGGCCACATTCCTGAACGGGATGGCCTTTGGGTCGGTTTCATGATCTGGGAGTATATGCTCAAGACGGGGAAACCGCTACGTAGTCTGATCGAAGAGGTCCAGGATATTGTCGGTCCCTTTTATTTCGAACGGGTGGACCTCCATCTGAACGAGCCCCTCAAGCAAAGGGTCATGGAAAAGTGCGAGAAAGGGGGTTTCAGCCACTTCGGTGAATTCGAAGTGCAGCGGGTCGAGGATATGGACGGTTACAAGTTCTTCTTCAATGAAGAGGAATGGGTCATGATCCGTCCTTCCGGGACCGAACCGGTTCTTCGTACCTATGCCGAGGGCAATGACCGAAAAAGGGCACGGGCCTTCCTCGAGGCCTGCCGCAGTTCCATTATGGAATTGGAGGACTGAGGAGGCTTACTGGCCCGCCAGTTCCGTTTCCATGAGATAGGCTTCCAGGCCTTCCCGCCAGTGGCCCAGCACATTCATGCCGTGGTCCTTGAGGAACTTGTTCTCGAGGACGGAATAGTTCGGCCGCGGAACCTTGACCGGAAACTCCTCCGGTGAAGCCACGTTCAGATTCACGTCCAGGCCGGCGATCTCAAAAATGGCAGCGGCGAAATCGTACCAGGAACAGCTTCCTTCGGCCGTGGCGTGGCATATGCCGTAAGCTTCCGTGCGGCTCGCCTTGACGATCTGATGAGCGAGCGCTTTGGTGGAGGTGGGGGTCAGTACCTCGTTGTCCACCACGCGCACCTCATCCCTTTCGCGGGCGAGTTTGAGCATGGTCTGGACGAAGTTGCGCCCCC
>CAYVSK010000085.1:4724-10002 GCA_964453635.1 uncultured Weeksellaceae bacterium | reverse complement strand
ATCTGCCTTAAACAAAGAAATATATATTTTTCACAATGAAATCACAGTGAAAAATATATATTTCTTCAGCAAAGGTCCAGCCAAACACCACTCCCCTACCCGATCCACCCATCTCAATACTCAGTACTGAGTATCTCATCCCCCATCCATAACCCGCTCAACCAATCCCCCACTCAGTCGCAATAGCGCGATCTCGTTCTGCTTGGCCTCGAAGCGGGTGCGGAGCAGCGCGTTCTCAGCTTCCAGGACTTTGAGCTGGATCTCGCGATACTCAATGTGATCGATCATGCCCTCCTCGAAACGCTTTTTGGCCTTCTCCATGAGGCCTTCGGCATTGCGGACCCGGTCCTCGGCAAGATCGACGCGTTCCAGGGCAAGGCGATAGCGTTCGTGGGTCTTAAGGAGGGCGGCTTCAACCTCCTGTTCGAGCTGTTCTCGGGCCACTTTTTGCTTCTCTATATCGAGGGCGGCGTTCTGCCGTTCGGTCCGCTTCTTTCCGCCATCGTACAGATCGAAGCGGACGCGCACTCCCAGGGTGGGGCCGAATTCCCGGTTGGCCCGGAAAAAACCGACATTGCTGGTGGAGCGGTCGTAATTGTACGACCCGAAGAGGGAGACCTCCGGCCACTGTTCACCCTCTACGATGTCGCGTTCGGTCCGTTCCACCATTTCCTGGATCTGGGCTCTCGAGATCCGCGCGTTCTTTTTCAGGGTGGAATCCCGCAGCTTACTGATCTTTAAAGGCTCACGGAGCTTCATGGGGTCGCCCGGCTCGATCCGCTGGTCCGGTTCCAAACCCATGAGTTCTGAAAGGCGTATACGCAATTCCCGCAAACGGGCTTTTTGCTGCAAGACCAGGGAGCTGTCGGTGTCCCGGTCCATGCGGGCTTGCTGCACCCGGAGCTCGGAGCCGGAACCGAGTTCGAGGCGTTCCTTTTCCAGGGCAAGGCGCTCATCGCTCAGGGTCAGGGTCGAGCGCAACAGTTCCAGGCGCTTTTTCTCCTGCTGAAGCTGATAATAGACCGTGGCCAGGTCGGCGACGGTCTGGCTCACGTAGTAGCGCGTATCGGCCTCCCCGAGCTCCACCAAATGCTCCAGGCGCTCCTTCCGGGCGAACATCGCGAAGCCGTCGAAAATGGTCCAGTTCACCATCAGACCGGCACTCTGTGAATTGCTGCGTGCCCCCTTTCGTTCCTGGTTCTCCGCATTGAAAAAGACCTGGCGGGTATTGGTCCAACCGGAGCTCGCCCTTCCCTGGAGGGTCACACTGGGCATAAAACCGGCATTTCCGAAAGTGTTCCTGTTCCGGGCTTGCTTTTCATCGAGCTTGGAAAGCCGCACCTCGTAATTCTCCTCCAGGGCCTTGTCAACGACCTCGCTGAGGGACATCTGCCCCTCCACCCCGCCAGAGAACGACAGGAGCAACACCCCGAAAAGGGTCTTAATCACTGGTCTCTTCCACATAGCGTTCGCGGGTTTTACTGGTAATGTAGGTATAAAGGAGCGGGATCACGTAAAGGGTCAGGATGAGCGCAAAGAGGAGTCCGCCGATGATCGCGATCCCCATCGGAATGCGGCTGCTGGAGGAGGCTCCCAGCGCCAAAGCAATCGGCAGGGCCCCGAGCACAGTGGCCAGGTTCGTCATCAGAATGGGACGGAATCGCCGGTTCCCAGCCTCTACAGCAGCTTCCAGGACCCCATAACCCTTTTCCCGGAGCTGATTGGCGAATTCCACGATCAGGATCCCGTTCTTCGTTACGATCCCGATCAACACGATCATGCCGATCTGGCTGAAAATGTTCAGGGTGTGACCGAAGAGCCACAAGGCCAACAAAGCCCCGCCCAGAGCAAGGGGCACGGTGAACATAACGGTCAGGGGATCGCGAAAGCTCTCGAACTGACCGGAAAGGGCGAGATAGACCAGGACCAGGGCCAGGAGGAAGGCATAGAAGAGACTCGAGGAGCTTTCAGCGAAATCCTTGGAGGCGCCCGACAGGTCCGTATTGAAGGACGAATCGAGCACATCATCTGCGATGTCCCGCATGGCGGATATCCCTTCCCCGATGGTCCTTCCCTGAGCCGGGTTGGCCGAAACCGTGGCTGAAACGTAACGGTTATAGCGATAAAGTTGCGGGGGCGTGCTTTTTTCCGTGGTTCGGACCAAGCTTTCAAGACGCACCAACTCACCATCTTGGTTGCGCACCATGGCCCTGGTGATATCCGCCGGTTCGTCCCGGTCCTCACGCGCAGCCTCTCCGATCACGTAGTACTGTTTCCCCTCCATGATGAAATACCCAAAGCGCTGACCGCTGTAATAGAGCTGCAGGGTCCGGGCGATATCCCGAACGGAAACCCCCATTTCCCGGGCCTTGTTCCGGTCTATGCGCACCTGCAGTTCGGGTTTGGTGAACTTGAGGTCCTTTTGGACCACCTCAAAGGCCTCGTGGTCCTCAGCCCTGGCCATGAATTCAGGCAACACTTCCTTGAGCTTCTCCAGGGTCGGGGCCTGTATCACGAACTGGACAGGCAAGCCCCCCAATCCCCCACTACCCGACTCGATGGTCTGTTCCTGGATCACAACCCCCCTGGCGAAATTCATTTTGCGGACTTTCTTGTTCAGTTCATCGGCGAGCTCCATTTGGCTCTTTTCCCGTTTTTCGGGGGGCACCAGGGTGATCCGCACGAAGCCCGAATTGATGGAAACGCTCGAACCGAAGCCGGGAGAGGTCACGGCCAGTACGTTCTTTTTTTCCGGCATTGTGTCGGCCAGGGTCAAAATGTCCTTCATATAGCTGTCCATCAGGTCAAATGATACACCCTCGGGGGCGGTCACGAACATGCGCAATCGACTTTTATCCTCGATCGGAGCCAACTCAGAAGGAAGGCTCCGTCCGATCCCCCAGATCATCCCAATGGCCAGAAGGATGACGGGAAAGGCGACCCATCGTCTATACATCAACTGTTCCAGGGAAGAGCGGTAGGCCCGGGTCATTCTTTCGATCCCCCGTTCGATCCAGTAAAAGAGCCCCCAGGGTACCCGTTCCTTTTTCAGGATCCGCGCACTCATCATGGGCGTCAGGGAAAGGGACACGAAGGAGGAAATGAGCACCGCTCCGGCCACGACCACGCCGAACTCACGGAATAGGCGGCCGGTCAAGCCCTGCATGAAAATGATGGGGAGAAAGACGCTGATCAAAGTAATGGTGGTGGAAACAATGGCAAAAAAGACCTCCCGGGACCCTTTGAATGCAGCCTGTACCGGGTGCTGTCCCTTTTCGACCCGGTAGTAGATGTTCTCCATCATCACGATCGCATCGTCCACGACGAGACCGGTCGCAAGGACGATCCCGAGCAGGGTCAGGAGGTTGATCGAGAAACCGGCCACGTACATAACGAAAAAGGAACCGATCAGGCAAATGGGGATCGCGAGGACTGGGATGAGCGTAGTCCGCCAATTGCGCAGGAAAAAGAAGATCACGAGCACCACGAGGCCGAAGGCGATGAAAATGGTGGTCTTCACCTCGCTGATGGCATCCCGGATGCTCCGGGTCTTATCGAGTGCGACCCCGAGCCGAAGGTCGTTGGGCAGGTCCTTTTTGATCCGTTCCACCCGGTCCCGGAGCTCGTCCACGATCTGGATGTAATTGGCCCCGGGCTGGGGCTGAACGGCTACCCCGATCATGGGAACGACCCCATCTCCGCGCAAGAGGGTCTTTCGGTTCTGGGGTGCCAAGCGGGCTTCCCCCACATCCTTTAAACGGATGAGCCGATCCCCCCGCTCCTCGATGATCATATTGTTGAACTCCTTTTCTGTTCCCAATCGCCCAAAAGTCCGGATGGAAAGCTCCGTTCGGTAACCCTGGACGCGACCGGAAGGGATCTCGACGTTCTGATCCCGGAGCGCTTTTTCCACATCCAGAGGGGTCAGGTCATGGGCGGCCATTTTCGAGGGATCGAGCGTCAAACGCATGGAAAAGCGTTTCTCACCCCACAAGTAGATACGGCTCACCCCTTCAACGGTCTGCAGACGTTCCTCAAAGGTTCTTATACCGATATCGGTGAGCTCCAGCAGATCCCGTTCATCACTCTTGATGGTGATGGCGAAAATGGTCTCTGCGTCCGCATCAGATTTTTCCACGACCGGGGGATCGGCATCGGGCGGCAGGTCACTCCTGGCACGGGAAACCTTGTCCCGCACATCGTTGGCGGCATTGTCCATGTCCTTGCCGAGCTCAAACTCCACCTTGATGGAACTCCGCCCGTCACTACTGGTGGAACTGAGCGTCTTGATCCCGGGGACGGCATTGATGTTCTCTTCCAGGGGTTCCGTGATCTGAGACTCGATGATATCGGCACTCGCCCCGGGATAATCCGTCCGGACCGTGACGACCGGGGGATCCACGGAAGGATATTCCCGGACCCCGAGATAATAGTACCCGATGACCCCGAAAAGCAGGATCACGATCCCGAATACGGAGGTCAGAACGGGGCGTTGTATGCTCAGGGAAGAAAGGTTCATCCGGGGATCGGTGTTCAGTTCTCTTCCAAAGTCCCGATATCGATCACCTTTCGGGGCTTCACTTTCATCCCGGGCCTGGCCTGCAGAAGACCGGTAATGAGAACGGTGTCGTGGGGGGCTACCCCTTTCCTCAGCTGAACGGTATTCCGCCGGGTGAAGCCGGTCTCCACTTCCACAGGTCGCGCCTCACCCTGGTTTATGACCCAGACCTTTTTTGCGCTCAACGACCGCACGATCGCTTCACTGGGGACCATCAAGGCACGATCGACCTTGTTTAGGCGCAAAGTTGCATCCACAAAGGTGCCGGGGGTGATCTTTTCATGCGAGGTCTCGACAAGGGCCCGGACTTGCAGGGAACGGCTTGATTCATCCACAGCCGGGTCCATAGCATAAACGCGGGCCGTAAGGGTGTCCCGGCGCTTTTCCTGGGTAAAGGAAAGCTCCTGGCCCTTTTCGATCATGGTCGCGTATTCGCCCGGAACCTGGAACGCCAGCTTCAGGGGATCCGCCTTGACCAGCTCGGCAATGGGGTCGCCTTCCATAAGCATCTGGCCGGGGCTCACCTCACGGAGACCCACCCGACCGGAAAAGGGGGCTTCAATGGAGGCATTGTCGATATAGACCTCCGCTTCCTGAATGTCCGCTTCGAGTGTGGCCACCTGTTTCCGGGCCTTGTCCACTTCCTCGTGGCTGATCCCACCGGAGGCGAGCAGTTGCTCCTTCCGTTCCAATTGTTTGCGGGCCAGTTTTAGTTGAGCC
>CAYVSK010000085.1:0-4714 GCA_964453635.1 uncultured Weeksellaceae bacterium | reverse complement strand
ACCTGCGACCTCAGGGATACTTGCTCGTTGGGCCGGACACTCCCGCTCACCTCCAATTCCCGTTCCATTTCCCTGGGCTCGAGCACCACCACATCAACCGCCATGGCCTGGCCTTTTTCACCCGTTTGCCCGGAATCGGGCTCATCCTTTCCTTTGGAGCCACAGGCGCTCATGAAGAAAAGACCAACACAAAGGGTCAAAAGCCGGGAAGGTAGCGGAACAATGCGTGCTGGGAATGATGCAAAATCTCCTATCATGGCTACAGCAAACAACAAATCTAAATGTTCTCCCATGGGATCGTTGGAAAAAGGGCGACAAGCGGACCTTTCTTTTTTTGACCTTTGGCCTCCGGATGCCCCCTTTTCCATACGCTTTAAAAAACTATCAATGAGACACCAGAAGAGACTCATTCTGCTTTACTGCTGCTCCCTTCTTATGATGCTCACCACTTGCAAGGATGGAACGGATAGGAAAAGACAAAAAGAGACGTCCAGGAAAGCTGAACAGGTGGTCGAAAAAGCCATCTCCTTTCACGGGATGAAAGGTCTTCACCGGGATACCATCACGTTCGATTTCCGGGACAAAAGCTATGTGTACAAGGCGAATCGGAACCGCTTCCAATACGAACGGATCTTCCGGGATACGGCCGGGAACCGGATCCGCGACATCCTGACCAACGACGGTTTTCAGAGGCGGATGAACGACTCGACGGTATCGCTCCCCAAAAAAGCATCAAAAGCGTACAAACATTCCGTGAACTCCGTGATCTATTTTGCCTTTCTTCCTTATAAGCTTCAGGACCCAGCGGTCATAAAAAGCTACGAGGGCATCGATCCGGTTCAGGGAACGCCTTATCACCGAGTCCGGATCGACTTCGAGAAAGAAGGCGGTGGGAAAGACCACCAGGACACCTTCACCTACTGGTTCAAAAAAGACAATGGGCGCATGGATTTTCTGGCCTATCGCTACCATCAGGACGGAGGCGGTGTCCGTTTTCGTGAAGCCTTTGACCGACGGCGGGTGGACGGGGTCCTGATCCAGGACTATCACAACTTCAAGGCCTCTTATGATGCACCCTTGCCTGAACTGGATGAAAAATGGGAGAATGGGGAGCTCGAAAAGGTATCCGAGATCCGCTTGAAGAACATGTCCATGGAGTAGGAGAAGAATCGAGCAGGCCCATTTCTTTTTCATGGTCAAATAAACCTGGGCCTGAACGCATAGTCCCGGGAAATGCTGGATCCATCACCTTTTCTGAAAAATATAATTTCAGGCAACAAAAAGCAACGCTTTATTCGTAAAAAAAATGACATCAAGAAAGATCCAAAGATCAACCCAATGATCCAGCTCAACCAACTTGCGGCCCTAAACCCACAAAAAGCGCCTGAACCCATGGCAAGCAACAGACCCTTCCAAGCCGGTCGAATCAAGGGGGGCGTGATCTCCCTTATAGGGGCTTTGATCCTTGCCTTTTCCACACCGGATCTTCAGGCTCAGTGCGAGGAATGGCAGAATCCCCTCCCAAGTGGGAACGATATCGAGGACCTCTCTTTTGTGGACCAGGACACCGGATGGGCAGCAGGTGGAAATGGCACGATACTCCATACCAAGGATGGCGGGAGCTCATGGAACCAGCAAGCGCTCGACACGAACACCAACCTCGATGGGATCCATTTTCCCGCTGAGGACACCGGCTGGGCGGTCGGGTTCGGAATCGTTCTTCATACCACCAATGGAGGCACTACATGGGAAACCCAGAACACGGCCATCATCAATGGAATGTATGCCGTCCATTTCGTGAACACCAACATTGGCTGGGCATCCGGATTCGGTGGTCAGATCCAATACACAACGGATGGCGGAAACACTTGGAACGACCAAAACTCCGGTGTATCCGAGAGCCTTTACGACATCCATTTTGTGAACGAAAACACCGGCTGGGCCGTGGGAAGGAACGGCACGATCGTATACACGAACGACGGAGGAAGCACATGGTCCACCCAAAACTCTTCAACCTCGGAGCACCTGAAAGGCGTTCACTTCATTGATAACAATACCGGCTGGGCGGTCGGATTCGCCGGGACCATCCTCCACACCACCGATGGTGGTTCTTCCTGGAATGCTCAGACCAGCAATACTTCAGAAAGATTACGGGGCGTCCATTTTGCTGATACAAATAGCGGAAGGGTCGTCGGAAAGAACGGCACGATCCTTACGACAGCGGATGGTGGTTCCAACTGGAACGTCCGGACCTCGGGGACCGCTTATCACCTCAATGCGACTTATTTCACCCAACCCGATACCGGATGGAGTGTAGGCGAAGGAGCCACTATCCTTGGGACGAAAGACGGGGGCATGACCTGGAACAACCAGATATCAGGCTATACCGATCATCTTTACGACCTCCATATGGTAAGCAGGAACAAGGGGTTCGTTGTCGGGGACAGTGGACGGGTCATCAAGACCTCCAACGGGGGAGGAAATTGGGATAACGTTTCACCCGACACGTCCAGACGCTTTGAAGGTGTGCATTTCCTGGACAGCCTTGAGGGATGGATCGTCGGAGAAGCGGGAATGATATTCAATACAACGGACGGGGGTTTGAACTGGATCGATCAATCCCCCACCAGCACTTGGCTCGAGGACGTTCACTTCCGGGATGCCAGCATGGGTTGGGCCGTTGGTTGGAACGGCACCATTTTAAAGACCACCGATGGTGGGAGCACCTGGAACACCCAAACAACCCCTACTTCAGAGAACCTCCAAAGCATTTATTTCCTGGGTGATACCCTTGGGTGGGCCGTCGGTGACAACGGTACCATTTTGAAAAGCACGGATGGAGGGAGTACCTGGAACAGCAAAAGTTCAGGGACCACGGAACGACTCTACGACATCCAGATGGTAAGTGAGACCAATGGATGGGCCGTCGGGACCAACGGCCTGATCCTTCATCGCACATCCAACGGATGGAACAGTGTTTCCACCTCTATCAACAACAACTTCTATGGGGTCCAGGTCAATGGATTCGACACGGTCTGGGCCTCGAGCCAGGGAAAGATCGCAAAAAGGGTCCCCCGTTCCAATGAACAGGGAGGAAGCTGGAGGACCCTGCAGGTAGCCACCAACACCCTTTATCAGATCCAGGCGGGCAACGGAACAGAAGCCTTAGCGGTGGGCCGACATGGCAGCATCCTTCAAGTCCCGACCATCGAAACGGCCATCTCCAAAAAGGATCTTTCTTGTGCAAATGGTACCGATGGTCAAGCCTCGGTACGGGTCAATGGCGGAACATCTCCCCTTTCCTTTTCCTGGTCCCCGAGCGGCCTCAATGGGGATACCGCCTCAGGCCTTTCATCAGGTCAACACATTGTGACCGTCACCGATGCCAATAATTGTACCAGAAAAGACACGGTCGTTCTGAACGAACCGGACCCCATCCGGGACACCATTAGCCCTTATGCCTGTGATTCCTACACCGTCCCCAGTGGCGATGAGACCTATAATGCCGACGGGACCTATGAGGACACCCTTTTCGCGAACAACGGCTGTGACAGCCTCATTACCATTGAACTAACAGTGGACGGGGATAGTACTGGCCTTCCACAGGTCGTGGATGACAGCATCGGAGGAATCTTTTGCAGCAGTTTCGAGGTCGGTGCCACCGCAAAAACCGGTTGTGATTCCATTACCGAAAAAGGCTTCGTCTGGAACAGCACTGGTTCGCCTACCACGTCGGACAGCAGTATTTTGGCCGGCTCCGATACGGGCACTTTCTATGCAAATATAACGGGGCTCTCTCCCGGCACTTATTACGTCAGAGGCTACGCGACCAATACGAACGGAACAGCCTATGGACCGGAAAGGGAAGTGAGGATCGGTGCGGTCGAGGTCGGGGTCCGGATCACCCCCCCCAACTCCTTTGCAGAAGAGATCTCCTGGAAACTTTCCAATATGGAAACCGGGAACACCCTCCTATCAAGGGGGTGCAATTTCTACGCGGACAGTGGGGCCACGGACACCCTATACACCTGTGTCCCCTGCGGTGATAGTCTGATCTTTGAAACTTATGACGACTACGGGGACAATTGGAACGCATCAAGCTCCGATAGTGCTTCCTATGAATTGTTCTACCGATCCTCAGGAACGCTCATCGCAACAAGCGATTCCTTGCTCGACGGTTCAAGTGGGTCGGGTGACCAAACTGCTGACTGTTCCCCAGGGACCTTTAAGAATTCCCAACTGGAAGAAACGGAGGCCTTTGGTCCTTCAAAACCCATTGTGACCACGGATAGCATTACCAATGTCGCCTGTAGAAAGGGTACGGGATGGTACAACGTCCCTGATACCGTCGTTAACAGCAACCTGACCGTCCAAAGCAATGGGATCGTCTGGGACAGCACGGCAAACCCAACGATCAACGACAACAAGGATTCCGTAAGCTTCGGGGTCGGAACTTTCAGTGGAATAGCAGATGGCCTCTCACCGGATACCCACTACGTGCGAGGCTACGCAAAGAATATTTGCGGCACGGCATACGGCGGGGAACTGACCCTGAAGCCCGGGGCCGACTTCACCCGGGATACGGTCACTGCCTGCGATTCATTCACGGTACCCAGTAACGATGAGACCTATTTCAGCAGCGGAGTCTACAACGACACTCTGACCAACGATGCGGGCTGTGACAGCATCCTTGAGATCGACCTCACGATCAAAC
>CAYVSK010000084.1:0-10659 GCA_964453635.1 uncultured Weeksellaceae bacterium | reverse complement strand
ATAAACTCGGGGCCAGCAAAGCCTGGGGGTTCGACATGGAGGCTGCTTGCTCGGGCTTTTTATACGGGATGGTTACAGCGGCTCAGTTCGTTGAGAGCGGAAAACATGAAAAGGTCCTTCTGATCGGTGCCGATAAAATGTCCTCGATCGTGGATTATACCGATCGGGCCAATTGTATTCTTTTTGGGGATGGGGCCGGGGCCATTCTCCTTGAACCTGACCCGGGGGAAAGGGGATTGATGGATAGTGTTCTGGAATCCGATGGGTCCGGGAGATCCATGCTTTATATGCCCGCAGGAGGCTCCGTGGCCCCCCCGAACCATGAGACTGTTGAGGGGAGGAAGCATATGGTCCATCAGGATGGTCGGGCCGTCTTTAAGTTCGCGGTCACCAAAATGGCGGATATCTCCGTGGAGATCATGAAACGGAACGGCCTCAGTGCCGAGGATGTCAGCTGGTTGGTCCCCCACCAGGCCAATCTTCGCATTATAGAGGCCACTGCGAATCGAATGAATCTTAACAAGGAAAAGGTCATGATCAATATCCAGCGTTACGGAAATACGACCTGCGGTACCCTTCCCCTCTGTTTATGGGAATGGGAAGACCGCCTGAAGAAGGATGACAATATTATCCTGGCCGCTTTTGGAGGTGGCTTTACTTGGGGAGCCGTATATTTTAAGTGGGCTTATGATGGTGCATGATTATATTTACCTTCGATCCATGACCCGATTTCCAGCACATATCAAATCAATGAGCCAATGAACATCAACGAGATCCGCGACCTGATCAAGTTCGTTTCCCGCTCCGGCGTGAACGAAGTGGAGATCGAACAAAAGGATTTTAAGATCACCATTCGCTCGGATGGGTCGGCCAAAAAGAAGAAAAAAGGGGAAGCTGAAAAAGAGGATGGGCAACAACAACAAATGATGCCGATGCACATGTTCCCCATGCCCATGCCTCAACAGATGCCCATGCCCCAACAGCAGCAAGCGCCTCCCCAACAGCCCCCCCAGCAACAGCCGCCTCAACAACAGGCTCCGCAAGCAGAGGAAAAAACCGGAAAAGAGGCACCTGAAAAGGACAAAGGAGCTGAAGAAACGGATTCTGAGCATCTGGTAAGCATAAAGACCCCCATGATCGGTACTTTCTACCGTTCTCCCTCCCCTGAAAAGGCACCCTATGTGAATGTTGGTGATACGGTGAAGGAAGGGGATGTCGTCTGTGTGATCGAAGCCATGAAGTTGTTTAATGAGATCGAATCGGAGGTCTCCGGAAAGATCGTTAAGGTATTGGTGGATGATTCCTCCCCGGTTGAGTACGATCAGCCCTTGTTCCTTGTCGAGCCGTCCTGATCTGGGTTTTGCGATCCCTATGGCCATATTCGGGGACTTTTTCGGGGCCTGCCTCTCGGTTCGCCGATCTGTTGCAAAGAGAAACGTGCCTTCACCGCCGCAAGAAAAAGTTATAAATGTTCAACAAGATCCTCATAGCCAACCGTGGTGAGATCGCCCTTCGGGTGATCCGGAGCTGCAAAGAGATGGGTATCAATACGGTCGCTGTTTATTCCGCTGCGGATTCGGAAAGCCTTCCAGTCCGCTTCGCGGACGAAGCCGTTTGTGTTGGTCCGCCTTCGAGTAAGGAATCCTACCTGAAAATGCCCAACATCATAGCGGCTGCCGAGATCACCAATGCGGATGCCATTCATCCCGGATACGGATTTTTGTCAGAAAGTGCGAAATTTTCCAAGATCTGTGCAGAGAACGGGATCAAATTCATCGGAGCCACTCATGATATGATCGCGGCAATGGGGGATAAGGCCAGTGCCAGGGAAACGATGAAAAATGCGGGAGTGCCGGTCGTTCCGGGTTCAGAAGGAATACTTAAAGACCTCGATGAGGCCAAAAAGAATGCTGCTGAGATCGGTTACCCCATCATGCTGAAGGCTACGGCTGGTGGTGGAGGAAAGGGTATGCGCGTGGTCTGGGAGGAAGGGGAATTGGAAAAGGCTTGGGAGTCTGCCCGGCAAGAGGCTGGTTCATCCTTCGGCGATCCCGGCATGTACATGGAGAAGTTCGTCGAAGAGCCCCACCACATCGAGATCCAGGTAGCAGGTGATCAATACGGCCGGGTCGTCCACCTTTCAGAACGGGATTGTTCGATCCAAAGGCGGCATCAAAAGCTCTGTGAGGAGACTCCCTCTCCGTTCATGACGCGAAGCTTGCGCAAAAAGATGGGGGAAGCCGCTATCAAGGCTGCTGAAGCGGTGAATTACGAAGGTGTCGGTACCGTGGAATTCCTGGTCGATAAGGACCGGAATTTCTACTTCATGGAGATGAATACCCGGATCCAGGTGGAACATACGATCACGGAAGAGGTGATCGACTTCGACCTGATCAAGGAACAGATCAAGATAGCTGCTGGTATAGAGATATCCGGAAAGAATTATTTTCCGAAGCTTCACGCCATTCAGTGTCGGATCAACGCCGAGGACCCTTTCAATGATTTCAAGCCGGCCCCAGGTATTATTGAGGTCTATCACGAGCCGGGAGGCTATGGGGTCCGTATCGATACCCACGTTTATGCCAGTTACAAGATCCCACCCTATTACGACTCCATGCTTTCCAAACTGATCACGGTCGCTCAGACCCGCAATGAAGCGATCGCTAAGATGCGCCGGGCCCTTGATGAGTACATCATAGAAGGGGTCAAGACCACCATCCCTTTCCATAGCCAATTGATGCACGATAAACGTTTTATATCGGGCAAGTACACCACCAACTTTATGTCCGACTTTAAAATGGAAGAGCCCGTGGAGGAATGATGCGATGAGAAGCTGCTGGACGCCTCTTCGCTTTTTCGTGGAACGATGTCGCCCGAATGGGCTAAATTTGTCCGCATAAAAACCCTTTCCCATGGCCCAGGACCAATTCCAGGCACCGGATCACTTCAAAATCGATGCCCTCCTTAGTGATGAACAAAAGCTCATCCGGGACACTACCCGGAGCTGGGTAAAAAGTGAGTTGTCCCCGATCATCGAGGACCACTACGAGCGGGCAGAATTTCCGGCTCAACTGGTCCCGGGACTAGCTGATATCGGGGCCTTTGGTCCTTACATTCCGGAGGAGTATGGAGGAAGTGGCCTCGATCAGATCTCTTATGGGCTTATCATGCAGGAACTCGAGCGGGGTGATTCAGGGATCCGTTCCACGGCATCGGTACAAAGCTCCCTGGTAATGTATCCCATTTATCGGTATGGGTCTGAAGAACAGCGTAAAAAGTACTTACCCGCTTTGGCTAAGGGGGAGTTGATCGGTTGTTTCGGCCTGACCGAACCAGATCACGGGTCCGATCCGGGGGGTATGGTGAGCCGTTTCAAGGATGCCGGGGATCATGTGGTCCTGAACGGTTCCAAGATGTGGATATCCAATTCACCGATCGCTGATATAGCGGTGGTTTGGGCCAAGGATGAGCAGGATGAGGTCCATGGTCTGATCCTGGAACACGACATGGAAGGGTTGTCAGCTCCTAAGACAGAGGGGAAGTGGTCCCTTCGCGCCTCTTCCACCGGAGAACTGGTCTTTGAGGACGTCAAGGTCCCCAAGGAGAACATTCTGCCGGGTAAAAGCGGTCTCGGGGCAGCTTTGAGCTGTCTGAATTCGGCCCGATATGGTATCACATGGGGGGCCGTTGGTGCTGCTATGGACTGTTACGACTCGGCTCGTCGCTATGCCATGGAACGTGTTCAATTCGACAAGCCCATTGCTTCTTTTCAACTGACCCAAAAGAAACTGGCTGAAATGCTCACCGAGATCACCAAAGGGCAATTGCTTGCCTGGCGCCTGGGAACGCTCCGGGATAAAGGGGAGGCCACTCCTGCTCAGATCTCCATGGGAAAACGGAACAACGTGGAAATGGCCCTTAATATCGCCCGAGAGGCCCGACAGATCCATGGTGGCATGGGGATTACCAATGAATACCCCATCATGCGGCACATGATGAACCTGGAAACCGTGATCACCTACGAAGGGACCCACGATATCCACTTGCTGATCACTGGCCATGATATAACCGGCATACCAGCCTTTGAATAGGATCCGCGGATCCAGGGTCCCGATCCTTGTAACTTTTTCACCCCCTTTGCCCGTCTTGCGATGATCCTTTCTGGAATCCGGATCAGCCTGACGATCGAGGAAGTCAACGAATGCGAGGCCTTTGAAAGGGTTTCGGTTTAAATTGGGGCCGCTCTTGGTGGAGAAAAAGAAAAGTCAGTAACGATGAGCATCCCCTGTTCGTCCCGAGGTCGAAAAGAAACGCCCAAAAAAGCGATCCATATGAGAACGCTCTTGGTATGTCTTCTGAGCTGTCTTTTCCTCGCCCCTTTTCCAGGGAAAGCCCAGGAGGAAAATAAAGATAAAGGGGATGCGGTGGATACGACCCGGATGACCTTGGGTGAAGTCCAGGTCCTCATCATCGATGAGGATGATGAGAAGGAGGAATTGGATACCCTTGAAGAAGAACTCGAAGAACTGCGCAATTTCACCCATTGGAATGGGTTCCAATTGACCGTGAACGGATACTTGAGCCCTGCCTATTCGCCCGACCTGGCAAAGCGTCACGAAGGGTTTGAGGTCGATCACGGAAGGTCTTTTGGTTATTCCTTTAACTTCGGGGAAAAGTGGTTCCCCTTGTTTGGGCGGAGCTTCGGGGTCGTTACCGGCCTGGGTTTGGGCGTGAACAATTATTCCCTGGAGGAACGTTTCGTCATGAGAGCGAATTCGGACACGACGATCGCAAGAAAGGATTCGGTACAATACGAGCGGAACAAACTCAAGGCGCTTTATTTAAAGTTGCCTTTTCTGTTGGAAGTGAACACCAGCTCGCTCCAGAAGCGCAATTTTCACTTATCTGTGGGCGTCGTGGGGACCTGGCGGGTCCACTCCAAATTCAAGAGCAAGCTGGAGACCGATCAAGGTCGCACCGTAAAGACCAAGGTGAATGACGATTTCAATCTGAACCCCTTCCAATTGAACGGCCTGGTCCGGATCGGATACAGGGATATCGCAATAACCGGAGAATACGGGTTCTTTCCCTTGTTCGAAAAGGACAAAGCCCCGGAATTGAATGCGTTTTCCGTCGGGTTTTCCTGGGAATTCTAAAGGCCTTCAGAAAAAAGCCCTGACCTCCACACCTCCGTTGTGAACGGTCGGGCTGTCCTCCGAGCTCCGCCCATTGTAATTGAGGTTCAGCTGGAGATTTTCAGAGATATTTCGCTGAAAGCGGAGTTCCCAGGTCAAGTTCTGTCCCGGCCGCAGGCTCTCCAGCATCTCAAAAGCGGTCGGATTGTCGGGTTCCCCACTGTATCGTATATTGATCAGGTCCAGCTTTGCTGAAAAAGAACCCCTTGAGCGGATGTTGTATTTCCATTGTGTACCGATCTTTCGGATCTCTGCTGACTGGCCTCCATACTCCTTTTTGTTCTTTTTCTCGACATATCCTCCTTTGATGGAGCCCCGGAGCTTGGTCGTGGGTTGATAAGTAAATCTGGGTTCCGCCTCTTTGACGGAGATATTGAAATTTCGTCCGTCGAGGAAATCGGAACGACTTATCTTCTTCTTTCTCTTGATCGTGGCCTCCACAGTAAAGGGCTTGGTAATGTTCCATCGAATATCCACTTCGTCGGTAATACTTTCCCGTTCTGTGAAACCATTGGAAGTAAGGGAACGAGTGATCACCCGCCGATGGGTATGATCGGCTCCGAAAGTGGGATCGGAACGGTTAAAGAAAAAGGTGTTCCGCAGCGAGCGATCCTGCGATACCAGTGAAGTGTCCGGTACCTCCCCCCGAAAGGGGTCCAGGGCATCCGAAAAGGGTTCGTTGTTCGTCTTTCGGTCGATCTTGAAGGTGAATCGATCGGAAAAGCGGGTCAGAAGGTCGGGGAGGTCACCTTCTTTATCGATCTTGGTGGGGTCCAGATGAAGGGAATGATTGAATTGTGTAGAAAAGGTACGAACGAACTCGTCAGAGGGTGTGAACGTTCGAATGTACTTGGCTTCGTCCTGAAAACGGGCTTTTTCGAACTCGTTGAGCTCTTTCACTCCGTTGTCGTTATAGTCGTTCCATGTAAAAGAACCCTTCCCGGGTTGGACCTTTAAATAGATGAATTCCTTTTTTCTCTCCATTCCGGAACCGACCTCATAAAAGGTCCCGATCCGGATAGCGCCGTCCAGAAAGGTCCCGCTGTGGTCGACCCGGCTCAACAGGTTTTTGTCGTCCGCTTCTGAGGTCAGGTTCGTATCTGTGACCCGAAGCCTTCGGAATTCGGTCTTTCCTTTCAATTGGTGGGTCCCTGCTGTCAGGCCATAGGCGAGGCCGTAGCGGTCGGATTCGTTCGATCGTTTGAGGGCCTGGTCCCTGACTCCCTTGTCGAAACGCCGCTCATAAAAGACTTTGATGTTGTTGTCGCTCGTGTCCGGGTTGGTAACAAAAACTTCCCCTTCATAGAACTGATAGCTCGAGGGTAGAAGGGTATCGCGAAGGGGTGAACGGAAGGTGTTCTTTTCGTGTTCGTCACGGTATCCCACCCTGAACCAGGGAAGCCGATGAGATATCCGGGATCTGTGCCGAAGGAAGGTGGACCTCGACCGTCCCTTTTTGTTCAGGAGGCTTCCGTCGAATTCGATCCTTGTCTTGTTGATGGTCAGTTTTGAGAACAGTTCGTGTTTGAGCCCTTGGTCGAGGTCACCCTCGAAGGGCCCCGATCCGCTGTGTAATGTTCTGAGGCGATAGCCGAGCTGACCTGTTTTCCGTTTTTTGAATTTTAAGGTCGCGTTCCCCAATTGGCGTGAAGAATCCGCCGAGGCTTCGGAAAGGTTCCAGTTCCGGTCGAATTCTACTCCCCGGAAACGTTCGATGGCGTTAAAGTCCTTGTTCACGTGCTCAATGCCCATTTCGCTGATGAGTTTCCAGGGGTCCTTCCTGTCCGGGGAAAGGGATCGTTCATCCCGGATCGTTACCGTTCCTGCATATCCGAGGTCGTCCTCCCTGTCCAGGTTCGAAAAAGTGTTCTCATCGAACTGGCTCATGGCGAACTCCGTTGATATCGAGGTGTGTTCCCCCAGGGCCTTTTCTCCACCTGCCACGGCCATTCTCTGGCTATTGGGTGGGGGAAGGGTCTCAACGGGCCGAAAACGCCCCCTGGGTACCAGCGTCCCACTCGCGGTATCGGGCGGCACCCATTCGTATACCTTGCCATTTGCCGAGAAGCCCTTCTGTACGTAGTGACCATTCCCCTTTCCCACGTCCGTGAATTTTACCCTGAATCGCGATGAATCGGGATCTGTGGAATGGACCAGGACCGAATCGAAGCCCAGGCTGTCGGTCATGCGGTACATGACCCGGTCATTGCTGAATGTGTCTTTCTCTATACTGGGAACCACCATTTTCCTTCGGTCATCACCGGCATCCCTGAGTATCCGCTTATCCATTTCTGTAAGGTCTTCCTGGAGGGGTTGGTTCTTCGCATCTTGTTCGGAATAGATCTTGAAAAAAGCCTTATCTTCCTTTGCCTCGTATAAAGCAGACCCCTGGAAGAGGGAGCGGGTGTATTCCTTTTGAGCGTACTGGAACTCGACCTTGATCCGTTTGTCCTTGGTGATCAATTGGTTTGCTGTGAAGGTGATCTCGGCCGCGTTGTAGTCAATGACATAATCGTTGTTCTGGCCTCGTTCCATTCTTTCCCCATCGATAAAGACCCGTTCCGTTCCGGCAAGGACAATGATGAAGGACTCGTTGTTGTTCCCTTTCAACCGGTACGGGCCTTGATTGCCTTCCATTCCCTGGATGATATTCCGGGCGAATTTTCCTTTCGATACTGCAGCACTTGTCTGTAAGTGCCATTTTCCTGGATCGGCCCCGTTTTTCTGGGCAGGGATGGTGGTCGAAAAAGTCCCGCCCTGTGCCCGTTTCTGGTATTTCAAAAAGTGGGACTGGTCCTCTTCGATCCGGAAATCCCCTGCGATCAGACTGGCCGGGTCCTTTTTAAGCTCGATGAAGACCTTGTCGAATTCCTGGATCTGTTGGGTGTTCCCTTCGGGTTGGAGGGGGATGTTGTCGTTTGTGACGGATGCGTTGATCTCGATATCCTTCGATATAGCCCCTGTCATTTCGAGGTCCAGATCCGAGTCAACGGTAAGGTTCTGGGTATTACCAACAGTGATGCCTCTCGATATGCTCCCTTTTTTGTTCAGGTCCGAAAAAGTCCCGCCTGAGGAGCGTCTTTTTTGTCCTGCCCTGTAGGTATAAGGGTCCAAGCCCTTGGCATCCTTGCCTTTCTTTAACAAAGCGCTGTCTTTGTTCGCGTACCGGTCGGTAAAGGAAAATGGGAAGACGCGGTATCGCATTTGAAGAGAATCCGAGGGGAATGACCCTTCCCAATAAAAATGGCCACTAAAGGGCTCGAGGAAATAGGCTGCGGTGTCCACCATTTCTCCGTTCAAACGTATCTCAAAAGAAGACGGAACGATACTGAGCGTGTCGATAAGAATGGTATCCCTGGGTGCCTGGATGGTCTTTTCTCGTACGTTGTTAAGGTCTTGCCCGTTAAGTTTCCCATTTATGAGGCAGAAAACCAAGGGTAGTAGAAAAAGGGACGGGCGCGTGTGTTTATGGAAAAAGGCTCCGGACATGGATCTGGAACGGGGTCCCTGTCGGATCTTAGTAAAAAGCTGGATCCGGAGAAAGCAGGCAAGGTGTATCCAAATGGAACGTAAAATAACAATGATCAGTGTCCCGCCGCCCCCGATCTTTTATTGTCCCCTCCGTGAGAAAAATTATATTGCCCCTGTTCCGATCCTTTAGTGAGGGTCTTATATTTCTATATATTTGCAGAGCTTAAGGTATTTTTTCGGTCAATCAAGGCTTATGAAAAGATCGATCGTCATTCTGTTCGCAGCTTTCCTTCTTAGTGGATGCGGTGGAGGCAAAGATAACCAGCAGGGGAACAAAAGAGAGGCCAAAGGCCCTGTAGAATATGGGGGCGTTTTTCGTTTTAATGAGGTGCAGGATTTTCGGCACTTGTTCCCCCATAGTATCACCGAGGTAACTTCTCATCGGATCGCTTCCCAGATCTATGAGGGATTGGTCAAGTTCGACCAGTCCGATCTGAAAGTGATCCCGGCGATCGCAAAGGACTGGGAGGTCAATGAAGCTGCCACGGAATATACCTTTCACTTGCGGGAAGGGGTGAAATTTCACGACGACCCTGTTTTTAAGAACGGGGAAGGACGTGAGGTCACCGCGAAGGATTTCAAGTATTGCTTCACCAAATTGTGCGAGGCCTCTCCCCGGAATCAGCTTTTCTGGCTTTTCAAGGACAAGGTAAAGGGGGCCAATGCCTACCATGCATCTACTCGTGAGGGAAAGCCGCTGGAAAAAGGTGTGGAAGGACTCAAGGTAATCGACGACCACACCTTCAAGATCGAGTTGAAGTATCCTTTCTCCGGGTTCATTAAATTATTGGCCCACCCGGGTTGCTGGGTCTATCCGAAAGAGGCGGAGAAAGAATACGGAAAAGAGATGCGGACGAAGTGTGTGGGTACTGGTCCCTTCTGTGTAGAGGACATTCAAAGGGGAGAGGTGGCCATCCTGAAAAGGAATCCCGACTATTGGGCTAAAGACAAGTACGGCAATCAACTCCCTTACCTGGATGCTGTTAAAGTGACCTTTATTAAGGAGAAAAAGACTGAGCTGCTTCAGTTCAAGCAAAAGAATCTGGACATGATATACCGGTTGCCGGTGGATATGATCGGGGAGATCGCCGGCAAACTGGAGGATGCCAAAAAACGGGAAAATCTTCCTTACAAAGTTCAAACAAACCCTTCTCTGTCCCTTCAGTATTATGGTTTTCAGCACCAAAGCGATCTATTCGCGAGCAAAGCTCTTCGAAAGGCTTTCAATTATGCTGTTGACCGGGAAAAGATCACGACCTTCACCTTACAGGGGGAGGGCATTCCGGCCAATCACGGGCTCGTGCCGCCGGCTTTTGAGGACTATCCCCACGATATGGTGGATGGATATGAATTTGATCCGGAAAAAGCGAGAAAATATATGAAAAAGGCCGGTTATCCCGGGGGTGAAGGATTTCCGGAGTTGACCCTCCAGTTGAACAGTGGTGGGAACACGAACGAACAGGTGGCCGAGGCCATCCAAAAGATGCTTGAGGAAAACCTGAACATCAACCTTGAGCTAAAGGTCATGCCTTGGTCCCAACACCTTGAACGGGTGGAGACCGGCCGATCCAAGTTCTTCCGCTTTGGTTGGGTCGCGGACTACCCTGATCCGGAGAATTTTCTGAACCTACTTTATGGTAAACACGTGCCAGAGGATCCCAATGCCAATTCCTATATCAATTCAGTGCGGTATAAGAGTGGGGATTTCGACAGCTTGTTCAACAAGGCTTTGCGTGAAACAGATGAAAAGAAGAGAATGCGGCTTTTCGCCAAAGCTGACAGCGTGGCCATGAAGGATGCGGCGCTCATGCCCCTCTTTTACGATGAGAATATCCGGTTGATCCAAAGGAATGTAGAGAATTTCCCCATGAACGCCATGGAATACAGAAATCTTACCAGAGTGTATTTTGAAGGCGCGGATAAAGGGAGTAAC
>CAYVSK010000083.1:7617-10708 GCA_964453635.1 uncultured Weeksellaceae bacterium | reverse complement strand
GATCAGCAGCGATCGGAAAAGCGCTCAAGAAGACCTCGCCTCCCATTCTTCGAAGAATTTCCGGAGGAAGTCCTCCATGAAGGCATGCCGCTTTTTCGCGATTGCAGCGCCTGTTTCCGTGTTCATACGGTCTTTCAAGAGGAGGAGTTTTTCGTAAAAGTGCGCAATGGTCGGGGCGTCGTTCTTTTTGTAAGCCTCGAATGAAGTGTGGTTTTGGGGTTCATATAAAGGGTCGTGAAGGGGCCTTTCTTTTGAGCCACCATAGGCGAAAGCCCGGCCGATCCCGATTGCGCCCAGGGCATCGAGCCGGTCCGCATCCTGTACGATCTTTCCTTCCAGGGACTCCATGGGGGTCGGGACCCCCGAGCCCTTGAAGGTCACCCCTTCAATGATCGAGCGGATATGCTGGATGTCCTTTTCGGGAAGCCCGATAGACCCCAGCCATTCAGCAGCAGCGTTTGGGGCTGCTTGCTCGTCCCCGCCGTAAAACTTCCAATCGGCGATGTCGTGGAGCAAGGCGGCCAATTCAACGATATAACGGTCCCCGCCTTCTTTGTCCGCGATATGCAGGGCCAGTTTCCTTACCCGATGGATGTGCCACCAGTCGTGTCCCGTTCCTTCACCTTCCAGGACCGAGCGGACATGTTCCGCGGTCCGGATCGTGTGACGCCATTTTTTGGGCATCTTGTCAAGGACCCGGTTGTAGGAGTGCTCGATCAGCTCTTCCCAGAAGGCGTCATCGATCGCTTCCCCGGTCTCCACGGTGATCCAGTGTCGCTTGTTCATGTGGTAGCCCGGCCGGATCCCTTCATATCGGTCGCGGAGTTCTTTGGCCCACGCTGGTTCGCATTTGAGGTTCACGAAGGAAAAGTTGTCGACGTCGGTCAGGGCGAAGGTCCTCCCGGCCACCTTAAAGACCAGGTGGGCATCGTCAAAGGGCATTTCTTCGGTGACGGCTTCCTTTCTTGAACAGTATTCCCGGAAGCGCTGGATCTGCATGGAAAGGGGCTTTTTTGCTAAGGTAGGGGAAGAAGCGGTACGGAACAATGCTCTTCCTTTCTCAGAAATACTTCCTCCGCCGGAAAGGCAATCGGCTTTCCTTCCGCTTCTTCAGAAAGGCTTCTTTTTTCGGTTCCCCGGTCGTGCGGTAATCCACACGTAGGGCCCGGACCAGGGCGATGGTCCCCCCGATCAAAAGGAGGCTTTGGGGTAGGCCGGATGATATGGCGGCGGTCTGTAAGGCATTGAGGCCGCCGGCCAGCAGGAGGACGGCAGCGGCTGCCCCTTCTGATACCCCCCAAAAGGCCCTTTGAAGAACCGGTGGGTCCGGATGGCCCCCCGATGTTACAATATCGTCCACCAAGGACCCGGAATCGGAAGAGGTGATGAAGAAGATGACCACGAGCAGGAGCCCGATCCATTTGCTGACCGTGTGGAAGGGGAGTTCATCCAGTAAGGCGTTGAGTGACATGGACAGGTTGTCCTCCACGATGCTGTGAATGCCAGCGGATTCCTGAATATCGAGATAAAGAGCGGTACCCCCGAAGATCGAGAACCAGAAAAAGGTCACGATCGTGGGGACCAGGAAAACGTAGAAAACGAACTCCCGAATGGTCCGTCCCTTGGATATGCGGGCGATGAAGACCCCTACGGGCACCAGGAGATCCACCATCCCCAGTAGAAGAGCGTCCAATTCTGCTGCCAATCGGAATCGATCCGGGGATCCAGCCACAAGCTCGTGGGAATGAACTTGTGGATGTAATCGCCCAGGGAGGTCACAAAGAGTTTGATGATGTAAAGGGTCGGGCCGGCAAAGAAGACGAAGAGCATAAGGATCCCCATCACGATCAGGTTCGTCATGCTCAGGTACTTGATGCCTCTTCCAAGGCCGGAAATGGTGGAGGTGACCGCAATGGCCGTGATCACCACGGTGATGATGATCTGGGTCTCGGTGTTGTAGGGGGTGGACAGCAGGGAATTGAGGGAGGAGTTGATCTGCATGGCCCCGAGACCGAGGGAGGTGGCCACGCCCAAAAGGGTGCCGACCGTACAAAAGGCATCGGTGACGTGGCCGAGCGGTCCCCTGATCCGTTCACCAAAAAGGGGATAGAGCAGGGAACGGGGAGCCAGGGGTAGCCCGATCCGGAAGTGAAAATAAGCGATGCAGGCCCCGAAGATGATGTAGATGGCCCAGGGATGGAAGCCCCAGTGGAGAAAGGAAAAGCGCATGGCCTCTTTGAGAGCGTCCAGGGTCTCGGGGGCTGAGGTCGGGGGGTCATTGTAATGTTGAACGGGTTCCGCCACACCGTAAAATATCAGGCCCATGCCCATGCCAGCAGCAAAGAGCATCGTGAACCAGGCGGGTTTGCTGAACTCGGGGGTCGATCCGTCCTTGCCGAGACGGATCCCCCCGTAAGGGCTCAGGTAAAGCCAGATCACGAAACCCAGAAAGAGAAAGACGATCAGGATGTAATACCATCCGAAGTAATGGGTAATGAAGGCAAGGGTGTTCTCAAAGACCACTTTGGCCGTTTCGGTCCAGATCCCCCCGAAAACGATCAGGGCCAGCACGAAGAGGCCGGCCCCGAAGAAGACCGGCGGGTTCATCATGGTGAACCAGCGCCTGAAGAAATTTTTTATGCCTTTAATGAGCAAATCCGTAAAATGTCGGTATTTGGATCAAAACTTTCCAAAGATCCGAGATCATCAGGATCGGCAGGATGAGATTCCTCAAGCTGGTGCCCGGAAAGCCTTTTAATGGAGAGTCCTTAGAAAGGATCACTTCTTTTTGGTATGGTATTTGAATTGCGTTCCACAAAATGATACCTTGGTCCAAAGGATGGGGCTTGCTCCCCAATGGATAGGAAAAATGGGGCGAGGCCCGTTTCGGAACAGGACCTTTGAAAAACCCGTGAAATGAGCTGTTCCACCGCCTTGGTGAGGACTAAAAAAACGATACCATGGACCGCACAAACTTTCAGAACTTCCTCGGGCACGTCAAATGTGGCATTTTGTTCATGCGATGTCTTCTTTTGCAAACTTCATTCCAATCAGAGCTGTCCGCGAACCCAATATGATCCCTGCTGCTGGT
>CAYVSK010000083.1:5749-7607 GCA_964453635.1 uncultured Weeksellaceae bacterium | reverse complement strand
AAAAAACGATACTATGGGGCGCACAGGATTTCAGGACTTCTTCGGGGGCATTGCTTTTTCAGCCCTGATCGCTTTTTTTTTCCCGGCCCCAGGACAGGCCCAGGATTCGATGGATCACGCCATTCGGGTGGATCCGCTCAGACTTACGGCAGGTACCTTTCAGGTGGAATACGAGCATGAGGTCGGTGATGGGTTCACGTTGAGCTTTATGCCCATGGGCACCTTTGTCGCCGAGAACGGCATGGGGGGATGGTATCTGGAAAGTATGGGGAGACGGAAATCGGAAGCGAACGATGCCACCTATAAGGTCAAGAGCGTATCCGGTTTTGGTTTTGACCTTCAGGCCCGGCAATATTATCATGCCCATGAAGATGTGCCCAGTGGCCTTTACTACGCCCCCCATTTCACGTACCGGAACCTCAATGTTTTCTCCGAGCTCAGCAATAAGACCAAAAATACCGGGATTGAAGAAGAAAAGAACCGGAAGCTCAATGTCTTCTCATTCGGATTGGTCGCCGGAGCCCAACTTCCGATCGCCACCAAGCATTTCGCTTTTGATGTGTATGGCGGTCCGGTCTTCCGGGCGAGCAGCTATTCCGATGAATCCGGCCTTTCCAAATACAACGCCTGGACCGGACTGGACCATACTGGTGTGACCCTGACGGTCGGTGTGAGTATCGGGCTTCTTAAGTAGTGCTTGTTGCGCCTTCTCCGTGCCCCCTGCATCAACCTTTTACAGACGGACGAAGTAGTGGTTGGCTAAAAGGTAGCCCGCAGCATCAGGCTCCACTTGAGGTCGTTTCTTTCCTGATAAAAGGGGTTTTCTTCCTTTTCCCGCAAAACTGGGATCGTGAGGGCTCCTTCCGCATCCGTTTCCGGGTTGGGGGTTTTGCCGAAAAAGGTGTTCTCAGCCCCATAAGAGAGGGGAGAGAACCCGACCGATCCCGTTAATTTCAGCCAGTAGGTGAGGTTGATCCCCACCCTTGCTCCGGCATCAATGGTCCAGGTCTTTCCATATCCCTCGATCTCATCCTTGACGTATTGATCCAGGCTATCCGTGGTGAAGCGGGAATTTTCCATCCGAAAACCGAGGTAGGGGGCGAACTGAAAGTGGTGCATGAAATAGAACTCCTTACGGATCCCTGCGCCGTAGCCGTTCACCTGGATATCCGTCTCGTAGGTAGCGGAATCCCCGTCCTCGTGAACGACCTTTAGGTCCTCGATCTCATCCTGTCCGGTCGTCCCGGAACCGGTATTGATCCCGGCATCCCCGTAGAGATACCAAGCGGGTGAAAGCCCGAGTGCCTTACTGATCCGCATTTCCAGTTGGGCGTTCAGGTATTGGGCATCGCTGCCATGCCCCAACCATCCAAGGGAGATCCCCAGGCCCACATCCGGCTCCTGCTGGATCAGCATACCCTTTCCCAAACCCCACCCGGCGGTCTGCACAAAACGGGAGGGATCGGTCCCTCCACTGCTGAAGCTATCGTTGTTCACGATATGGGAAGCCCGCAAGACCCCCCTCCGCTTCTTGACCACGGTGTCTCCTTCACCGGCCACGTATTCGTAAACGAAATAACGGTCATCGGGCTCCATTCCCTCTTTGGTCCCGAGTTTGGCCCAGGCCCGGGGAAAGGGGAACCCTTTGTAGTTGAAGACCGAACTGCGGACCTTGAAGGATGCAACGTCATTTTCAATGGCCCGGATCCCATTTTGAAAAGCATTTTGGACCAATTCTTTCAAAAGCTGGTTTTGGCTAATGCGTTTCCCTTCACTGGCGACCTTTTTGGCCTCCGCTTTGAAATGATAGGTCCCGGTCTTTTCCAGGGGATATTCCATCTTTTTCCGGGCCTTCTTT
>CAYVSK010000083.1:5347-5739 GCA_964453635.1 uncultured Weeksellaceae bacterium | reverse complement strand
TGCCGCCATCAATTCCTCATCGCTGGCGGACTCACCGGCCCAGCAGTTGTTGTAGAAAACGGTCCGGACCGAGTCGTTCATGTCGATCCGCAAAAGGTAGGAAGTGACCATGGCCTTGTACCCGGTGAATACCCGTTCTTCCTCCGGGGTGTCCTTGTTGTCGTAGATCGTTTCCATAGACTTGATGTCATGGAAGTAAAAACCGTAGATATAATTTGAGGTCAGAACCTTGTTGGCCCATTCCATATCCTGGGCGCTTCCCTCGACACCCTTGGCCGTTTGTTCGAGACGCTTCACCTGGGCATCGGTAAGGTTGTAGCGGGCCCGCTTCAGCAAGCGGTCCATCGCGTACCTTCCGTCCGCATCCGCACTGTAAATGGAGTCCAGCACCT
>CAYVSK010000083.1:4077-5337 GCA_964453635.1 uncultured Weeksellaceae bacterium | reverse complement strand
GTCGTAAAGGGGCGCCTTGAAATTTTTCTGGAGTTGGGTGGTCACCGTGTTTTCCAGTTCCTGCTTGGCCTCATTCAGCAGGATGTTCCCGGCATTCTGGAGTTGTTCCTGGCCCGAACGGTTGCCTTTTTTTTTCTTCCGGCTTTTCTTTTCCGCTTTTTCTTCCTCCGCATCCGAGATCGATGAGAGGGCTTCGGTATCGGGGAGCCTGGCATGGACCTTATAGCCCTGGATCTTGTTCTTGTCGAATTTGGAAGGGATCTCGAGCGCCCGAAAGGCTTCCTTGATCGGGTGTTTCGCTTGAACCGAATCGGGCGTTAATAGAACGGGGGTCAGGCCGATCCGGTTATAGGGGGGGACAAAGGCCGATCCATCGTCCTGGGCCTGGGCGGAAAGAAGAATGTTCAGCACGAGCAGGGGCAGGAATATGAAGCCCTTTCCCCCTGAAGCAGCACGTTTCATGCTCATTCCCCTTTTAAGAAGCGAATGTCCACCTGTTTATCGGGCTGGTTCTTGGCAAAAGCAATGGCGATCTCTTTTGCGGCCCGGGCTTTGATCTTCCTGATCTCGGTCTCTTCTTTATACTTCATGATCCTTTCGTCCTCCATTTTATCAGCGAGCTTTTTGGCCTTTTCTTGGCAATCGGTGCCAGTAGGGATCAAAGCCAGGTATTGGGCCGCTTTGTCCATATTTCCTGCGCTATGGGCTGCCCTCGCTGTGGAAAGGAGCTTGGTGCATTTGACCTTTCGGTATTTGGAGAAGACCTCTTCGACCTTGGTCATGGCTTCGTCGTAACATTCGGCCCCGGAAGGGATCCGGTAGAGGTAACTGAAGGCCTCTTCGAATTGTTCTGCTTCGGCCTGGGTCATGGCCTTCTTCAGGAGGGCATCACAATGCTCGTCGTAGTAATTATGAATATCCGACTTGGCCTCTTTTATGAAGTTCTCCAGCCGATCGTTCCGGGTATCCATTTTGGACAGGGCATCGTGGAGAGCCTCGTTTTTATTCTCACCGACACCCCGGGTCTTGAGGGCAAGGGATGAGAACTTGGTCTTGGCCTGGGCATTGGCCACCTGCAAGACCACCTCCAATTTGGCGAGGGTCCGGCTCGGTGCTCCACCAGTGGTCTCGTAGCCGTTGATATAGACGTCGGGCACGAGCACGAAGTTGGGATCGAAGTTGGTCCCACCCGTTCCGTAATTGGTCGTGATCCGGTCGAGCTTGGACTGCAAAACCCGCCTGTTCCGTTCATTGAAATTT
>CAYVSK010000083.1:0-4067 GCA_964453635.1 uncultured Weeksellaceae bacterium | reverse complement strand
GGAATGAGATCACTGTTTTGTACATAGAAACGACTATCGGGTGATGGTTATCGATGCTTCGCCCAGTCCGAGCCCGGTAATGGACAACTGTTCTTTGGAGAGTTTCTCACATTTATCCGCCATCATGGACTTGATCTTTTCCGCAAAATCCGTGGCATTCATCGAGACTTTGCTCTTTCCCTCGCCGAATGCGCTTTCCCTTTCGTAGAACATCGGGATGCGGATCATGGAGAAGGTCAGCCTGTTCTCGGTCCCCCCACCTTCCAACCGGTAGGCCTTATCCACCGCTTTGAAAGTGACGGCGTCCTCGAACATCCGGCCGATCTGAAATTTCTCCTTGTCGCTGCAGTATTCCTTTAAAGTCACGCCCGCATCGTTGGCGACCTTGACCCGCATCCGGATCTTTCGGCCATTCTCGTTCAGGTCGTCGAAATATTCATGCATTTGCGATTGAAGGTTGGTCACGTGCTCCAGGACCGCCTCCTTTAAAAGCACGGGAGCCTTTCCGCTGTTCTTGGGGCCCACATCGCTCGCCGAAGCGATCGTGGTGGCCATATAGGGGTCCTTTGCCGTGATCACGAAATCGATCTGCTTATAGGGCCCTTCTTCGAGCACCTTCCACGTGAGATAGATGATGATATCCGCCTTTGCGGTCTTTAACAACTGTTCCTTGAGGGTGGACTTGGTGCCGATCCCGCCTTCTTCCGCCTGATCCATTTGCCGGTCCTGCTGGACCTGTTTCATCTTTTCCTCCATATCCCGCAGGGGAAATCCACGGTCGGCGAACAACTCTCCGATCTTATCTATCACGGCGCCCAAGTTGTGGCTCTCTTCAAAGGCCTTTTCATAATCCGGGATCTTCTCTGTTTCCCCGGAATTGGGGTCCTTGTTCGTTTTATAGTAGCCGTGCGAAATGCACCACGCATCATCGGGCATGACCATGATGGTGGGTTGTTTCTTCTTTTGCGCCAAGCTTGCCAAGGGTGCGATGATCATGGCAAGGAGGGCGGTGATGATAAGTTTTTTTCGAGCGCACATAGGTTCTCTGGAATTGTTTTGTTCGCCTGGGAATGATCGGTCTCAGAGGCCGAACTCGGAAGAGATGCCTTCCTTTTCGAGTCGTTCGCGCAACCGCTTATGGTTCACGGAGACCGTGACCCCGACTTTATAGCCTCCGTCCACTTTGATCCGGTCCTGCGGGTCGATGGAACCATCGTTGCTCTTTTCCACATACAAACGATAATCAGCGCTTTTGCTCCCGTATCGCAGGCCGCCTTTTTCCCGTACCCGTTTGTCGAGCAACTCCACACCAAAGAATTCCTTGAAGAAGGCTGAATGCTCTTCCTGGGCCTGGGTCGGGTTGTCCACGAGCGGATCCTCCACATTGCTACCCGGGATCCCCTTGAACAACACCGCGTGAACCGCGTCCATCTTGGCCCGTTCGATCGCTTCCTCCACATCCTCTCCGTAGGAATAGACCTTGAACATCACCGTGCCTTGCTTTCCTTGCTCGAGGGCTTCGGTCTCGTACTGGTAAGAGAGTTTCTTGCTGCATTGGGGCAGGAGAAGGATGAAGAGGGACCCGAGGGTCCAGAGAAGAAAGCTTCGCTTGATCATACGGTCGTGATTTTGATGTTCCCGGGTCGACAAACCTAAAAAGGATCCCGGGTTCTTGCGTTCCAAAGCGCAAATCCTGTGCCAAGTTCACCATCCAATGGCCGACCATGATCACCCTGACCTTTTTTGTGGCTTTTTTCCTGTTTTTTGGGAAACCGCTTCAATTCCCCTTTGCAAGTTCCAGGCGGTCCGTTTTATGCAGTTCCCTGGCCTGGCTGTATCGGCGGACCATTTCGAGGAGCTCATCCCCGAACTGTTCCGACTTTGCCTTGCCGATGCCGGATGCCTTTTTCAGGCTTTTCATTTGGGTGGGAACGATCTGCGCGATATCAACGATGGCCTTCATGGGAACGATTCGGTGGGCCGGCAGGTCGGCCTCTGAGGCCTTCTCCTTTCGCCATTCCACCAAGGTTCGGAACAGCTCGGGGTGGTCGACCGCCTCTGGTGCCGAGTGCTTTTTCCCCCCGCTTTCTTTTTTGGTCGGCTCCTGTTTTTTGAATTCGATCTCGGCATCCGTTCTGGCCCGGACCAGTGCCCGGCTATCGAAACCGTCCTCGCAGGCCTTGAAAGCGGCCAGCGACCGGTAGAGCTCCTTTTCAAGTTCTGTCTTTTTGGCGGTGATGGTCTTTTGGACCTCCTTGTTGTCACTGAGGATCTCCAGTGCTTGGAGCGCCTCGAGCTGGGGCCTGGTCTTTTCCCGGAAATAAGTGCCTGCTTTTTTCAAGCGTTCCTGTAGCCATTTGTTCTCCGCCGGGGGAGTATCCGCTTCAAAAGCCTGCTGTAATTGCTTCAGGAAGCTTTCCCCCACCTGGACGAGCTCGCGCTGGACCTGGTCTTGGATCGACCGGACTTGCTTTTGAGCATCCCCCGTTATGGCGGTGCGGTGTTTTTGGAGGAGCTTCAGGAGGGTTGCGAGCAGGCCTTTGAGCTCCCCAAAAGTGAAGAGGTCTTCGAGCAAGCGGCATTGGTAACGGTGTTGGTGTTGCTTCAGGTCGGCCTGGTCGGGTTCGTTCTCGCGGATCCTTTCCGTGTAGCGCTGCACGACCTCATCGGTACGCACGCTCTTCGGCTCGATCCTTGAACGAAGGACGATCCCTTCGAAGGAGCGACACCGGCTCAGGGCGACGTAGACCTGGCCGTGGGCAAAGGCATCGGCGGCGTCGATCACCACCCGCTCAAAGGTGAGGCCCTGGCTCTTGTGAATGGTCATCGCCCAGGCGAGCTTCAGGGGAAATTGTTTGAATTTGCCGGTGATCGACTCTTCGATCTTTTTGCTGGTCTCGTTCAATTCGAATTTGCGGTTCTCCCATTCCGCGGGTCCCACTTCGATGGCCTCTTCATCATCCGGACACTTGACCAGGACCTTTTCATCCCGGAGCTTCATGACCCGCCCGATCTTTCCGTTGTAAAAGCGTTGCTGGCCCGTGGGATCGTTCTTGACAAAGATCACCTGGGCATTCTTTTTGAGTTCCAGCTTTTCCTCGGTGGGATAAGCATGGGCCGGGAAGTTCCCCTCCACTTTGGCGTGGAATTGACGCGCGTCCCCCGGCAGGGCCTTGAGCTTTTGGCTATTGATCCCCTGGGCGGTCTTGTTGTGGGCGGTGAGGGTGATATAGCCCGCTTCCTCTGGGGGCTGAAAGTCGGGCATGTAACGGCTGTTCAGCTTTTGGCGGACGTCTTCGTCCATCCGGCCAGCACGGACCCGGTTCAGAAGCTCGATGAAATCGGCGCTTTTCTGTCGGTAAATGTGTTTGAGCTCAATGCGGACCGCCTCGGATCGCTGGAGGGCATGGCTTCCAAAGAAATAAGGTGTGTCGTAATGCGCGTGAAGCAGGCCTTGTTCCTCTGCGGTGACCACCGGCGGAAGTTGGTGCAGATCCCCGATCATCAAAAGCTGGAGTCCTCCGAAAGGGCGGTCCCCGTCCCGAAAGCGCCGCAGGACCACATCGATCGCATCCAGCATGTCGGCCCGCACCATACTGATCTCGTCGATGATCAGGAGCTCGAGGCTTTGGATCAGCCGGATCCTTTTTTTGGTGAAGCGGCTTTTGTGCAGTTCGTCGCGTCCCTTCCCGGGAATGTGCAGACCAAAAGGGAGTTGAAAAAAGGAGTGGATGGTCACCCCCTTGGCATTGATAGCGGCCACCCCGGTCGGAGCAACGACAGCGGATCGCTTCGGCACCTCCGCCCGGACCCGGTGGAGAAAAGTGGTCTTCCCCGTTCCCGCCTTGCCCGTTAAATACACATTGGAATGGGTGTCGTTGACGAAGGAATAGGCGAGTTCAAGTTGAGGGTTCTCAGCCATGCCAGGGAAGCGTTGAATGTCTCTCGTCCCCCTCCTTTCCAGGGAGGAGGGAGATGACATCATTCTATCGGGTCGAAATTAGCAGATCCCCCGCCGGGAACTTGCGGGGGTGGATGCTTCGCCTGGTCGGATAATGGGTGGGGTG
>CAYVSK010000082.1:0-11015 GCA_964453635.1 uncultured Weeksellaceae bacterium | reverse complement strand
ATGGCGGTCAGCTGGGTTGCTATTTTCTTCAATTGCCGCATGGGGTGAATCTGTTTTTCTTAACAACGAAAGCGGGGGGAGAAAATTACGGGATCCCTTTGATCGGGTCAAGGTGTAGGGGACGGGGATCTTGTCCCAGTACTGGATACTTCGTATTGGGTACTGATATAGGGGATTTCAAATAAGCTTTTTTGATGAATGTTCTGGAAATAAATATATATTTTTCACTGTGAAATCACTGTTAAAGTTATATATTTCTTTATGGACCGACCGATCAGCGACCGCTTGTAAGGTTCAAGAAAGAAGCTCGCCAAAAAACGGGAGCTATTCGATCTTAGAAAAGCGATATCTTGCCATGACCCCGCAGAAGCTGTTGTGATAAAGCTCCTGGTAGCGGCATTGGCTATTTATACCGATAATTGCCCCATAAACCCCGATCTATTACCTTTGCTTCCCGTTTGAAAAGATCGCGCAGTCATGGCTACCAAGAGAAAAGAGGACCGGGTGCAGGTCACCCTCGAATGCACCGAACAAAAAAAGAGCGGTGTGCCGGGTATGTCCCGCTATGTAACGACCAAGAACCGGAAGAACACGCCGAACCGGTTGGAGTTGAAGAAATACAACCCGAACCTGAGGAAACACACGATCCACAAGGAGATCAAATAGACCCTGAGCTATGGCCAAGCAACAAAAAGGACAACAACAGGGCGGCAAGACCCACACCAAGTGCATCAAGGTCGTGCGCTCCGAAAAGAACGGCGCTTATATCTTCAAGGAGGATGTCCTCCCCAACGAACGGGTGGAGGAGTTCTTTAAGGAGAACGGGAAGAAGAAGTGAGGCCGGGATAATTCGGAATTTTCCCTTTTATCTCCCTGTGCCGGTCTGAGCAACCTTTCCATTCCCCATGGGCCTTTTCAATGTCTTTTCCAAAAAGAAGAAGGAAGACCTCGATGAGGGGCTCTCCAAGACCCAGAACAACGTCTTCGACAAACTAAACCGCGCTGTAGCGGGCAAGTCCAAGGTTGACGAAGAGGTGCTCGACAACCTCGAGGAAGTGCTTGTCACTTCCGATGTAAGTGTGGACAGCACGCTCAAGATCATTGAGCGCATCCAGGATCGGGTGGCCCGGGAGAAGTACGTGAAGACCGAAGAGCTCAACAAGATCCTCAAAGAGGAGACCGCTGGCCTCCTGGCAGAGAATGACAAAGGGGAAGGGCAGGATGCGGCCATCCCCGATCAGGAGGATCCGTATGTGATCATGGTCGTTGGCGTGAACGGCGTGGGGAAGACAACGATGATCGGCAAACTGGCCCATCTCTTCAAGGAACAAGGCAAGTCCGTTATGCTCTCCGGCGCGGATACCTTCCGGGCGGCAGCGATCGATCAGCTCCAGATGTGGGCGGATCGGGTGGATGTGCCCCTTGTGACGCAGGAGATGGGGTCGGATCCGGCGTCGGTCGCATATGACAGCCTCCAATCGGCCAAGACTAAGGGGTACGATGTTGTGATCGTCGATACGGCAGGGCGGCTCCACAACAAGGTCAACCTCATGCGGGAATTGGGAAAGGTCAAGGACGTGATGAAGAAAGTGATGGCCGACGCCCCCCACGAGGTCCTCCTCGTCCTCGATGCATCGACCGGGCAGAACGCTGTCGAACAAGCCAAGCAATTCACCGAATCCACAGAAGTGACCGACCTGGCCCTTACCAAGCTGGACGGAACGGCCAAGGGAGGCGTGGTGATCAGTGTCTCCGACCAGTTCAAAGTGCCCGTGAAATATATCGGGATCGGGGAAAAGAAAGAGGACCTCCAGGTCTTCAACAAGTACGAGTTCGTGGATTCGATCTTCGGTTCCAAGGAACTCGGTTAGATGGCCCGGATCCCGTTTTCCCCACCGCATATCGACGATGCCATCGTCGAGGCCGTCAACGAGGTCCTTTATTCTGGTTGGATCACGACGGGCCCCAGGACCAAGGCGTTCGAAAAGGAACTCGCCGATTACTGTGGCAATCCCAAGACCCTGTGTTTGAGCTCAGGTACGGCGGCCATGGAGCTCTTTCTTCATTGGTACGGGATCGGGGAGGGGGACGAGGTGATCGTGCCGGCTTATACTTATTGTGCCACGGCAAATGTGGTGATCCGACGGGGAGCTACGCTTCGCTTGGTCGATATTGACCCGGCGGACTTCAATATTTCCGTGTCCGCTGTGGAGGAGGCCATAACGGAACGGACGAAAGCCATCATTCCGGTGGATATCGGGGGGTGGCCGGCTCCATATGAAGCGATCCTCGAGCTCGTGCGCCGGGAAGATATCCGCGAACGCTTCACGCCGGCCAGTGCCCCCCAGGAAGTGATGGAACGGATCCTCGTTCTGGCGGATGCCGCCCATTCCCTCGGTGCTGTCCGCCATGGGAAGCGGGCCGGGACCCTGGCCGATGCCACGGCCTTTTCCTTTCACGCTGTCAAGAACCTTACCACTGCCGAGGGTGGAGCGCTTGCCCTGAACCTGCCGAGCCCCTTCGACAACGAAACGGTCTACGAGCGCCTCAATGTCCTCTCCCTCCACGGTCAGAGCAAGGATGCCTTGAGCAAGAATGCAGGGTCCTGGCGTTACGATGTAGTAGAAGCGGGTTTTAAGTGTAATATGACGGATATCCAGGCGGCGATGGGCCTCGTCCAGCTTCGACGCTACGAGGAACGGATCCAGGCCCACAGGGCCGCGATCTTTGATCGTTATAGCGCTCACTTCGAGCCCTTCGAAAGCTTCATTCGGCCCCCTTATCGGGATGGAACGGCAAGAACGGGTTTTCATCTCTATCTCTTGCGCATTCGTGGTATATCTGAAGCCCAACGGGACCGGATCATCGAGCGCGTGATCGGGGAAGGGATCGCAGTGAACGTCCACTTCATCCCGCTCCCCATGTTGACAGCTTTTCGGACGATGGGTTATCAAATGAGTGATTTCCCGGAAGCTCACGATACCTATGCCCGCGAGATCACCCTGCCGGTCTACCAGGACCTCGCCCTGGAGGATGTGGACCGGGTCGCGGAAACCGTGATCGAAGCTTCACGGGCTGAGATCGCTGCGTTGTGAAACGCCTCTTTGACATCATCACTGCGCTGATCGGGCTGATCGTCCTTTTGCCGTTCCTTTTGATCATCGCCCTCTTGATCGTTGCGGATGGCAAAGGAGGTCCCTTTTTCAAACAAACACGCGTGGGCCGAAACGGCACTCCGTTCTATCTTTTCAAGTTCCGGACCATGCGGCCCCGCTCAGAGTCCACCGGAAAGCTCACGATCGGTTCGGACGACCCCCGCATCACGCGTATCGGTCATTTCCTCCGGAACTATAAACTGGATGAAGTACCGCAATTGTGGAACATCCTCAAGGGCGATATGAGCTTGGTTGGACCCCGCCCGGAGGTTCCTGAATACGTGGACATCTACACGGAGGAAGAGCGGAAAGTCCTCGAGGTTCGGCCGGGATTGACGGACGAGGCTTCCCTGGCCTATTTCAACGAGGATGAGCTCCTGGCCCGAGCAGCGGATCCGGAAGCGGAATACCGCGAACGCATCCTGCCGGAAAAATTGCGCCTGAACCGGCAATATGTCGAGGAACAGGGTTTTCGCAAGGACCTCTCCATTATCCTTCGGACGCTCCGGAAGGTATTCGGGTGAGGTTTGCCGGTCATCATTCCGACCTCCAATACCGTGCATTCATAGTGCATAAAAAGGGGCTTATAGAGGATACCATGAACCATTTTACAAAGGATGCTGTTGAAAAAAGGGCAGGCCTCCCCAAAAGGTCCGGGTGATGGCCTGCTATTTTTGAGTATTGGATCCGAGCCAAATGATGTCGGAAAGCATGAAAGAGAGCGAGATCAACGCCCTGATCAACCTGATCGACGACCCCGATGAAGAGGTCTTCGAGGAGATCCGGGACCGTTTGGTCGCCCGAGGTGAAGCGGTGGTCCCCACCCTCGAATCCGAATGGGAAAAGAACAGCTACGGGGTGCTCTTTCAGACCAGGATCGAAGAGATCATTCACGAGATCCAGGTCAAGTCCGTCTACGACGGGCTTGCGGAATGGCGCGAACGGGGCCATCACGACCTCCTGGAAGGCGTGCTCCTGATCATGCGCTATCAATATCCCGATATCGAGGAGGAACAGGTACGCGCTCATATCGAACGCATTCAGCGGGATGCCTGGCTTGAGATGAACGATCGTCTCACCGCTTTTGAGAAGGTCAAGGTCATCAACCAGGTCCTTTTTGATATTCATGGCTTTCGCGCCAACAAGACGAACTATCACGATCCGGCGAACTCCTACATCAATAACGTGCTCGAGACCGGTTCCGGAACGCCCTTGAGCTTGAGTATCCTCTATCTGTTGGTGGCTCACTACTTTGAGCTGCCTATATACGGGGTCAATCTTCCGAATCATTTTGTGCTGGCTTACGTGGCCCCGGAGGAGATCTTAAGGGCGATGGGGCGGGAGGATCCTTCCGACAATGTGCTTTTTTACATCAATCCTTTCAACCGCGGGGGGATCTTCAACCAAGCGGAGATCGATGGCTTTCTCGAGGAACTGCACCTCGAGAAGCGGAAAGCCTTTTATTACCCTTGTGACAACGTGACCATTGTGCGTCGGAATCTCAACAACCTTCTATATTCCTACCGCCAGAAGGGTTACTTGGAAAAGATATCGGATATTCAGCGGCTGATCGGGGCACTGGAGAGGAAGTGATCGGTGCAGGTAGGCGGGGGAAGAGAAAGATGTGATCGACCCCGGAAAGGGTTCCTGTGTCAGAACATCTGCAGGGAAATTTTTTAGGACCCTTTTCAATTCGCCCTTCTTTCCAAAAGTAGGATAAGGATTCCTGCAAGCAAGGCCAACAAGCAACTGTAAAGGAACTGGGGGTCACCACCGTTCGGTAGCTCCGCGAACGTTTGGGGGAGAATGTTCTTTTCCTGGATCGCGCGCTCTTCCCCATCCACCATCCTGCTCTCGACGACCATTTTCCAGGGCCAGACCTTGTTGAGGGAACCGAGCAGGAAGCCAGCCAGGAGGGCGATCGTGGCGCTGTAAAAGTGGTTGAACATCCATTTCATAAGGCGTGCAAAAGATAGGATGCCGATCGCACAACCGACCGCAAAAATGCTTAAACGCAGGAGATCCAGGTTTTTGATCGCGTTCAGGATCATCTCGTAGGACCCCATGAGGAGGAGGATGAAACTTCCGGAGATCCCCGGGAGGATCATGGCACAAACGGCGATGGCCCCTGATAAAAAGACGAACCATAACGCTGGTTCTGTGGTCATCGGAGGCAGGGTGGTGATGTACCAGGCGATCGCTGTTCCTGCGATAAAGGTGAGGACCGGCGCTAAGCGCCAGGCCTTCACTTGTTTGCCTACGAAATAGACACTCGTGAGGATGAGCCCGAAGAAGAAAGACCAGATCAGAATGGCATGTTCTTCGAGGAGCCAAGTGATCAGTTTGGCCAGGGAGAAAACGCTAACGAGGATACCGGCAAAGAGGGTCAGGAGGAAATTGCCGTCGATCCTTTTCCAGAATCCGGGAAGCCCGTCGTTGACGAGGGTTTTGAAAGCGTCCGGCCCGATCGCGTTAATGGCGAATATGAGCCGCTGGTAAATGCCGGTGATGAAGGCGATCGTACCACCCGAGACTCCCGGTACGACATCCGCTGCGCCCATGCCCATCCCCCGGAGAAAAGTGCTCCAATACGCGGGGTCTTTTTTTCTTTTCATGGGTCCTGGCTGGCTACCTGCTTAGTATTTGGTCATATCGGGATCGATCTCATCTGCCCAGGCCAGGATCCCTCCCTTGAGGTTGTAGACATTCTGATAGCCTCGTTTTTCCAGGGCCTTGGCCATCATGCCCGAGCGTTTTCCGCTGCGGCAATGAAGGATCACGGGGATATCCTCCCGGATCTTATCGGTTTTGTTGAGCAATTCTCCCATGGGGATCAATTCCCCATTGAGGGTACAGATCTCGGTCTCATCAGGTTCGCGGACATCAATGAGCTGATGCTCGTCCCCCTGTTCCGCCATCTTTTTGAGGTCCTGTACGCTTATCTCTTTCATTTTGGATACGGCTTATAGCGTTGATCGGAGGGATCGAATTTAAGGAAAGATTCCCCGATATTCGGGATACTGAAGTGCCGCTCAGGTAACCTTTTCGATGATCGTTTCGGGGAGGTAATTGAAGAAGGTGTCCCCCCTTAAACCACAGCGGAGGGTCTCCAGGGGAATGATCTCGTCGTGGGCGATGTTTCCGAGGTTCACGTTCGCTCCCAAGAGATCGATGAACCAAGCCTGTTGATGCTTTTTGGGGGCTTCCCATAGGATATGGTCGGCTGAGATCTCTCTGAGGATCTTATTGACGAGCATGGTATGGGCGGTCCCGTTCGGTCGATAAATACCTACGTTGCCACTTTCGCGGGCTTCTGCGATCACTTTCCAGGCCCCTGCTTCGAGGTCCTCCTGCATCATGGTGATCCAACGCTGGGGGCTGATCAGGATCCCCTCTTCCTTTGACCCTACCTCCGAAAGGACGGTCCATTCCTTGGCAAGATCCTCGATGTACCAGCACTTGTCTTCTCTGGAAATAACGATGGACCCATCGGAGACTTCCACGTAATTCATTCCCAGTTCTTGGATCAGCTTTTTAAAATCCGCATACATGTTGCGGGCCACGAATGCCTCGAACAAGGTTCCCCCGAGGTATGGGTGAATGGCGGCATGTTGGTAAGCTTTGATCTTTTCTTTGAGGTCAGGTGTGAAGTAAGAAGAACCGAAACCGAGCTTGACCAGGTCTGTGTAGGGGCCAGCCGCTTCAATGAAGCCGTCGGCTTGCTGTTTGCCCAGCCCTTTGTCCATCATCATGGTGACCCCGTTTTCCCGTTCCTTATGGGTTCGTTCCGGGATATAGGGAAGGTGATAGTTCATAGGGGTCAGCTTTTAAAGGATTCGATCAGGTCGAGTACGGCTGGTATATGAGAAGCTTCGGGATTGATCAGGAACAAATGGTCTCGTTCCTCAAAGGACCGTGAAAGGGCTATTTCCAGGTTCTCGAGCGCTTCTTCCTGATATCCGAGGATGAGGAGGTAGGCAGTGAGATGGTAGCGCAAAAGGGCTTCTCCTTCACAGTAAGGGATCCCGTTGTAGAGAGTGTCGATGGCTTGGTCCGGTTCCCCTTCTCCCCATTGTATAGAAGCTCGTTCCGCCCAGGTATCCGCATCCCCGGGGTCGAGTTTCAGGGAGCGTTCCAGGGCGAGGTCGGCCTCGATCGGGTTCCTCGCTCTTTTCAACCCTTTTGCGTAAAAGGTCCATGTGCGGGGGTCTTCCGGTGCCAATTCCGTGGCTTTTTGAAGGCGGGCCAGGCTTTCCTTGGTCTCTCCTTTTGCACTTAGGGCGATGCCCATGCCGATCCAGGCTTCCGCATGATCGGGGTCGCTATCGATCGCCTTCTGGTAGTAGATCCGTGCGTTCTCCCATTTCCCCTGAAGTTCGAAGCAGTGTCCGATCCTGCAGAGCGCATCGACGGTTTCCCCTTCGTATGTCATGAATTCCCTGTAGGCATCGATCGCCTCCTGGTATCGTTGCAGACCGGCAAGGGCTTGCCCCATGTAAAAATGGGCCGGCGGAAAGTCCTCTTCGATCACGATCGCGAACTCATAAGCTTCAACGGCCTTTTCGTACAGATCGAGGTGTTCGTACGCAATGCCCAGATCCAACCAAGCTGTGTGGGCATAGGGTTCCTCCTCCAGCAATTCCTGAAGGACCTCGATCGCTTGCTCGGCGGCCCCGGTCATGAGGTAGCAATGGTTGAGCTCGTGGACGATGAGCTCCAGGGAGATGTCGGCCTTTTTTGCCCTTTCCAGGGTTTGTATAGCCAGGTCGTAGCGATCCTGCTTTTGCAACTCGATCGCGATATCGAGCAATAGGCGCCCGGATTCCTCGCCCGTGATCCCATACGCTTCCTCGTAATGGCTGAAAGCTTTTTCGTAAAGCCCCTGCTGGATATAGGCCTCGGTAAGCGCGTAGTGTATTTCCGGATGAAAAGGTTCTTTTCGCACCAGTCCTTGAAGGATGGAAGCGGCTTCCTCGGTTTCCCCGAAGCCAAGGCAGAATTGGGCGTATTGAAGTTCCAGTTCCGTGCTTTCGGGGTGTTGGTCGATACCCGATCGGAGAGCGTTAAATGTGGCTTTCCGGTCCCCTTTTTCGAAATAATGGTCGGCGATCCGTTGGAATTCCTCAACGTCAAAGAAGAAGACCGTGCCCTTTTTGAGCATATCCTCGTATCGGGCTATGGAAGCATCTCTTGTCCGGTGTTCGTCCATATACGGGCAGTGCTTGCTTACAGACAAAGGTAAGAATAAGGATGAACTTCCCTTTGAATGCCGGGACATTTTTATTAACCCCGCTTGTTGAAAAGGGCCGCTTTATTTGAAATTTTTCCGAAATTTGCGGTCAAATGACACTGATCCGCAGCATATCCGGTATTCGTGGCACCATCGGAGGGGAGGCGGGAACAAACCTGACCCCGATCGATATCGTGAAGTACACGTCGGCATTCTCGGTGTATTTGGAGCGCCACGGAAAGGGGGCGAAGGCCCGGGAGGTGATGGTCGGCCGGGATGGTCGTGTGAGCGGCACCATGGTCAAGGGATTGGTGATGGATACCCTCTGTTCCATGGGATGGAACGTCAACGACCAAGGCCTGACGAGCACCCCTACCTTAGCCTACGGAGTGCAAGAGAGTGAAGCAGTCGCCGGCGTTATGGTAACCGCTAGTCACAATCCCACGGAATGGAATGCGCTCAAATTCTTCAATGAAAGGGGGGAGTTCATTTCTCCGGAAGCTGGCCAGGAAGTGCTCGATATTGCTGACGATGGCGGGTTTGAGTTCTCTGGGATCGAAGGGATCGGGAATGTTCGCGATGACGACCCCTGGGGCGAACGGCACATCGAAGCCGTTGTTGAGCACGAATTGGTCGACGGGGCGGCGATCCGCGACCGCGCTTTAAAGATCGTTGTGGACGGGATCAATTCAGCCGGGGGTGTTCTACTCCCGGACCTTCTGGAAAAGCTCGGATGTGACGTGGTCCTCCTGAACGGGGAATGTGATGTGAAGTTCGCGCATGACCCGGAGCCCCTGGAAAAGAACCTGTCAGGGGTGATGCAGGCGGTGACCGAGCACCGGTCGGACCTGGGCATTGTGGTGGACCCCGATGTGGACCGGCTGGCTTTTATCGATGAGAACGGGGCCATGTTCGGAGAGGAGTATACGTTGGTGGCCGTTGCCGATCATGTGCTTTCCTACCGGAAAGGACCGGCCGTTTCGAATCTGTCCTCCACGCGGGCCCTGAAGGATATCGCAGAGAAGCACGGGTGCTCCTATGAACCCGCGGCTGTCGGTGAGGTGAATGTAGTGGAAAAGATGCGGGAGATCGGAGCGGTTATTGGAGGAGAGGGAAACGGCGGGGTCATCGATCCATCCTTGCATTACGGGCGGGATGCCCTCATTGGGGTCGCGCTTTTCCTCTCCTATCTGGTGAGCACCGACCGTTCCTGTTCGGAATTGCGGAAGGCTCTGCCGGATTACCGGATGGTCAAGGACAAGGTGGCGCTCACCCCGGAACTGGATGTGGATCGGGTGCTCTCGACACTCCAGGAGCAGTACCGGGACCATCCCCAGAACGTTGAGGATGGATTGAGGGTGGACTTTGAAGAAGGATGGGTCCATATTCGCCGCTCCAATACGGAGCCGATCCTCCGGGTCTATGCGGAGGCGGCTACGACGGACAAGGCCCAGGCCTTTGTTCAGGATGTCGATCAACGGGTGAAGGCATTCGTTGAGCAGGTCGGAATACGCTGAATGCCCGAAAAAAGTAAGACCATTTATGATGAAGCCGATCTATCTCGATAACGCAGCGACCACACCTTTGGATGAAAGCGTCCTCGAAGGGATGCTGCCGTTTATGAAAGCTTCCTTTGGGAACCCGAACGCGACCCATCAATTCGGGCGAAAAACGCGGTCGGCCATCGAGGCTGCGCGCAAACGGATCGCCGATCATTTGAACGTCTCCCCCCTGGAACTCTATTTCACCTCAGGGGGCACGGAAGCCGATAATATCGCGATACGGGGAAGCGTCTCCGCTTTGGGGGTGGAACGGATCATATCCGCTTCCCTCGAACATCACGCTGTATTGGAGACGGTCGAGCAATTGGAAAAAGGCGGAGCGGTCCGTTTCGATCGTGTCCGTTGTAAGGAGGATGGTCATATCGATCTCGATCATCTGGAGGAGCTTCTCGCGTCCGATGATACGCCCACCCTTGTTAGCTTGATGCACGGGAACAACGAGATGGGGAACCTGCTGCCCATCAAAAAGGTGGGGGAGCTCTGTGAGCGCTACGGGGCCTGGTTCCATTCGGACACGGTGCAGACCATGACCCATTATCCCCTCGATCTGAGCGCGCTTCCGGTCCATTTCACGGCTTGCTCGGGGCACAAGTTCCACGGCCCCAAAGGGATCGACTTCATCTACATCGACAAGAAGGTCGAGATCCATCCTTTGATATACGGTGGTGGACAGGAAAGAAATATGCGTGGGGGGACGGAGAACGTTCCCGGGATCGTTGGCCTCGGAAAGGCTTTTGACCTCGGTTGTCAGGAAATGGAGAAAAATCACGAATACATCCAGGGGCTGAAGGATCACATGATCCGGCGGCTGGAGGAATCCATTCCCGGTGTTGCTTTCAATGGGGATGTGAAAGGGTCGAGCCTTTATACGGTCCTGAATGTTCGCCTCCCAAAAATGGAGGGGGGTGACATGTTGCTCTTTAATCTCGACATCGAAGGGATAGCGGCCTCAGGGGGGAGTGCTTGTTCATCGGGAAGCGATGAGGGGTCCCATGTACTGAAGGCCATGGGTGTGGATATGGAACATCCCTCCGTGCGTTTTTCCTTCAGCAAGTACAACACGAAAGA
>CAYVSK010000081.1:4267-11017 GCA_964453635.1 uncultured Weeksellaceae bacterium | reverse complement strand
GCATGGAGATGGACATGAGCTTGACGTGCTTGCGGAGAACCCCGCTGAAAAAGAGGAAAGCGACCAGGCCGTACACGACCCCACTGGCCCCGATATGCCAGGAAGCACGCGCTGAGACCCAGACCCAGACCCCGGTCATCAGATAGATCCAGAAAAAGACCGGAAAGGCGATCGGCCGGTAGAAGTAGAAAAGGGCCCAACCGAGCACTAAAAGGGGTACAGAGTTGTCGATCAGGTGGTTCCAACCCCCGTGCACGAGCGGATGGGTCAGGATCCCGATCAGGCCCTCCACTTTTCTCGGATAGACACCGAACTCGCGAAAGGATTCACCCCACTGCTCCCCAAGCAGGAACACGATCCAGATCAGGACAACAAAAAGGAGCGGGAACATCAAGCCATCGCTCCAATGCCGGTGTTCGATCTCATCTTCCTCGGGTGGGGGAGCGCTGGGATTTTTTGGCGGGATCTGCATGAACGCAGGAGCTCAAGCGAGCTTCCTTTCCTTTTTGATCTGTTCGTAGGCGTCCTGCACTTTCTGGAACTTTTCCTTGGCGGCCTTCTGAAATTTTTCACCCAAGTGACCCACTTTGTCCGGATGGTACTTATTGACCATCCGTCGGTAAGCCTTTTTTACTTCCTGATCGGAGGCCTCCGGGTCCACCTCCAGGATCTTGTAGGCACTGGCCGTGTCCTGGTAGAACATGGCCCGAATGGACTCGAAATCTTTGTCTTCGATCCCCAGATCCCGGGCGATCTGGTGAATGGTATTCACTTCCACCTCCGATACCTGGCTATCCGCCTGGGATATTCCGAAGAGGTAATGGAGCAGCTGCAGGCGCAATGAGTAGTTCATGTGCTGGCGGATCTGAAGGCAGACCTCCTTCACGGGGATCTCCTTATCCAGGAGCTGTTTGAGGTATTGCAGCTGCTCCTTGGTCTCTTCCTTGCCGAATTGCCGGGTAAAGAACTGCTTCACGTAATCCAGCTCGGAGCGCATCACTTTCCCGTCCGCCTTCATGACCGCAGCGGAAAGGACGAGTAGACTTGCGCTGAAATCCCCGGCCCGGGTCCGCCGTGCTCCAGAATAGGCCGCATCACCGGTGGTCACGACCGCTGTCGAGTTGTCCACCATGCTCCCGATCGCAAAGCCCAGGAGGGCACCGATCGGGCCACCAAATGCCCAACCGAGCCCGCCGCCGATCCATTTGCCGTACTTAGCCATATGCCGTGATAAAGCGCTTCTCGATCCTTACATTTATGCCCCGAATTTAAAGCGAATGCCGGTCCCCGTGTACAAGATCCGACCGCCACGCATCCCTTCCGGGGGCAAGTACAGATTTCGCAGCGACAGCGGCATGGAGTACGAAGTCCGATTCGCCCGGAAAAAGCACGACATGCTCGCCGCCACCATCGCTTTCGGGGTTTTGAACGAAGAGTTCGAGGAGGAAGAGTACACAGCAACGAACAAAGGGGAAGTCTTCCGGGTGATGCGGACCGTCGTCAAGATTGTCCAAATGTACCTCGACGAACATCCCAACCTGCACACCCTCGAATTCAGTGGGGAACCCCGGCAAAGCGAAGACGAAAAAGAACCCACCACCCGTCTCCGCTTATACGCCCGCTACGTTCAACGCAGCTTTGGGGACACATGGAATGCAAAGGTGAGCGGGAACAAGATGATCATCACCAAAAAGCGGTAACGACCCCGCATCTTCTCATGAGGACTGTTCCTGTTCCGCTCCTTCCTGCTCCTGCAGGAAGTCGACACTCCGCTTGATGAACTTGTTCAGCTCCTCACCCTTGAGCATGTTCTGCGACAGGAGAGCCAGGTCAGCGGCCTGCTTGCAGAGCTCCTTCTGCTTCTCCTGATCCTCGTGCTTGAGGATGTTGTTGATCAGCGGGTGGTTCGAATTCACCACGAAGTTGTACATCTCGGGCATGCTATCGGCCATACCCCCGCCGGCTGCCATTTGCTGCTCCTTCATCCGCCGCATGAATTCGGACTGTGTGATCACCACGGGGTCGTCCTTTTCGCTCATATTCCCGAAGGTCACCGTGAACTTCTGCTCAGGGACCACCTCTTCAAAAACGGGCTTCAGTTTGTTCTGGTCCTCCTCGCTGAGCTTGGACTCGGTGTTTTCCTCCTTTTGGATCAGGTTTTCGACCGTATCGGCATCGACCCGGGTGAACGAAACGTTGTCGTTCTTTTGTTCAAGCCGGGTCACCAGGTGACTCACGAGCGGGCTGTCCATTTCAAGTACATCGTAGCCCCGTTCTTTCGCCGCCTGAATGTAGCTGTACTGCTCTTTCTGGTCGTTGGTGTAGAGGAAGACCGTCTTGTCGTTCTTGTCGGTCTGATGCTCCTTGATCTTGTCCTTGTATTCCCCGAACGTATGGTACTCCCCGTCCACGTTCTTGAGAAGAAAGAAGCGCATGGCCCGGTCGTAGAACTTGTCATCAGAGAGCATCCCGTACTGGATGAAGACCTTGATGTCCTCCCACTTCTTTTGAAAATCCTCGCGGTCGTCCTTGAACATCTTCTCCAACTTCTCGGCGACCTTCTTGGTGATATGGCCCGAGATCTTACGCACATTGGCGTCGTTCTGCAGGTAGGACCGCGAGACGTTCAGCGGGATGTCCGGTGAATCGATGACCCCGTGCAATAGGGTCAGGAATTCCGGCACGATCTGCTCCACCGAATCGGTAACAAAGACCTGGTTGGAATAGAGCTGGATCTTGTTCTTCTGGATCTCGAGGTTGTTCTTGAGCCGGGGGAAATAGAGGATCCCCGTGAGCGTAAAGGGATAGTCCACGTTCAGGTGAATGTGGAATAGGGGGTCTTCAAAGGTGCCGGGATAAAGTTCCCGGTAGAAGTTCTTGTAATCCTCCTCCGTCAGGTCCTTCGGCGCCTTCATCCAGGCCGGCTCCGTGTTGTTGATGATGTTGTCGACGGTGACGGTCTCCGTCTTCGGCTGATCGTTCTCATCCTTTTCTCCCGTCTCCCGGGTCTCTTCTTTGGTACCGAAGCGTATGGGGATGGGGAGGAACTTGCAATACTTGGTAAGCATCTCCTGGATGCGCTGCTCCTCGAGGAATTCGTTGGAATCCGCATTGATGTGGAGAATGATATCGGTCCCCCGTTCCTGACGAGATCCTTCATCAAAGCGGAACTCCGGCGTTCCTTCGCATTCCCACTTAACCGGCTGAGCGCCTTCCTGATAGGAAAGGGTCTGGATCTCCACTTTGTCGGAGACCATGAAGGCTGAATAAAAACCCAGGCCGAATTGGCCGATAATGTCGGCCTTTTCCTCCTGGCCCTCGAATTTCTTCACAAAATCCTCAGCACCGGAGAACGCGATCTGGTTGATGTACTTGTCGACCTCCTCCTGGGTCATGCCAACCCCTTTATCGGATATCGTGAGCGTTCCGTTCTCCTTATCGATCGAAACGTCGATGGTCAGATCGCCCAGTTCTTCTTTAAGGCTACCGGTCCGGGCCAGACTCTTGACCTTCTGGGTCGCATCCACCGCATTGGATATCAGTTCACGGAGAAAGATCTCGTGATCGGAATAGAGGAATTTCTTGATGATGGGAAAGATGTTCTCCGACTGGACGTTGATGCTTCCTTTTTCCATTTTTACTGGGATTTGTGCTTTTTAAGATGCGTTCTTTGCCACCCGGCCCGGATCAAAGTTGATGCCATGTCCCGGCGTCTGACATTTTGGCGCAATACAGCAGAACGAGACGCCGCACGGTGTCTGTCAGATCGGCAAAACTTTTAAATTGCATGGAAATGCCGTTCACTCGGTCACTTATCATATTCGCCCTGGCTTTCCTCTGGGTCCCTTCCCTCGGTCAAGACCCAGCCAGTGAGCCACAAAGTTCCGTGATCCCTGAAGCACAGCCGCGGAATTTCATCGAGAACAAAGGCCAGTGGGCCGACCCCGTTCGCTTCCGCACGGAATTCCCGGGGGGATACCTCTACCTGGAAAAGCGAACCCTGACCTACGATCTCTACGATGCCCGGGGCGTGCACGCTTTTCTCGATGATCATCACGGGAAGTCCCCGGAAAAGGAGGCGGACTCCATGATCGACCGCCATAGCTTCCGGGTCCGTTTCAAAGGGGCTTCGAATGCTGTAAAAAGCACGGGACAGGATCCTTCCCCTACGCATTACAATTACTATCAAGGGAACGATCCCGCCGATTGGGCTTCCGGGGCCAGAGGATTCCGGCAATTGCGTTACAACGACCTTTATCCCGGGATCGATCTGAAAATGCGCTACCAAAAGGGGCGCAGGAAGGGGCTGAAATATGACCTCATCGTCCGACCCGGCAGCGAACCGGACACCATTGCCATGGTATACGAGGGGACCCATGGGGTGGAGCTCCAAAAAAACGGGAACTTGCGGATCCGCAATGCGGTGAACGATGTGATCGAGCGGCGTCCCTATGCCTACCAAGTGATCGAGGGGAAAGAACGGGAAGTGCCGTGCCGATTCACCGTGGATGACAGCGTGGTGAGCTTCACATTCCCGGAAGGGTACCGGAGGGATCAGCGCCTCGTGATCGATCCGGTCCTGATCTTTTCCACCTATTCGGGCTCCTACTCCGACAATTTCGGCTACACGGCCACGTTCGATTCGGAAGGTTTCCTCTACTCGGGAAGCTCGGCCTTTGGCAACGATTATCCGACCACGAACGGGGCTTACCAAGAGAATTGGGCAGGGGGCGATGGCGACGGGAGTATCCCCGGCACGGATATCGCCCTCTCCAAGTACGATACCTCCGGGACCTTCATGGTCTGGTCCACGCTGATCGGCGGCAAAAGCGACGAACTGCCCCACAGCCTGATCGTCAATGAACGGGATGAGCTCTTCCTTTACGGGACCACCAGCTCATCCGATTATCCGGTGACCCCGGGAGCACACGACACAAGTTTCGGAGGCGGCCCGGGAAAAACAATGACCGGTCTGGGCGTGGATTACGTGAACGGATCAGACATTATCATCTCCCGTTTCAACCCTGACGGAACAGCCTTACTCGCCTCCACCTACATCGGGGGATCGGACAACGACGGGATCAATACAGCACCGGACCTGCGCTACAATTATGCGGACGAGATCCGGGGCGAGATCATGCTCGACGACCAGGGCCACTGCTACGTGGTAAGCTGTACACGGTCCAGCGATATCCCCACCACCTCCAATGCTTTTCAACCGGCATTCGGGGGCGGCGATCAGGACGGATACATCGCCAAACTGCCTGAAGACCTCAAAACATTGCAATGGAGTTCCTTTCTCGGCGGGGCCGGTGATGATGCCCTTTACTCCATCGCCCTTGACGATGAAGCCGATCTCTTCGTGGCCGGGGGTACCCGGTCTGCCAACCTCCCTGTCTCATCCAATGCCATCGATCCGGCCCAGAACGGCGGTCGTGCAGATGGATACGTTGCGGAGATCAAAGAGAACGGACAAAGCATAAAGAACGGGACCTACTGGGGGTCTCCGGAATACGACCAGACCTATTTCGTAGAGCTCGACGGGAACGACAATCCCCATGTACTGGGACAAAGCGAAGTAATGGATTCAACCTTCATTGAGAACGCCAATTACGCGATCCCGAATAGCGGCCAATTCGTGAGCAAATTCTCGACCGGCCTCGATTCCCTCCACTGGTCGACCACCTTCGGTGCCGGGGACAGCGCCCCTAACATCTCCCCCACTGCCTTTCTGGTGGATTTCTGCAACCGGATCTATCTCTCCGGGTGGGGCGGGAGCACCAACCAGTGTTGCGGGCTGAACAACAACAGCACCAACACGAACAACATGCCCATCACCAACGATGCCTTTCAATCCAACACCGACGGCAGCGATTTTTACGTCATGGTGATGAGCGACGATGCTAGCTCCCTCGAATACGGTTCGTACATGGGCGGTGCTCAGAGCGCTGAACATGTTGACGGGGGCACGAGCCGCTTCGACAAAAAGGGACGGATCTATCAGTCGGTCTGTGCGGGCTGCGGTGGCAATTCCGACTTCCCCATTAAACCGGATTCCGCGGTATCACCCACCAACAACAGCAACAACTGCAACAATGCCGTCTTTAAGTTCGACTTCCAATTGCCCCTCACAGTAGCGGATTTCAGGGTGAACCCCAAAAACTGTGTCAGCGACACCATCCGCTTCGAGAACGACAGCAAAGGGGGCATCGACTTTTCCTGGAAATTCGGAGATGGCAGCAGTTCCGATCAAGAGAACCCCGAACATTCCTATGACCAACCCGGCACCTACGAGGTCAAGCTCGTGGTCAGCGATAGCTCCTCCTGCAATTTCAACGACAGCCTCACCCGCTCGGTCACGATCCTGGATACCGACAGCAGCTACAGCCTCCCTCCCCGCTCCATCTGCCAGGGCGACTCCCTTCGGATCGGGACAACCTTTTCCGATACCGGGCTCAAGGACCCGAGCCGTCCGGACCCCTTGGCCTCCCCCGCGCAAAGCACCGAATACACCTTACTTGTCCAGGACATCTGCACCGATACCGTTCAACAGACGATCAAGGTCGATCCCGGCCCCGACCTTACCGTACCCCCGGACACCCTCATCTGCCCGAACACCGATTCCCTGACCCTTACAGCAAAGAGCAGCCAGGCCGACACCCTGATCTGGTCAAGCTCCCCACTATTCTCTGATACCCTGAACGAACCCATCACGGACGGGACGGTGAACCTTGAACCCGACGACTCCCT
>CAYVSK010000081.1:0-4257 GCA_964453635.1 uncultured Weeksellaceae bacterium | reverse complement strand
ATATCCAGAGGATGTCATAACCTCGACAGCGTGCGGGTAAAAAGAAGCGATCCAGCGATATCCGTCGTTCCCGACACTTTCCTTTGTCCCGGCGATACGGTGGAATTGAAGGCCTTCAACGAGGACTCGTCCCAATCCCTCACCTGGCAATGGACCCCCGAGGATTCGATCATCAAAGGAAGTAAGACGGATGCTATAACCGTAAGCCCGTCTGTCCCCACTTTTTTCGAAGTGACAGCCATGAACCAGTCGGGATGCCGCAGCACGGATTCGGTCGGGGTCTTCCTGACCCAACTCGATACTTCCAAAGTGAAGGCCCTCGCAGAGGAGGACACCATCATTTCCCCGGGAAGCACGACCCTCCACGCTGAACCGCCTGGGTTCAACTATGCCTGGACTCCCCCCGGAAGCCTTTCCGATCCGGATAGTTCGACCACGGAAGCCTACCCCAATAGCACGACGACGTATACGGTCCGGGTAAGCGAAGAAGGCGGCTGCCCCAATACCGATTCGGTCAAAGTGACCGTGATCGACGTGGAATGCGGCCGCCCGAACATCTACCTTCCCAATGCCTTTTCACCCAACGGGGATGGCGAGAACGACGTCCTCTATGTGCGGGGAAATAACATCCTTGAAATGCGCCTCCAGATCTTCGATCGCTGGGGCGAAAAAGTGTTCGAGAGCCGCGATCAGAACGTGGGTTGGGACGGGACCCACGAAGGTGAGCTCGTGGAACCCGACGTTTTCGTTTATCACTTAAAGGTCACCTGTGTGGGCAATGTGGAGTTCTTCGAAAAGGGGAATATCACGGTGATCCGATGAGGGGTAGTTGGGGGTGACTGTTAAAGGGGTTCGGCACAAGGAAGAAATGGCATCGACGATCGACCAAGGGTCGCGTCAAAACAGCCAAAAGGAAAAAGCGCTTCACGATTCCCATGCAGACGAAAGCTGAAAGCATGAGCAGGGTGAGTTTTTATACCGCTTTTCTTTTTCTTTTGTTGACCGCTCCTCAGGCGAGCAGGGCACAGGACATCCATTTCTCCCAATACGACCGGTCCCCCATGAACCTGAACCCGGCCCTTACCGGCCAATTCGACGGGGATTACCGCTTCACCGGGGTCCACAGGAATCAGTGGAATTCGGTGACCCGCCCCTACAGCACATTCGGTATTTCTTCTGATGCCCGTGAACCGTTGGACGTGGAAGGGTTGGGAGCCGGCCTGGCCATCTATCACGACATCACGGGTACTTCCCGCTTGCGAACCCTGAAAGTCCAAACATCCGGGTCCTGGTCTGAATACCTCACCGGGGATTCCACCCATTCGCTTACCGGCGGCCTACAGATCGGGGTCGTTCAGAAGAACCTCGTTTACGAGGACCTCAACTTCGACAATCAGTACAACGGGATCCGTTACGATCCCAGTTTATCGACCGGCGAGGACTTCCAGCGGAACATCCGCCGCTACCCCGACGTGAACCTGGGCGGGACATATCGCTTCCGCTACGGAAAGGGTCAATACCTGGAAGGGGGCATCGCCCTCTACAACCTCTTCCGTCCGGAACAGAGCTTTTTCGCCAACGAGGACGTCCGCCTGGACCACCGGCTGAATTTTCATGCGCGGGGACGCTATCCGATCCTTTCAGACCTCGCCGTGCGTCCCTCCGTTCTATTCTCCACCCAGGGCACGTATCAGGAATTTATCTTCGGTGGGGAGGCCCAGTATACCCTACAGGATGACCTGAAAGGCTACCGGGGCATCTTCGCAGGCCTTTGGTACCGGACCCGCGATGCGAGCTTTATCAGTGTCGGCATGGAATACGATGCCTGGCGGATCGGGGTGAGCTACGACATCAATGTCTCTGAGCTCGAACCCGCGAGCCGCAACCGGGGCGGATACGAGATCACCGCCATTTATATCCTGAAACAGTACGAAAGACCACCGATCGAACACCGGGCGTGTCCCACTTTTCTCTGAGCAATGGACCCATTCCTTCGAAGGATCATCCTCCTCTTCTTTTTGGTAACGGCCGCGATCATAGGAACGGCCCAGGATGTGGAGGATTGGGTACGTTTCGGGGACGAATCCACGGAAAAAGGCGATCATTACGGGGCCGCCAAATACTACCGCAAGGCCCTCCGGATCGAGCCGGAACGGACCGACATCACCTACAAGTACGCCCAGGCCCTTCGTCGCTACCAGAACTACGAAAAGGCAGCGAAGCAATACAAAAAAGTCTACGAGGAGGACCGTCGAGGGGAAGATTATCCCAAATGCCTTTTCTGGCTCGCCACCATGGAAAAGTATCGGGGCCATTACCGGGAGGCCGGTCGTTATTTCAGCAAACTGAAACGCCAATACATCCGGGAGCGGGATTCCTACTACTACAAAAAGGCGGAACAGGAAAAGGAAGCCTGCGACCGGGCGGAAGAAATGCGTGAGGACACGGTGAAAGTCGATATCGAGAACCTCGGCAAAGGCGTGAACACGACCGGCTCCGAGTTCGCTCCCCATTATCGCCCCCCGGATTCCCTGCTCTTCTTTTCCGCTCTTCGGGCGGAGCAGATGACCGAAGAAAACGTTGTCAAGGACGCGCATTACAACGTGCGGGTCTATCGCGCAAAACGAAAAAAGAACGGCTGGAAGACCGAGGGTCCCTTCGAAACGATCGAGCAAGGGCAGGGGCGAGACCACGCCAATACGGCCATCAGTGAGGACGGGAAACGCATATACTACGCCCGCTGCGATCAGCGGGACAAGTGCAGGATCATGATGATCCGCAAAGAAGGGGACGAATGGGGCAACCCTGAAAAGCTCCGCTCATTACAGAGCCCCGATGTCACCTACACCCATCCCGCTCTCGGCAGGATCGATGGACAAAGCTATCTTTTCTTTGCTTCCGACCGCGAAGGGGGCAAGGGCAAGTTGGATATCTGGTATGCCCCCCTGGACGAGAAAGGAAAACCGGGCGAGATCCAAAACGCCGGGGATTCGGTCAATACGATGGACGACGACGTGACCCCGTTCTACGATGACCGCAACCAAACCCTCTACTTCAGTTCCAAGTGGCACCTGGGGATGGGTGGCTTCGACATTTTCCGCTCCGAAGGGGTACCGGGGACCTTCTCCGCTCCCGAGAACCTCGGGCATCCGGTCAACACCCGGGTCAACGACCTCTATTTCGCCTTTTATCCCGCATCAAATGAAGCTTTTCTGACATCCAACCGGGAAGGTAGCCTGACCGAGAAGGGCAAGAACTGCTGTAACGACCTTTACCTCGCAAAATTTCCGAATAGAGAGAAAACGACCGATACCCTCCCGGAGATCACCGACCTGGCTGAGCTGAATCGCTACCTCCCGGTGACCCTTTACTTCCACAACGACCGGCCGGGTCCGGAAAGCTGGGATACCACGATCAATAAGACCTATATGGAGAGCTACCGGTCCTACAAGGAACGCCTGCCCACATACAAGGAGAAAAACCGCGAACGCCCGGAGGGTCAAAAAAGAAAAAACGAGATCGAGCGCTTCTTTGCTGAGCGCATCGATCAAGGGGTCAAGGACCTCGAAGCCTTCACCGAACTATTGCTCCGGGAATTGAAAAAAGCCCAACGGATCACCCTTACGATCAAAGGCTACGCCAGCCCCCTGGCCAAGACCGATTACAATGTCAACCTAACGCTGCGACGCATATCAAGCCTGAAGAATTACCTGCGCGCTTACAAGGACGGTGTATTCATACCTTATATGGAAGACACAGCCCAGAACAGGGGCGCCCTCTCCTTTGTCAAGAAACCGTTCGGGGAATACCGGGCCCGCCAGACCATCAGCGACGAGGTGGACGAACTGAAGGAATCCGTCTACAGTCGCGCAGCCGCCCTTGAACGCAAGATCGAGATCGTACACGTGCAGCGGGCCGACCGGGACAGTGCCTTTGCTTCGATCAAATTTAGCAAGGAGGTCCACGACTTCGGCCGCGTCGAGGTCGGCGACACTTTGAGCCACACCTTTTACTTCCGCAATACGGGGGAGCGCCCCCTAAGGATCAAGAAGCTCGAGACCAGTTGCGGCTGTACTGTGGCCGACTACCCCGAGGCTCCCATCGAACCCGGCGAGAACGGGACCATTGAGGTCCACTTCAATACCCGGGGTAAAAGCGGCATGCAGACCAAAACGGTCCTCCTGACGACCAACGGGATACCGGAGAAGAAGCGGCTCTCGATAACAGCCGAAGTGGAAGGGAGCAGGTAAGGGAGTC
>CAYVSK010000080.1:7839-11241 GCA_964453635.1 uncultured Weeksellaceae bacterium | reverse complement strand
AGGGATGGTTACACGTACAACTGGAGTATCACATCACCGGCTTCAATAGCCTCCGGCCAGGGAACGGACAGTATCACGGTCGATTTTGGTTCCACGGGAAAGGATACCCTCGAAGTGACGGCGGATTATGGTAACGGATGCCCAAGTTCAAAGGTGATCGACACAGTTATTGATGTATATGATCGGATCGAGAGCGTTCAAAGTGGGCAATGGAAAACCAAGGGGACCTGGGATTGCAATTGTGAGCCAAAAAATACCGATAACATTCTCATTCGTTCATCTCATACAGTAGAACTGGGCAATGACCAGACGTGTAAGAATTTTGAGATCGAACAGGGTGGCAAACTTGATGATAATAACAACGGAAAAAATTTCTTTGTGACCGGGGATTTTACGCTGAACGGAAAGGTCAGTGGTCAGATCCAGGTCCATCTCAAAGGCAACGACACTTATATAGAAGGAGCTGGTCAGATCACCAGCCCCAATCCTCTACATTTTAAGGGTGGCCATAAAACGATCACCTCTATAACGGATATGCAGAAGACGAGTGGTAAGGCCAAGGTCCATGCGGATATCAAGGTGCGCAATTACGGCACCTTTGATATAAATGGAAAGTTGAATGGTGGCAATGCGAATTCCACATGGGTTCAAAAGACTGATGGGACGTTGAAGGCAGGAGCGGCCATCTTCTCTTCCAACGGCCGCCTTATAGGATCGGCTACGGGAAATACCGTCGAATATTACAATGGAGGGAATACGGGCAACGATGTTATCTCACCGGTCAATGAAACGTATTATCATCTTAAATTGAACGGGACAGGGACCAATTCCGCCCGATCAACGTTAACAATGGAAGGGGATCTGATCGTCGCCAATTCCTCGACTTTCAAACTGGGTGATGAGACGGAAGTAAAAGGAACGGTCGAGATAAAGGATAACGGTGTTCTCGATGTCACCTCGAACAATTATCTCCTAAAGGTCGGGGGTAATTGGAGCAATACGAGCGCGTTCTCTTCACCAGACCCCTTCAACGAAAGAAAGGGTCGGGTTCTTTTGAACGGCGGAACGGCCCAAACGATCACAAACGCAGGTGATGAGACCTTTTCTGACCTGGAACTGAATAAAAGTGGGGGTAAGGCCTTGCTTTCCACCAACACCGATATTACGGTGACGGATTCCCTGGTCTTGAATATCGGTGTCCTTGATGCAGCCACGAACAGTTCCCTTGTGATCCTTCCCTCTGGTGCTGAAGCTTCTGTAGGCAATACAACGAGTTATGTGAGGGGTTCGGTGCGAAAGACCGGAACCTCCGCTTTCACCTTTCCCCTCGGCGATAATGGCGTTTGGGCCAGATTAGGTATATCCGCCACGATCAATGGGGGTACGGTGACCTTTCAAGCGGAATACTTCGATTCCACGCTTACCGATCTTTCCACCGATGGCACCCTGAACAATGTTAGTTCCGTGGAGTTCTGGAAATTGACCCGGGTGAGTGGGAGCGATAGCGTTCAGGTTACCTTGCATTGGGAAGATGCTTCCAGAAGCGGGATCGATGACCTCTCTTCGAACGACCTCCGGGTTAGCTGGTTCGATGGGATGGATTGGACCGATGAGGGACAGAGCTCGATCAGCGGGACCGATCCGGGGTCCGTCACTTCCGGGAACGTTGAGAATTACGGAAAACTCACCTTTGGTTCATTGAGTTCCAGTGTGAATGGACTCGGGGGTTATAAGACGACGGCTTCTGGCAATTGGGGGGATGGGGCTATATGGACCGCTGGAAGTTCACCGGGGACGGGAAATAACGCCGTGATAAGGGATGGCCATAGTGTAACCCTTACCGGGGATCAGGATTCTGACGACCTTACCATCCGATCCGGAGGGAGCCTGGCCCTTAATGGCAATCAATTGAATGTTCAGGGAGATCTTCAAAAGAGTGGAAGTTTCGACCCCGGGACGGGTATCCTGAACATGAACGGGAGTTCGCCCCAAACCCTTTCGGGGCCGATGAAGTTCTATGACCTTGCGATCGATAATGGGAACGGGGTTTCGATAAGCTCGGGGGAACAAACGATCCTCCACGAATTGGCCGTGAACAACGGATCGATCGACGTGCGGGGAAGCGATGGGGTGACCCTGAGGTCTGATAGTGCGGGATGGACAGCCCGGATCCCAGCCATTGCCTCGAGCGATACAATCATCGGCAAGATCAAGGGTCAACGCTGGATCAACTCTGGCAATGCGGGTTGGGTGAACCTGGCTGCTCCATTCCAGGCCGATGGGGGGCAGCCGAACGTGGCCGATTGGGACGATGATTTCTTCATCAGTGGGAAGACGACCGGGGGATTCAGTGATGGATGTGCATTGGATAATTCCGGGAAATGCTTCTGGTCGGCTAAGTATTACGACCCGGCCTCTGGGGATTACATCGATGTGACCGACACCAGCCAGACCCTCACACAGGGCAAGGGGTTTGAATTGTTCATGGGGGATGAAGGGGGGACCAGCACAATGTTGGAGGATACCACGATCACGGTGAAAGGAGGTGTTTTGAGCAGTAACAAATCAGTAAGCGTGTCTACCGCCAATGGAAGCTGGAACCTGATCGCCAACCCCTTTGCCTCCCAGATCGATTTCGATCAGTTGTACAACAACAACAACATCGGGGACACCTATTATGTGGCCGCTGCAACGGGAAACTACGAGACCTACCAGGTGGGCACGGGTTCGTCCGTCCCGTCGGTCCCTGACAATGGGGCGATCGCTTCTTCGCAGGCCTTCTGGGTCACCTCGAAGGATGGATCGGACGTGACCTTTACCCAATCGATGAAAACGAACGCGCCGGTGAATTTCTCCAAGAAAGATCAAGCGACCGAGGAATTTTTCAGCCTGAACCTGAAAAGTGACCTGAACCGTTTTTCGTGCCGTTCGTTCGTGAGGATGGCCAAGGGTAGCCAAGAGGGATATGATGGAATGGACGTGGTCCATCGTCCGAGCCCGGTGAAAGGGGCCCCGACCTTGGTTTTCTCGACCTCTCAGGGCGAGTCCCTGAGATGGAACGTCATCCCCGGTGATTCCCAGGCAGTGACCCTTCCGGTGAGGACGGAAGTGGATACCTCGGGCATATACACCCTAAAAGCCAGTGGGGATCCCCATCCTTATATCTGCGCTGTTTTGGTGGACCGGAAAAAGGGAGAGGTGACGGATCTCCGGATGAAGGACAGCCTTTCTGTATCTCTGGAAAAAGGCGAGAACCAGGGCCGTTTCGTGCTTCACCTCAGGAAGAAGGATTGTCAGGTCTCGACGGGTTTTGAGGAGTCCGGAGACCAGAAACGGAGCGTCGGGGTTTATCCCAATCCCAAGGCCTCTGATGAAGCATTGCACGTAGCTCTCAATGGGTTC
>CAYVSK010000080.1:0-7829 GCA_964453635.1 uncultured Weeksellaceae bacterium | reverse complement strand
GAGGGCAGAGACGTGAGGCTCGAGGTCCGGGATATGCTGGGAAGGGTTTACGATTCCTGGATGAAGGCGGTCAAAGCCTCAGGAACTTCCGTTATATCGTTAAACCTGAATAACCAACTGCCTTCTGGTGTCTACATGGTCCGGGTCTCGACCGGTCATGGGGTTTATCAAAAGAGGTTGGTGATCAAGTAAAGGGGGAAAGGGGGGGTGAAATTTGGGGAGTTAAAGGAAGAGACGGGTTTGAATTCGTCGAGATACGGAACAACTTCCTGGAACGAGTCGGGAGGAAGCCTTCACCGATCCATTTTTTATTTCTGAGTTTTCGCTGACGCAAATGAACTTTCATAAATAAGGAATTTGTAACACGTACTAGTTTATTAAACGGATTATAACAACTGTGTTAGAAAAACAGAAAAGAAAAAAGAAATTATTAGAATTGTTTAATTTCTAAAACCCCTTTTATATAAGAAGTAAAAGTAAATTAAAGGAAGAACGGTATCACTTTCCGATACAGAAATTCGCGAAAATGTTCCCCAGCAGGTCTTCCGTACTGATCTCGCCGGTGATCTCGCCGAGATGGTGAATGGCGGTGCGGATGTCCATGGCGATCAGGTCGCTCGTTAATCCCTGGTCCATGCCGTTGCGGATGCGTTCGATGTCCTCCCGAGCCTTTTTGAGGGATTGGTAGTGCCGTTCGTTGGTGACCACGGTCTTTTCGGTGTCAAGGACATCCTCGCCGCCGGCCTTAATAAGGGTGTTGCGTACTTCCTCGATGTTTTGCTCCGTTTGGGCGGAGATGAAGATCGTGTTCTTCACATCCTTGAATTTCTTCCGGTAGGCCTCCTCATCCCCTTCGAAGCGGTCGATCTTGTTGGCGAGGACGAAGAGTTGCTGGCGCTCAGGGTCCAGGTTTTCCTTTAGCTCATTGACGAATTGCTCGATGCTGGCCTTATCGTTGTCCCATGCATCGATCAGATAGAGAACGATCGAGGCTTCTTCGATCTTTTTGTAAGCCCGTTCCACCCCCATGGCTTCCACTTTGCTATCGCTCTCCCGGATTCCGGCAGTGTCGATAAAACGAAAGGGAATGCCCGCCATTACGTACTCGTCCTCGATCGTGTCCCGGGTCGTCCCTGCTTCCTCCGAGACGATGGCACGATCGTCCTTCAAAAGCCCGTTGAGGAGGGTGGATTTACCGGCATTGGGGATCCCGACGATGGCCACGGGGATGCCCTCCTTGATCGCATTCCCCATGGAGAAGGAAGCGATCAGCTCGTCCAGCGTTCCCTCGATCCGGCCGACCAGCTCGTAGAGCTGGGTCCGGTCCGCGAACTCCACGTCCTCCTCACTGAAGTCCAGCTCAAGTTCGATCAGGGAAGCGAATTCCATCAATTGGTCGCGGAGTTCCTGAATATCACGGGAAAAACCGCCGCGCAACTGGTGCATGGCCAATTTGTGCGTTGCGAGGGAGTTCGATGCCACGAGGTCACCCACGGCCTCCGCCTGGGAGAGGTCCATCTTGTCGTTGAAGAAAGCCCGCATGCTGAACTCACCGGGTTCGGCCATTCGGCAACCCTGGTCCAAAAGGGCCCGGAGGGTCCGTTGTTGAATGTAAGGGGAACCGTGGCAGGAGAATTCAACGACATCTTCTCCTGTAAAGGAATTCGGGGCCCGGAACACCGTGGCCAGCCCTTCGTCGATCACCTGATCCTCGGTCTTGACACGGCCATAATGCACGGTGTGGCTGGAAGCTTTTTGAAGCTTGACAGAAAACAGGGCATCGGCAATGGACAGGGCTTCCTTTCCCGATACCCGGATGACCGCCAGGGCTCCCTGACCTTGTGGCGTGGACAGGGCGCAAATGGTATCGTCAGTATTCACTGAATGCGGGTCCATGCTTCAAAATTAGGGGTTTTCGTTTTCTTCTTATTCCTCAAGCAAAATCCCTATTTTTGGGCGGCAGAAACAAAAGACTACAAAATCCCGAACAAAAGATGAGCGTACTGATCAACAAGGATTCCAATGTGATCGTTCAGGGTTTCACCGGTAGTGAGGGGACCTTCCATGGGGAACAGATGGTGGAATACGGCACAAATCTGGTCGGTGGCGTCACGCCCGGCAAAGGAGGCACGACCCACCTCGATAAACCGGTCTTCAATACGGTGGAAGATGCTGTGAACAAGGCCAATGCGGACGTATCCGTGATCTTCGTTCCACCCCCTTTTGCTGCTGATGCGATCATGGAAGCGGCGGATGCCGGGATCAAGGTGATCGTTTGCATCTCTGAGGGGATCCCCGTGAATGACATGATCAAGGCCAAGGAATACATCTCTGACAAAGACTGCACCCTGATCGGCCCCAATTGTCCGGGTGTGATCACGCCGGATGAGGCCAAGGCCGGTATCATGCCCGGTTTCATCCACACGAAAGGAAGCGTCGGTATTGTCTCCCGCTCCGGAACACTGACCTACGAAGCCGTTGACCAGGTCACCAAAGCCGGCTTGGGACAGTCTACTTGTGTCGGCATCGGCGGGGACCCGATCATCGGAACGCCTACGAAGGATGCGATTAAAATGATGATGGAGGATGACGAGACCGAAGGGATCGTGATGATCGGGGAGATCGGCGGTAGCATGGAAGCAGAAGCAGCTGAATTCGTCAAGAAGAACAACAAGAAACCCGTGGTCGGCTTCATTGCAGGGCAAACCGCCCCGAAAGGTCGGCGAATGGGGCACGCCGGAGCCATTGTTGGGGGGAAGGACGATACGGCGGAAGCCAAAATGAGGATCATGCGTGAGTGCGGGATCCACGTCGTGGACTCGCCGGCAAGGATCGGGGCTACGATGGCCGAAGCGCTCGGCACACCGGTAAATCAATAAATACGAACCACGCATTGGAAAACGAGCATGGGACTATTAGATGAAAAGGTCGCTTTGATCACCGGGGCTTCAAGGGGTATCGGCAAAGCTATCGCCACCCTTTATGCCAAAGAAGGCGCCCAGGTCGCCTTTACTTATCGTTACTCAAAGGAAAAAGCGGAAGCTTTGGAAAAAGAACTGGCTGAGTATGGGGTCAAGGCGAAGGCTTTTCCCTCTGATGCGGGAGATTTTGAGGATGCTGAAACGCTCATCAACGATGTGGTAAAGGAGTTCGGCCACTTGGATATCCTGGTGAACAATGCCGGGATCACACGTGATAACCTTCTTATGCGGATGAGTGAAGAGGATTGGGATGCGGTGATCGAGAACAACCTCAAATCCGTGTTCAACATTACCAAAGCGGTGCAGCGGACCATGCTCAAACAACGAAGTGGCTCGATCATCAATCTGAGTTCGGTCGTCGGCAGTCAGGGCAATCCGGGCCAGGCGAATTATGCCGCCTCCAAAGGGGGGATCAACGGGTTTACCAAATCCGTTGCAAAAGAACTTGGTTCCCGGAACATCCGCTGCAATGCGATCGCACCCGGTTTCATTGAGACAGAAATGACCCAGGAACTCGATGAGGAGACCCTTAAGCAGTGGCGCGGTTCCATCCCCTTACAAAGAGGGGGTGCGCCAGATGATGTCGCCCAAGCTGCTGTCTTTCTCGGCTCCGACCGAAGCACTTACATCACGGGTCAGGTGATCAATGTCTGCGGAGGCATGTTGACTTAAAAGGCCAACCCTTGTCACCCCTTTGGACTTGACGATCGCATACCCCTTATGGGCACTTATTCTATGCCCCCTTTTGGGGACGGCCTACGCTTATTTCCTCTATCGTTTTGACCAAAGGATCGCGGAGGCACCTGCTACAACCCGCTGGGGGCTGGGCATCTTGCGAGGTGTGGTCGTCACGCTGATCGCTTTTTTCCTGTTCAAGCCCCTTATTCAAAGTGTAAAAAGGGAGGTGGACCGACCAGTGGTCGTTGTTGCCCAGGATGGCTCGGCCTCACTAAAGGTCGGTTCGGATTCCACCTTTTACAAAGAGACCTACCCGAAGCAAATGGAAAAGCTCCGGGAACGGTTATCGGCGGATTACGATGTTCGCGGATATACCTTTGGCAAGGACGTCGAGGAGGGGATCGAATACGGCTTCAAGGAAAAGGAAACGAACATCTCATCGGTCTTTGAAGCGGTCCGCGATCGCTATGCCGACCGCAACCTGGGGGCTGTTATCCTTGCCAGTGACGGTATTTACAATCGGGGAAGGGATCCCCGATATGCCACTTCGGCCATTGAGGCACCTGTATATACGGTCGCCCTTGGCGATACTTCCGTCCGGCGTGACTTATTGATCCCCGAAGTGCTTCACAACCGCCTGGCCTACCTTGGCAATCGCTTTCCCCTGGAAGTGTTGGTCGAGGGCAAGAAGTTGGAGGGAGCGTCCACGACGCTCAAGGTCAAAAAAGATGGCCAGGTCCTCCACCAGGAAACGATCGAACTGAATACGTCCTCCTATTCCCGGGTCCATCCTGTTGAATTGGAGGCGGAAGAGACCGGGCTTCAGCATTACGAGATCGTCCTTGGGTCCGTCGATGATGAAGTGAGTTATGTGAACAACAAAAAGGACGTGTTCATCGATATCCTCGACAGCCGGCAACGGGTCCTTATCCTTGCCGACGCGCCGCATCCGGATATCGCTGCTCTCCGCCATGCCATCCAAAGCAAGGAGCAATACGAAGTGGATGTTGCGTTCGCTGAAGAATATGATGGGGGCGTGGCCGATCACGACCTGGTCATCCTTCATCAACTCCCCTCCAATACGCATCCGCTGAAGAAGCTTCAGGATTCCCTCCGCGAACTGAACAAGCCCCGCATGTTCGTTTATGGCGGAAATACCGATCTTGATGCTGTAACGGACCTGGGGGGATCGCTGACCATCGATAATTTCACAGGCAAAATGAACGAAGCCTCGGCGGAGCTGAATACGGATTTCACATTGTTCCAACTGGACAAAGAGATGCGCAACCTGGTGGCCAAGCTTCCCCCGCTTTTTGTTCCGTTCGGTGAATATGGTAAAAAAGGCGGGGTGGAAGTTCTTTTCAGGCAAAAGGTCAATGGCGTGAAAACCACGGACCCTTTGATCGCTTTCGGGCAGTCCCGACAGACAAAGATCGCCGTGATCGGGGGTGAAGGTATATGGCGCTGGAAGTTATATGGGTATAAAGAGACGGGTAAGAACAAAGTCTTCAATGAATTGATCACCAAGATGGTCCAGTACTTGGCGGCCAAGGAGGACCGCAGCTATTTCCGGGTATCGAGCCGAAATGATTTTCTGGAGAACGAGCCGATCGTTTTCAAGGCGGAGCTTTACGACAAAAGCTACGAGCTCGTCAATGGCCCCGATGTGATGATGACCATTGAGGACAAGGCGGGCAAGGAATACCCATATTCCTTTAGCCGGACGAGCGATGCTTATCGCTTGGATGCCGGACAGTTACCGGTGGGAGAGTATCAATATACGGCCCGGACCCGGTACAATGGGAAAGAGTACACCGAGACCGGACAATTCACGGTGAGTCCTGTGCAAATAGAGCGCTCCAAAACGGTGGCCGATCATCAACTACTTTATCAACTGGCCCGGGACCACGGTGGTAAAATGGTCTATCCCTCGAATATGGACCGCCTGGGAGAGCTCCTGGCCAAGAATAAGGATATAGCACCCGTCACGTACCGGGAAAAGCAGCTATCCGATTTGATCGATCTGAAGTGGCTTTTCTTTTTGATCCTCGCTTTGTTAACGGGGGAATGGGTGGTCCGGAAACTGATGGGAGGATACTGATGCTTTTTATGCTCATCCCCCATTGCCGGAACGCTTAAGAAAGCTCGATAAAGGTTCGGATATCAGGGGTGGTAGAAAGCGGGTGGATCGGTCAAGACCGCCTGTCCAAAAGGGTCAGGGGCACCTCCCGACGGGGATCTATTGGGGAGAAATGCTCTTTTGCTGTTGGGGTTCCTCGATCTCCTCGAGGACTTCCTCCACGGACCGGGTCTGCTCGAAAAACCCAAGGATCCGTTTGAGCACGTTGTCCACCGAACTGTCCGGACAAGAGGACCCGCTCGTCAAAATGATGTCGACTGGTGATCGGTCGGGGATGAAATGGTCGCTTGTTATTTTTTCTTGCTGGTGGATATCGAAATGCTGGATCCGGTCGGGGCCTTCGATCTCGCGTTCCGATGAGATGAAATAAGTGGGAACTTTTTCTTCGCACAATTCCACAATGTGGGACGTGTTCGAGCTGTTGTAGCCCCCGACTACGACCCCCAGATCAGCCGGTTGTTCGAGCAGGCCGTAGGTCGCGTTTTGGTTGTCATTTGTCGCGTAACAGAGGGTGTCGCGGGTATCGGCGATATGTTCATCGCGATTTTCTGCCCCATACTTTTCGATCATCACATTCTTAAGGTGGTCGGAGATCGCTTTGGTCTCGGACGCCAGCATGGTGGTCTGGTTGACCACACCGATCCGCTGAAGGTCCCGGTCGGGATCAAAGCCCTCGGACATCCGGTCGCCGAATTGTTCGTAAAGGGTCTCTTTTGGGCGCTCCCCCTTGATGATCTCTCCCAGGATTACGGCCTCTTCCATATCCTTCAGGATGAGTGACGGGGCGTTTTGCTTGCTGTGGGAAAAGGTGGCCCGGGTTTCTTCGTGGTTCGCTTTCCCATGAATAATGATCGTGTGGTCTTGTTTACCGAGTTTTCCGGCCCGTTTCCAAACCGCTGTTACGAAGGGACAGGTGGTATCGTAGGTCTGCAATCCGACCCCGCGTGCTTTCAATTCCTGCTCCATTTCGATCGTCGTCCCAAAGGCCGGAATGATCACCACATCCTCAGGGCGCAGTTCATCGAGGCTGACAAATTGGTTGCCATGGGTGTCCATGATAAAGCGCATCCCTTTGTTCTCGAGGTCTTTGTTTACCTCGGGGTTGTGGATCATCTGGCTGAGGAGAAAGATCCGCTTGTCGGGGTGATCCTCGAGGGCTTTGTAAGCGATCTCGATCGCGTTCTCGACGCCGTAACAGAATCCGAAATGGCGGGCGATATAGAAACGCACAGAACCGAAGTCCAATAGGGTGGGAGAGAAGTCCTTTTTTCGGGGATCGCGAACGCCCCGGGCCTTTTTGACCCGATTAATGATCGGGGAGCGGTATTGTTCGGGAATGTCGAACTTTTTCATGGATCACCCCTGTAACGTTCGTTGCTACGAAGATACGAGAAGCTCCCCATTTTTACAGGTGAGGCTGGAACCGAAGGACGTTTCGGGATCAGGCCCCTTTCTCTTCCTTCAATTCGGAAAGGACCTTTTCGTGCACATCCAGGTCCTTTTGACCGACGAGGACGAATCGGACCAGTTGCAGACGCTCGAGTGAGCTTGCCTTTTCAAGGATCGTGGAGAGAGCAACATGTGCGGCTTCTTCGATGGGATATCCAAAAGCGCCTGTTGATATGGCCGGGAATCCAATGGATCGCAACCCTTTTTCTTCCGCTAAACGAAGGGCATTTTGGTAACAATTGGCAAGATATTCATCGGCAGGGTCGTCTTTGCCGTAGACCGGCCCCAGGCAATGGATCACATAAGGGTTGGGCAATTCGTGCCCGCTGCTGATAACAGCCTCTCCAGGACTGATCGGGGCCAGCGGACGACATTCTTTCGCAAGTCCGGGGCCGGCTGCTTTGTGAATGGCACCGGCCACGCCTCCACCGATTTCCAATTCTGCATTCGCTGCGTTCACAATAACGTCGAGGTCAGCTTGTTTGACGATATCCCCCCGGGTTAATTCCAGGGTTATAGGGCCGAGCTGCTCTTTCATAACAAGTTATGATGATCCTAAGGGGAGACCCCTATCGGAGTAG
>CAYVSK010000079.1:0-11273 GCA_964453635.1 uncultured Weeksellaceae bacterium | reverse complement strand
CACCGATACCGTGAAAAGCGCGACCGGATGCGACTCCATCTTCTCTCTGGACCTGACCGTGGAAGAGCCGCCGGACAGCTTTCCCATTTGCATGACTACCGTAAGGGATAGCTCCCGGTACAACGAGGTCCTGTGGAGCCCCGCCCTAACGGATCCCAACAACACCATGGACCGCATTTCCAAATTCAACGTGTATAGAAAGATCAACGGGAAGGACAGCCTGATCGGGGAAACCCCTCCGGACTCCACGATCGCCTTTAAGGACACCACCGTAGGGAGCAGCCCTGAAAACGGACCCCATCAATATCGTATCGCTGTCGTGGATACCTGCGGCAATGAAGCAGCTTTGAGCCCACCCCACAAGACCATCCATGTAAACGGCACCTTGAACCATGGAACGGGCACAGTGAAGCTGGACTGGAACGCTCCCTTGGGTTATGAACCGAAGAAGTACGATCTGGCAAAAGATACCGGGAGTGGTTTTAAGGTCTTTGCAAGTGTCGATACCCCGACAACCTCTTACCTCGACACAAACCTCCATGTTGGAGGTCCGGTGCAGTATCGGATCGAAACCCCAACACCGGACCAGTGCCAGAAAGATTCGAGTTTTTCGAATGCCTGGGATTATTGCCTGAAAATGGCCCCTCCCGAGGATTCTGCCACAATTTGTCAAGGGGATAGCATTCTTTTCGATGGAAAATGGAGAAAAGAGCCCGGTACGTATTACGATACGACCTCCTCCCAAGGGGCTTGTGACACGATCCGGCCTTTTGTATTAGATGTGATCGCCCCGGGGGATCAACGGATCTGCATGGTGACCGTGGATTCAACTTCCTCGCATAATCTTATCGTATGGGAAAAACCGACCTCCTCCTCCATAGAGGAATTCATCATATACCGAGAGATCGGTGGGAGTTACAGTAAGGTCGGAACCGTCCCCTACGATTCCCTGAGCGTTTACAAGGATACCACGTTCGGGATCGATCCTCAAACAACCTCCTACCGGTATAAACTATCGATGGTGGACACCTGTGGAAAAGAAGGAGCAAAAGGGGATTTCCATGAAACCGTTCACCTCACGAGCAATGTGGGCCAGAACGGGGAGGTGAATCTGATCTGGGACAATTACGAGGGGTTCAACTTCAATTTCTACCGGATCCTAAGGGATACGGGATCGGGATTCGCTGTGATCGACTCCGTTTCCAGTGCCAACACCACCTATACCGACCAAACCCCGCCCCAAACCCCAACCCTCAGATACGCGATCAAAGTGGTAAGGGATAGCGCCTGCGACGCAACTCGCGTCGGGGTGACCTTTAATGGAACCCGATCCAATGTTCAGAACCTTTCAACCGTAGCGATGAAAGAAAGCTTCCCGAAGGGTTCGGTCCGGTTGTTTCCCTCCCCCACCCAGGGAAAGGTCCAGGTGGAAATGCCCGCTTCCTTCGCCGACGACCTACAGAAAGTCCAGGTCTTCAATGTCCTCGGGGAAAGGTTAACGAGCCTGGCCCCCACTACCCTGAGCACAGGTATTGATCTGGGGCATTACGGAAAAGGGGTATATTTCATTCGGTTTACGACCGAGAGCCAAGCCCTGGTCAAGCGGGTTGTGGTAAAATAAAACCGAAACAGGTTGACCAAAACATTGTAGAACGGAGGTGGAAAAAACCGTGTCCGGTTAACTTCATCATTTCTGAATTTTTCAAATTTCCTATTATTTGGATTTAATTGATCATTCTTTATTTTTTTTGGGTTACCTCGAAATAAATGTGAGCAATTTTCAGTCTAAATTGAAACCCTGAAATTGGTCTGACGAATTGGGATTACCTCACTTCCCCATTAGTGCAAAAAATATGGGTTCATAGGAACAGGAATCGTTAAACTCATATTGTCCCTTCTCTACCTGCTTCCTTATCAGAAGTATTAATTTGGATATTCACGGGTAAACGGACCCCGATTGATGTTTTATGGGATTCAGCTTTTTCCAGCATCTTCTTTAATCTGTTACGCCTTTTTATAAGTTCCTGAACTTTTTTATTTTCCTGGGGTGCAGGATTATGATGACCCCTCACCCACTCACCGAGGGCTCGCACTTTCTCCTTTTTTATCATTTCTTCAAGCATAGTGACCAAGGGTTTTATTTCCTCTGGCTCATAATTCCCATTCATTACCAGGAGTTCCTCATCTTGAAACTCGTTTCTGTTTGTTTGATCAATTGGTACCATTTCACAAGAGTTTTGGTTATGATCGCTTCATTTCAACAGACCAAGATCTTACAGTAACTTATCTTTAGGAAGATTGTTGGAAATTTCCACAAACCCTTTGCTCTTTTTTATTAGCCACCTTAAGCAACAAAATTATAGAGGACGACCAATAATCTTTATTTATTTTTGTGATATATTTCATAAATTTTATTTATACACCTTGGTTTTTAAAACTTCAACGATGAATTACACTTTGCATCAATTAAGGATATTTCTTAAAGTATCGGACCATCGTAGTATTACCCAGGCCGCAGAGGAGTTACACCTCACCCAACCTGCAGTGTCCATGCAACTAAAAAAGCTACAAGAGCAGTTCGATCTTCCATTGACGGAAGTGGTCGGCAATGAGCTTTACATCACTGATTTTGGCCGGGAATTAGCGGAAATTTCCAGAAATGTCCTGCAAGAGGTAGAAACCATCAGGGAACGAGCCCAGGCACATTTGGGGTATTTGGCCGGTAACCTGACTTTATCTTCAGTATCCACTGGAAAATATGTGATGCCTTACCTTTTAGGAAATTTGGAGAATATGAGGTGGATTTTGCTTTGGTATCGCTTCTACCGAAGGATCTTAGGATCCAACGGGAAGAATTATTAGAGAATACGCTTTATTTGGTTAGAGCGAAAATCCCGGACAAACCAGAGAATAAGCACCGTTCAGATCAAGAGTACCCACTGATATTAAGGGAAAAGGGATCCGCCACCCGGCAAGCCACCGAGGACTTCTTGGCCAAATATCCCACCAAAATGAAGAAAAAGCTGGAACTAACCTCCAATGAAGCGGTGAAACAAGCGGTCATGGCTGGGTTGGGATATAGTATAATGCCTTTGATCGGAATACACAATGAGATCGAGCAGGGTTTTTTGGAGATCATCCATACCAAAGGGTTACCCATCCAAACGCAGTGGAACCTCATCTGGCTGGAAGAGAAAAGATTGAGCCCGGTCGCAGAGGCATATCTAAAGTACATCCGAGAACAAAAGGAGCAGCTAATAAAGTATCTGAGACCTTCCCATGACCTCCTGGTCTAAGTCATCAACTAAGCCAGTTCTAAAGCGGACTTTGTCCTTTTACACTGAGGAAATTAAGTATGAACATAAGCTTTATTTATGAGAAATATAATATAGTTAAATAATAATTAATAAAGACTTTCTTGCAATTTTGGGGCCGAACAAAAAAGGCTCCTATGAATCCCCATTCATTAATCTCCGGATTTTCTTTAAATAAAAAAAGAAAAAATTCAATCTTTCTCCCAAGGTTTTTGAATTTTATTGCTTGGGTGCTTTTCCTCTTCACTTTCCTTACACTTTTTTTACCGATTCAGTATTCAAATTCACCTTCTCCCATTGACTCCTTGGTGGTGATGGATGGTATCACTCATCTTATGGGAATGACGATCACCTTTTTTACAGCCATGATCATGACATATTCCTTGCGATATATGTGGGGCTCGAAGAAGATCAACGCATTTTTCCTAAAATGCTTTTTTTTCATGTTATCAATGCTTATGCTGGTAGCTAGCGACCATTTCATGTTGTTCATCCTGTTCTGGGGATTCTCCGGACTGTGGATGGCCAAGCTGATCGGTCATTTTGCTGGTTTTATGGAGGCCGGATACTCAGAAAGATATTCCCGCAAGTTCTTTTTTTTGAGCACCCTATTATTGACAGGGGTTTTTTTCCTCATTTACAGAGATACTGGACTTACCCATCTTTCCACTTTGGATCCTGGGATAAGGGATGTCTCCAAAGGAAAAATGATCACTATTTCCATATTGCTACTATTGGCCGGTATGATCAGAGCAGGGATCTATCCGTTTCAAGGATGGTTAATGTCTTCCATGACAGCCCCTACACCTGCATCCGCATTAATGCATGCAGGTTTTGTGAATGCAGGAGGTTTTTTAATAGCCCGTTTTCACCCCGTTTTCGTTCACGGAGAAACATTTTGGCTGTTATTCCTCATCGGCGGTGTTGGAGCTTTGTTTGGGAAGTTCTGGAAATTTGTTCAAACCAATATAAAACGAAAACTGGCTTGTTCAACAGTGGCACAAATGGGGTTCATGTTACTCCAATGCGGGTTGGGTTATTTCTCTGCCGCTTTGGCACATTTGGTCCTTCACGGATCTTATAAAGCATATTTATTCCTATCGAACGGGGAGACCATAGAAAGACAACTTCCCGATAAAGAGGTCAGGTATGGTTTCAAGGTATGGCACCTTCCATTAATACTGGTCAATGGTGTTCTGGGTGGTCTGATCTTTATGTATATGACCGGAAAAGGATGGGGTCTGGGAACCGGAACTTTCCTGGTCTTCGTGGTCATACTCTCTTTTGTACATGCCGCCCAGGATATTTTGCGGTCACAGATCCAAAAAGGCCTCCATATTTTGCTCTTTCCACCGATCATGATGGGTGCGGTCTGTATTTATTCTTGGATCTTCATTGGCATTTCATCATTCCTAAAAGGCAATCCCATTTCTTATTCGCCCATGGACCTGAGTGCAATACACATCACCATCGGGTGTATCTATGCGCTCGTTTTCATTATCATCGAATTCGAATGGTACAAAAAGAGTGAAAGAGCCTTCGTTCAAACGATGAACAGCTCTCAACCAGCCCCTGATACATTATTAAAATAAAAGCATTAAAATGGAGAAAAAGCCGATCAAAGAAGCGATAGAATCAGCTGTTCAGAAGCTTCCTCGTACTTATCCCCTGTACGCTTATGTGACTTCTAATCCCTTAATTGGGCTTGAACATCTACATTTTGATAATGCCGTTGAAAAGGGTCAGGAATACTTCAGAGGAATGGGCTATCCCTCCCCTTATATTTTCAGGGATGCATTTAAAAACGGTGAGATCAATAAGGATCACCTAAAAGAGCAATTGATAGAAGGTGAAGTTGAACCCCCCGTCCCGGAGGAATCCCTTCGATTCATGGAGAAGGAGAACAAGAAGAGAACTCAAAACCATGCTTTAAGTGAAGTTGACCGGATCATGGTAAAATGGTTATCGGTATTCATGGATCAAGGGTCAGCTGAATGGCCCATGCCCAATAGGGAAAAGGGATTCTACAGGGCATGGAGATCCACTGCACAATATGATAAGGAAATCCCAAAACATCGCACGATAAAGGGTTTACCAAAAGATCCCTTAACCTATCTTCAGCATATTTTGCCCGAACATATTTCACTGAAAGAAGTTTTCACCCATCATCTAATGGCCCTGCCTGGTTGGTGTGGTGCGATCAAATACCGATCAGAGTCAGATCCTGAGTGGCAAAAAGCATGCCCGATAGAACTTAAGGATTATCTTGCTGTGAGGATCGCCCTCTGTCAACTTCTGGGCAAACCAATTGACAATACATATTCATTCGGCCAGGTTCAAAAAGCATATGATCGTCATGCAAAATGCTGGCTGAAAGCTTGGGAAAAAACCTTTCAAGAGGAATTGGTAAAACAACTTAAAGTACCCCAAAGAGAAAAGCAGTATACCCAACAAAAGCCCAAAGCCCAATTGGTATTTTGTATTGATACCCGATCCGAAAAATATATAAAGAACCTTGAAGAGATGGGGCCTTATGAGACTTTTGGATTTGCAGGTTTTTTCGGCGTGCCCATGGACCAAGATCCGATCCAGGAAAAGGGTATAAGAAAATCATGCCCACCGATCCTTCCCTCCAACTATGTTTATGAAGAGCAACCCCGGAAAGAAAAAGAAAAGACCGTTCGTAAGCATTTCAACAATATTTCTTTAAAAAGGGGATTCAAAAGTCTTTTGGGAACACTTAAGAACAATATACCTGCATCCTTTGGATATGTGGAATTCGCGGGAGTCTTTTATGGAGTTAATATGTGGGGAAGAACATTTATCCCAAAAACCTGGGAACGATTCCTCCATCGCTTCATCAAGAAGCCCGCGGAGGAACCTTTTCATGCATTTATCCCCACATTAAAGAGAGTATCAGATAAAGGATCCGATGACCAGAAAGGTCTTGAATTAACTGTAAAGGAAAAGGCGAAAATCGCCAGCGCTACCTTCACCCTGACCGGATGGAAAGAATTGTCCTCTTTGGTGCTTTTCGTCGGTCATGGAAGCCAGACGCAAAACAATCCTTTCGCATCAAGCTTGGATTGCGGCGCTTGTTCAGGCAATAATGGACGATATAACGCAAGAATATTGGCCTCCATTTGCAATGAGCATGAGGTCAGAAAAGAATTGAAGACGGGTCACGGTATCGAGATCCCTGATAGTACTGTTTTTCTGGCTGCTGAACACAACACCACAACTGACGATATCAAGATCTTTGAGGACCTTGCCACCAAGGATCGCCTTGCCTATATAAAAGAGACCCTTGATGAGTTAAAATACGACCTTGAAAAAACCAGAGAAAAAACAACAAGAGAACGTTTAAATGATCAAAATGGATCGTACAAGCTTGCCCATAAAGAAGCCAGAAAAAAGGCCCTTGACTGGGCTGAAACCAGGCCCGAGTGGGGGTTGGCAGGGAATGCTGCTTTTGTGATCGGACCAAGAGAGATGACCAAAAACACGGATCTTCAGGGAAGATGTTTTCTTCATAGCTACGACAGCAGTCAAGATCCGGACGGAAAATTGCTTGAAGAGATCATGAAAGGCCCCATGGTGGTCACTCAATGGATCAATTCCCATTATTATTTCTCTACCGTCGATAATAAAGTGTATGGTAGTGGCTCGAAGGTTACGCAAAATCCCAAGGGAAAATATGGGGTGATCCAGGGGAATGGAGGGGATCTGAAATTTGGACTACCGCTTGAATCGGTTTTCCGGGATCATGATGATCCTCAGCATCGTCCATTGCGTTTAACAGTAGTGGTATATGCTCCTTTTGAAAAAGTTCAAAAGGTCTATAAAAGACTACCTGGATCGATTTCAGATCTCGTTGAGAACGAATGGATCCACTTGGGTGTCTTAGATCCCGAAATAAATGAAAACAAAAAGATTAAATATGTTGGCATGACAGGAAAAATAGTCGATGAAGAGCCACCTATGGAATATCATTACTAAGGCTATCTAAAATCTTAAAATTCAACCGATGATACGTGCTAAAAAGAACCTATATTTTGTATAAATTTCCCAAAAATCCAAAAGCTTTCAAGAATCTATGGTTAATAATAATAAACGATGTTCATATTGAACCTAGTAGCGATCTCTATGTTCAGCTCCCGACCCTCATATCCTTCTTCCTCGCCCTCCGCCAAAGCTTTGCTCCATGACGGCCTGATCAATGGATAGCTTCTTTCATTGGCTATGTCGAAAAGAACGACCAATCCTTTACCACTAAGAGCGGATTCCTGTAACATTCATGTGGCTATACAAAAAATCGCGAACCTTTTTCTCAAAATGTGTTAAATCGATGTAAAGGTTCATTTCTTCTTTAAAAGGCCCACGATCCAACGAAGAATTGTAATTCAGGACGCCAACGTACAAAAAGCCTTTGCGTGATATTGGTCGGACAAATGGAGAGTACCTCATTGTTTCATTTCACAATTTGCGTAACGCGTTTTGCGTAATGCGATATAGGGAAAATTTTCTTTCGAGAAAAAACCTTCAGGATATTTATTACAAGATATAGCCTTAAGATCTATTCCTCACCCACCCAACAAAGGTCATGAAAACGAAACTAGGGCCAGTTCATAGACCTGTCTTACCGGTATCATTTGAGATCCTTTGCCAAAGAACCCGGATCGATCGCACCCGCTCACTTTCTCACCTGCTCTTCCGGCACCTCCAACTGGCCTTCCGTTTTCCCGATGATGCTGGTCACGGTCGCATCACCCGTGATGTTGACGACTGTGCGGCACATATCGAGGATGCGGTCCACCGGGAAGATGATCGCGATCCAGGCAGGATCGAGGCCGACGGATTCCAGCACGATGATCAGCATGATGATGCCCGCACTGGGGACGGCAGCAGAGCCGATGGAAGCCATGGTGGCAGTAAGAACAATGGTCAGTTGCTGCGCGATATCGAGGTCCACCATGTGGAACTGGGCCAGGAAGACCACAGCCACGGCCTGATAGAGGCTCGTTCCGTCCATGTTCACGGTCGCCCCGATGGGAAGCACGAAACTGGAGACCTCTCTGGAAACCCCCATATGATCCCGAACACGATCCATGGTCACTGGAAGGGTCGCTGCACTGGAACTCGTTGAAAAAGCCAGCATCTGAGCCGGACCGATCCCCCTGAAGAAGCGGCGGTAGGTCAGCTTCTTGGTCAGGAGAAAAGCCACGAGGGGGTACAGGAGAAAGACCAAAAAGCCCAGGGCAAGGATCACCGTAAGGGAATACCAGCCCAGCCCCATGAAGATCTCGGTCATATTGCTCAGGTCATCCCCGGCCATTTCCGACATTTTTCCGGCCAAAAGGGCAAAAACAAAGAAGGGAGCCCCCTTCATGATCACGTCCACCATTTTGATGAAGACGGCATTGGCCCCCTCAATGAAGTCCATCAGAGGTTTGGCCTTTTCCCGTTCGACCATCAACAACATGATCCCGAAAAAGATAGAGAACACGATCACCTGGAGCATCAAACTGTTGTTGAGGGACAGGAAGATGTTGTTGGGGACCATGTCCACCAGGAAGCGGAGCGGACCTTCATCCTTGGTCTCTCGAGCGGTTTCGATCTTTCGCTGGATGTCCTCATCCAATTCGCGTTCCCGCGCACCCCCTTCCAGGTCACTCGTGTCTTTGAGAAGTCTGATCTCGTCCTTGAAATCCACATTCTCGTTCATATAGACGAAACGCTCGTAATCCTGGCGATTGAGCTCCCGCTGTTCCTTTTCCACAAGCATGCCTGGTTTGATGGAATTGACGAAAGTGAGCCCCACGGTGATCGCGACGGCGGTCGTGACCAGGTATATCAGAAGGGTCTTTACGCCTAGTCGCCCGAGACTCGAGATATCGGAGAGGTCCGAGATCCCCTTCATAATGGAGAAAAGGATCAGGGGCATCGCGATCAGCTTCAGGGCATTGATGAAGATATCGCCGAAGGGCGCGATCCAATCAAGCGTGAACTGGCTCCAGCCCATATAGGCGGAGAAGATCGCCCACAGGATCCCCAGGAGGAGCCCGATAATGATCTTGAGGTAAAGCGGAAGGCCTTTGTTGTTCATCAGATCGCTATTTAGCGGCCCTGAGGTAATGGTCGGCCATGACCAGGGCCGCCATGGATTCAACAATAGGGACAGCACGGGGGACCACACACGGGTCGTGGCGCCCCTTCCCCTGCACCGTCACGGGCTCCCCGTTCCGATCCACACTTGTTTGATCGCGCATAATGGTGGCGACCGGCTTAAAAGCCACGCGAAAATAAATATCGGAACCGGTGGCGATCCCGCCAAGGACCCCGCCAGCATTGTTACTCCGGGTACGGAAGCGCCCCTCTTCATGCGTGATCGGATCGTTGTGTTCAGAACCGTTCATAGCGGTTCCCTCGAAACCCGAACCATACTCGAAGCCTTTCACCGCGTTGATGCTGAGCATGGCCTTTCCGAGATCCGCGTGGAGCTTATTGAAGACCGGTTCACCGAGGCCGGGTTCCACGTTCCGGATCCGTCCGGTGACCGTCCCTCCCACCGTATCGCCAGCTTTGCGGGTCCGCCGGATCAGCTCCTCCATCCGGTCCGCCGTATCCGGGTCCGGACAGCGCACAGGATGGTCATCGACCTGAGAAGCATCCACTTCCAGGGGGTGCTGATCGAAGGTGATATCGCCCACGGAGGAGACCCAGGCTTCAAAGCTCATCGGGGTCTCCGAGAACGCAGACAAGAGCATCCGGGCCACAGCCCCACCGACTACCCAGGAAGCGGTCTCCCTTGCGGAAGCCCGGCCACCTCCCCGGTGATCGCGATGGCCGTATTTTAGGAAATAAGTGAGGTCAGCATGGCCGGGGCGGAAAACCTTGCGAATGTGTTCATAATCCTTCGCACGATGGTCCTTGTTGCGGAGAAGAAAGCCAATCGGAGCGCCGGTGGTACGCCCCTCGAATACGCCCGAAAGGATCTCCACTTCATCCGCCTCCTTTCGCTGGGTCACGATGGCGGACTGACCCGGTCGGCGGCGGGCAAGTTGATGGTGGATCAGGGACTCATCAAAAGCAATACCCGCCGGGCACCCGTCGATCACTCCTCCCAACCCGGGACCGTGGGATTCCCCGAAGCTGGTTACCGCAAAACGATCACCGAAAGTGTTCCCGGGCATAGGCAGCCAAAATTAAGATTTCTTTTGAGATGGGTCTGCCCAAGGCACACCATCCGCGTCCCATTTCTTTTCCTAAATTGGTCCCCAAACTTCGTGGCCCATGCGAATACTGATCAAGAACATCAAGACGCTCTTACAAGTGGAACGGGAAGGCGAAGAGCGCAAGCTTGTAGCTGGTTCGGATATGGCCCATTTGCCCGTGTTGGAGGATGCCTATCTGGCCATCGAGGATGGCCGGATCGTCGACTTCGGGGCGATGGACGAATGGCCCGGTATTGAAGATTGGCGGGGCCTGGAGGTGATCGATGCCACGAACCGGATCGTTATGCCCGCCTGGGTGGACAGCCATACACACATCGTGTATGCCGGCAGCCGCGAAGGGGAATTCGTGGACCGGATCAACGGTCTTTCCTACGAAGAGATCGCCCGGCGTGGTGGCGGGATCCTGAACTCGGCCAAGCGGCTTCACGAGACCTCCGAAGAGGAACTCACCATGCAGGCTGCCGAGCGGATGGACGAGATCACGGCCCTGGGGACCGGTGCCGTCGAGATCAAAAGCGGCTACGGGCTTTCCCTGGAAGATGAGCTGAAGATGCTGCGCGTGGCCCGCAATCTCAGGGAACGCTATCCCCATCCCATGCGCTCTACTTTTCTCGGAGCCCATGCCATTCCATCGGATTACAAAGACAAACGAGAAGATTTTCTCAAGCTTGTCACTGAGGAGATGTTACCGCAGGTTGCTGAAGAAGGTTTGGCCGAGTATATC
>CAYVSK010000078.1:268-11276 GCA_964453635.1 uncultured Weeksellaceae bacterium | reverse complement strand
CGCAATTGGGTTTATCCACCTTATTGACGACCACAAGGGGTTTCAGCCCCATTCCAAGGGCCTTTTGGAGCACGAAGCGGGTCTGGGGCATCGGCCCCTCCAGGGCATCGACCAATAACAATACCCCGTCCGCCATGTTCAAGACCCGCTCGACCTCGCCGCCGAAATCCTGGTGACCGGGGGTGTCGATAAAATTGACCTTGACCCCTTTGTGCCGGACGGAAACATGTTTGGACAAAATGGTGATCCCGCGCTCCTTCTCCAGATCATTGGAATCCATGATCAGGTCCTCTACCTCCTGCCCCTCGCGGAACATCTTAACCTGCTGAAGAATCCGGTCCACCAGGGTCGTCTTTCCGTGGTCCACGTGAGCTATTATGGCAATGTTCCTGATGCTCATTCGGTAAGCCTTGTTTGGGTGTCTTTAAAACGCACAAAGCTCGTTTATTCCGAGCAAACAACAACGCCGTTCCAGGTCAGTAAAAAGCTCCTATGTTTGCATTTGGTTCAAACAACCCTAAAAAAGTACATTATGGAACGAGTTCAACGGTTTATGAGAAAAACATTTCTCAGTCTTTTCATTCTTTCGGCTATCGCTTTTTCTTTCAGCTCTTGCGGAGGTGGAGGTAGTAATGAAAAAGGGAAAAATGAAAAAAAGGAACACCCCGAAGGTGAAGAACATCCGGATGAAGGCGAAGAACACCCGGAAGAGTCCAGTAAGGAAAAGCCCTTGACCATCGAGGAGTTTGCGGATGCCGCCAAGCAATACATCGAGCAGGAAAGCAAGAAGCATGATGGGCATTTCCATGTAAAGGACAAAAAGCAAGGCAAAAAGCTGAAGCTGGACTTGGAAAAGGTTCACCGGAAAAGGCTTTCCCACCTCGGAGACAGCACATATTTCGTCTGTGCTGATTTTAAGGCTCAGGATGGCAAGACCTACGATGTGGACATCTTCATGGAAGGCAGCAGCAAATCGGACCTCGAAGTAGCGAGAAAGCCGAAGGTACACAAAGTTGAGGGGGAGCCCCGCTTCACGTATCACAAGACCGATGGCGTCTGGAAGCGAAAGATGAAGGGCTCCAAGAAAAAAGAGCACCCTGAAAAAGAAGAGCACCCCGAAGGAGAAGAACACCCTGAAGGGAACACGGAAGAGCATCCCGAAGGGGAGTGATCTGTTTTTATTGATGGGATCGAACGAGGCTTTGTTGAAGTTCGCATTCAGTAAAAGGACCTGGGCCACCTTCCTTTTCATGGGCATGGTGGCCCTTATTTCCGCATTCCGGAACGGCCCGGAGGGTGACTACGGAGACCTGAAAGACAAGGCCGTTTATCGCTTCTCTTACAACGTTGAGCTCAATGAGATCCCGGAAGGGACCGGTGAGCTTCGCGTTTTTGTGCCAGTGCCTTCCTCCGATGAGCTCCAAACCGTTAAGGACCTGAAGGTCGAAGGGGACCTGCCGGTCGAATACAAAAAGGATCCCGAGCACGGGAACCGCTACTTGCGGATCCTTTTAAAGGAGGAAGCGATCCCCTCCTCCCTGAAATTCAAACTAAAAGGGAAGGTTACGAGAAGGGCACTGAAAGATCCGTCGAATTATCGGACCGACAGGAACTGGATCGAAGCCGCTTTAAGGCCGGACAGCCTGGTCCCCTTGAACGACGCGATCAAAAAAGAAGCTGAAAAGGCCCTTGCGGGGAAGGACAAAGACATCGCCAATACAAGGGCCTTTTACGATCATCTCCTCGAGGAAATGGTATACGACAAGTCAGGTACGGGTTGGGGAAAGGGGGATGCCGTCCGGGCATGCAACGCTAAAGACGGCAATTGCACGGATTTTCATTCCTTGTTCATCGGTATGAGCCGGGTAAAGGATATTCCAGCCCGCTTTCATATCGGTTTCATGCTCCCATCAAAAAAGGAGCGGGGTGAGGCCGGTGGATATCACTGCTGGGCCGAATTCTATGAGGGAAAGCGATGGGTACCTGTGGATATTTCGGAAGCCTGGAAGAATAACGATCTGAAAGAATTCTATTACGGGGGCCTCGGCCCCCATCGGATCCGTTTTTCTACCGGACGGGACATTCCGATCGAGGTCGCTCCCGGACAGAAAGAACACCTGAATTATTTCATCTATCCCGAGGCCTATGCGGATGGGGAGGAGCTGAAGGAAGCAGTGGACTGGAGCTTCCGCTTCACCAAAAGTTCTTGAATATCGGATAGGGAGAACCTTGTGAAACGACCCCACAAAGCGGACCCCCGGCATAAACACCCCTATTCCTCCCCGTTTAGAGGATATTCCCCGCCGATTCCCATGAGCGAACCCGGGATTTTTGTATATTCACCGCACAATTTGACGGTCCCATGACCATCATCGACGGAAAGGCGACATCCGAGCTGATCCGGGAACAGATCGCCGATGAGGTGAAACGGATCAGCAGCCGCGGGGAAAAAGTACCGCATCTTGCAGCTGTTATGGTGGGGGAGGACCCGGCCAGCCAAACCTATGTCAACGGCAAGGTCAAGGCCTGTAAAGAAGTGGGGTTTCATTCCACCCAGATCGGGCTCTCGGTCCGGATAAGCGAGGCTGACCTCCTGGAGCAGATCGAGCAGCTGAACAACAACGACCAGATCGACGGTTTCATCATCCAGCTGCCCCTCCCTGCCCATATCGACGAGAAAAAAGTGATCTCGGCGATCGACCCCTCCAAGGACGTGGACGGCTTCCATCCCCAGAACGTCGGCAAAATGGTCCTTAACATGCCCACCATTATCCCGGCCACACCTTATGGGATCCTCCAGCTCATGAAACATTACCAGATCGACACTTTTGCCAAGCATTGTGTAGTGGCCGGAAGAAGCAGGATCGTCGGATCCCCGATGAGCATTCTGATGAAACAGAATACCTCGCCGGGAAACTGCACAGTGACCCTTACCCACAAGTACAGCCAATCCTATTGGGAATACTATAAAGAAGCGGACATCCTCATATCAGCGGTCGGAAAACCCGGACTTATTACTGGCGAAATGGTCAAGCCCGGAGCGGTCGTCTTCGATGTCGGGATAACCAGGGTACCGGATAAAAATACGGAAAAGGGGTACAAACTGAAAGGGGATGTCAAGTTCGACGAAGTCGCCGAAAAGGCTTCCTATATAACCCCCGTTCCGGGCGGTGTTGGGCCGATGACCATTGCAGCGCTCCTCAAGAACACCCTTACGGTCGCGCAGCGTCGTGCCACTATAAGTGTCGGATGACAGCAACCTCCACCGGAACACCATCCCTGGCCAAAGCTTTCATTCAGCTATCGAATCCCTGAGATGAGGATCCATTTCATAGCGATCGGTGGAAGCGTTATGCACGACCTCGCCATCACGCTTCATACCCAGGGCCACGAAGTGAGCGGTTCGGATGATGAGCTTTTCGAACCCGCGCGCTCCCGGTTGAATGAACACGGCCTTTTGCCTCCTTCCGTCGGTTGGGATCCGGAACGGGTCACCCCGGACATCGACATGGTCATCCTTGGTATGCATGCCCATACCGATAACCCTGAATTGATCCGGGCTCAGGAATTGGACCTGCCGGTCCGTTCCTACCCTGCCTTCCTTTACGGATCAACGCGAGACAAAAAACGGGTCGTGATCGGCGGAAGCCACGGAAAGACCACCATCACGACCATGGTCCTTCACGTCCTGCACATGAACGGCATCTCTTGCGATTATCTCGTGGGCGCCAGGCCCGACGCCGAAACCCGGAGTGTTGAACTGAACGAAAAAAACCGGATAGCCGTCTTCGAAGGAGATGAATATCTTTCCTCCCGGCTTGACCAGCGTCCCAAATTTCACGTATACCAGCCCCATATTGGCGTAATTAGCGGCATTGCCTGGGATCATATCAACGTCTTCCCGACCTATACCGAATACCTCGATCAATTCCGCCACTTCATCCAACTCATCCCCTCCGGGGGCCGATTGATATGGGCTGCCGAGGAGCCAGAAGTGAAAAAACTACTTCATGAAACGGAATGTGCGGGCGAAAGCATTCCCTATTGGACCCACAAAGCCCGGTCAGCGGAAAACAGGACCCTCCTGTTGACCCCTTCCGGGGAAGTCCCAGTGAACGTATTCGGCGATCACAACCTCCGCAATCTCAATGCTGCCCGCTTGGTATGCCGGGAAATGGGTGTTTCGGACGAAGCATTTTACGAAAGTATAAAGACCTTCAAAGGGACCGCGAAAAGACTCGAATTGATCGGCGAGAACGATGCGACCTCGGTCTACAAGGATTACGCCCATTCCCCTTCCAAACTGAAGGCCACAACAAAAGCCTTACGCCACCATCACCCGCAGCGGAGACTCGTGGCCTGTATCGAGTTGCATACCTACAGCAGTCTCAATGAAGAATTCCTGGACCTTTACGGGGGGACCATGGATCCGGTGGACCGACCGATCGTTTTTTACGATCCCGCGACCCTCGAACAAAAACGCCTGCCCCCCATCACTCCCGAAAGGATCAAAGCAGCCTTTCAGCACCCAATGCTCGAGATCTATACAAAAAAAGATGCGTTGAAGGAGCGTCTCCTCGAAATGGATTGGAAGGAAAGTGACCTCCTGATGATGAGTTCCGGGAATTTCAGGGGTCTCGACCTGGAGGAGCTTGCAGAACAACTCCTGAACCAATAGTGCACCCGGGATCGGGAGGCAAGCCTCAGGATATGCCCGGAAGAGGACCTTTCATCTTTCTTCACCACCCCCTCCTGCACCCATTCATTTAGATCCACAACATTCCCGGGTCGGAACTTTCAAAGGGTTCGGTGCCAACGGAGAAAGGGAAGGGGAACGGGAAAAATGGTTTCTTCCGTAAAAATACCTGCAAATCCGATCTGAAAAGCTTTCTCAGGCCCCTGATTCCATCTGATCCCGGGAATTACCAGACCAATCCCCAGATTGTCCGCTTTCCTGGGTGGAAAATAATCCGCTTCCATCACCAGGCTGACCTTATCCCCGATTCTGGCCAAACCTCCGGCATTCAAAAAAATTCGTCCTCCCCGAAGATCATTATCGATATTCCGGCCTTGGATCGTACCGTATCCAGCACCCATCGTGAAGTTCGATCGTTTATCGCCCAATGTCAACAAGGTCATGGGTACCGCCAGAAAGGAGTTTGCACTAGCCCAGGAACCGGTCCCCAAAAAGGTCGCTACACCCAGATCGGCCGATTCGCCCAGGTCAATACTGTATTTGGCATTGGCGACAATAGGGATCCCCAACCACGATGTGGAAAGCCCGGCGCCAAACCGATCCCCGATCCTGAATTGAAAATCGGGGCCATACCAATTCCTCTGAAAATGACTCTCCCCTTCCCCCAGGGGAATACCATTGGGAAAAATAAAATATGTTGTACCAAACGGGGATTCCGAGATATATTCACCGTCCTTATCCAATTCCCCCTCCTCCACTTCTTTGATCTCCTTGATCTCGTGTTTGGGAATGACGACCTTTCCCCTTTCATTATCCTTAATAACGACCTCCCGAGCATCGCGTGAAATAATATTCCCCACGAACTTCGTCCCGTCGTTCTTAATGACCACATATACCTTCGAACGCCTGTAATCCACGGTATCCTCCTGATCCTGAGCCAAGGTTGCGACCGGTTCGAGGAAGCAAATGAGGAGAAACGGAAAAAGCGTTTTAAAAAACTTCATAAGGGTGATCTTGTCGACCTTAAATAATGATCCCAGGGCCAAAAGTAAAGTTTTACCAATATCGGGCACGGTTCAAGTTCCGTTCACACGACTCCACTGTCCTTATATTTGACCGCCCAAAATCCACCTTATGAAAATCTTTCCGATCCATGCCGGTTATTTCAAGCTCGACGGGGGGGCCATGTTCGGCGTGGTACCCAAGGTCCTTTGGGAGAAAGAGAATCCGCCGGACGAGAAAAACCTTTGTACCTGGTCCACCCGTTGTATGCTGATCGATACAGGAGACCGCCGGATCCTGGTGGACACAGGGCTCGGGAATAAACAGGACGAAAAATTCTTCCAATTCTTCGAACCCCACGGCGATCGTTCCCTCAAAGGGTCTCTAAAGGAAAAGGGATACGAAGCGGAGGATATAACCGACGTTTTCCTCACCCATCTCCATTTCGATCATTGCGGCGGGGCCATCGAATGGGGTGAAGACGGTGAATCTCTCGTGACCGCTTTCCCGAATGCTGTTTACTGGAGCAACGAAGCCCACTGGAACTGGGCCACTGATCCCAATCCGAGGGAAAAAGGGTCCTTTTTAAAGGAGAACATCCTTCCCATCAAAGATAACGGACAACTTGATTTCATTACCCAGAACGGGGCGGTAAGAGAGGAATTCTTCCCGGGTATCTCAGTGTGGTTCGTGAATGGCCATACGGAGGCCCAAATGCTGCCCGTTATTCACGATTATCAGGGAAAGACCGTGGTCTTTGCCGCTGACCTCCTCCCTTCCAGCCACCATGTGGCCTACGCATGGGGGATGGCCTTCGATGTTCGCCCCCTGGAGACCATCCGGGAAAAAGAGACCTTTTTGAAAGAAGCTGCGGATAACGAATACGTGCTCTTTCTCGAACACGACCCTGTTTACGCCTGTTGCACAGTGCAAGATACGGAAAAGAAAGGGCTTAGACTGAAGGAGGCCTTTCATTTTGAAGATGCGTTCGAGGTCAGTACTGCGTACTGAGCCCTTGGTACTGAGCGGGCAAATGGGTCAGGATATGATCAAAGGTTTGAAAAAATCTCCCAAAATAGGCCCCAGGGTTTTGAAAAGGATGGCAACGCTCAGCATAGGGGCCCTGGTCTCGCTTTTCATCCTGGCCTGTGAAAAGGAGGTGAATGTTGAACTGCCACCCTCCGAACAGAAGCCGGTTGTAGAAGGCCGGGTGGAACAAGGAGAGAGGCCTTTTATCATCCTTACCCACACCACTGGCTTTTTTGAACCGACCGACCGGAAAGCGATCGAGGAATCCTTCATTCATGACGCCAAGATCACGATAGACGACGGGTCACAAAAGGTCACCCTTCAGGAGATATGCAGTGAAACGGTACCGGACTCCCTACTTCCCGTGATCGAAGATATGGCCGGCGTTCCGGCGGAAGCCCTCAAGGACCTCAACTTCTGTGTGTACACATCTTTTTCTATGAAGGGCCGGGCAGGAAGAAGCTACCATCTTGAGGCCAAAATTCCGGATGGTGCGACCCTGCGTTCCCAAACTTATATCCCCCATCCCGTGGCCCTTGACAGTGTATGGTTCAAGCCATTCGGCAACATGGACACCCTCGGTTTCGCCTGGGCCCTTTTGAACGATCCCGACACGCTCGGCAATGCTTATCGATGGTTCACCAAACGCCTGAGCCACTATCCCAATGGGGAACAAAAGGACCGAACGTTCAAAGCTCCCCTCGGTTCGGCCATTTACGACGAATTCTTCAACGGAAAGTCATTCGAGTTCAACTACAACCGCCCTGCTGAAGGAGAAGAGGAGATCGAAGAAAATCCCTATGAAAGCAAAGAAGAACGACGCTTCTTCCGCCGTTCGGATACCATTGCGGTCAAATTCACCTCCATTACCCTGGAAGTACGCGCGTTTGTCCGATCATTCGAAGAAGCGCAGGCCAATACGGGCAGCCCTTTCGCATCTCCTTCCGACATCCGATCCAATGTGGAAGGGGGGCTGGGCATATTTGCCGGATACGGGGTGACCCACGATACGATCCACGGTGAATAAAGCGCCTACTGATTCCAGAAATCCCAGGCCGCTTCCGCCTGAAGGTGAAGCATTTCGAGGCCGTTCTTGATCATGGCCCCCTGCGCCTTTCCCTGTTCCAGGAAAGGCGTGATCCCGGGATTGTAGATCAGGTCATAAAGAAGGTGTGAACCAGTGATGTATTCGTACGGAATGGGCGGCCGCTCCTTCTCATTGGGAGCCATCCCAAGTGGCGTTGTATTAATGATCAGAGGATGGGTCTCGATGGTGAAGGCATCGAGGGCATCATAACCAACGACTTCTTGTCCCTTTGGATCCCGGGAAACAAAGAGGTAAGGGATCCCGAGTTCCCGCAGGACAAAAGAAACAGCCCGGGATGCACCTCCCGTTCCGAGGATCAGTGCCTTCTCCTGATGAGGCTTGAGAAGTGGGACCAAACTCCTTCGAAAACCGGCTGCATCCGTATTGGTCCCGATCAGAGCATTGTCGACCTTTATGGCATTCACCGCCCCGATCTCCCGTCCGACCCGGTCAAGCTCAGAAAGATAGGGAATAACGGCGGATTTATAGGGAATGGTAACGTTCAGTCCCCGCAGCTCCTGATGAGCTTCGATCAGCCCGGAGAATTCCTCGATGGAGTCGAGGGGAAACAAAACATAGCGCGCATCTTCGATCCCTTCCTTCCTGAATTTCTCTTCGAAGTATTCCTTCGAAAAGGAATGGGAAAGGGAACGCCCAATAAGACCGTACAATCGCTCCATAGAACAGATGGGTTTTGCCGGATGGCGGTCAGCGTACCCGGATCTTTTCGACCTGATCGCGTCCGCCTCCCAACACCTGAACAATGTAGATGCCAGCGGAAAGATCCCGCAGGGCAATGCGTTGGACGCCCTTGCCCCCGATCCGGTCTGCCTGTACCAATCGGCCCATTGCGTTACGGATGCGAATATGAAGATCATGGGGGACGGATGACCGGATCATCAAATGATCATCGACCGGATTGGGGTAAAGCTCGATAAGGTCATCCCGACGAATCCCCCCTTTTATACCGCTCGGCTTAACACAGAAGGAAATGGTGGTATCCGTACCAAAGTTCGGCGAAGCCCCCATACTGCCAAGGGTATCCCCGTTCTCTGTTATCAGATGAAAATCCCCGTCCACCCCACAAGCGTTCCATTGCGAACCATTCATTCCATCCCCGTAAGTGTCCCCGATCAGCAGGTCATAACACCCTTCCGAGAGACAGAAATTTTCATCAACGGACCCCCCTCCCGGAACGGGTTCCTCCCCAGTACCGGAATAGGTTCCGGGATCGGCGGAGAAAAGGACCTTACCAGTTGAATCCTTCACCTCCCAATAGGTTTCGGAACCGTAGCAATCCAGATCAAGGGAGAGCGTGTGATCGCGGGACCTGAGCTGCACATTGACCGGGACCACCACGGTATCGTTCACATCATTGGGATCCTTTTCACCATTGGGTTTGGCGGTAAGCACCTCAAGTGTATGGCACCCCATTGATAAAGACACCGGCCCCAAAGGGACCGAATCCACCTCGAGGCTCGCCAAAGCACCGGTCCAGTTTTTCTCCGAGACAACACTATCATTCACTTTCACCGACAGGTCCAAGCTCCTCATGGTATCCTTTCCCTGATTCCGTATAATAGCGATGGGGCGCAATGTAGAGCTGTCACAAAGGACCTCCACGACCCGCTCCAAACCGATGATGGCCCCATCATTGCTGTATCGGGGTTGATTGGGATCGTAACCGTCCAACGCTACGACCCCACTCGTATCAGGGGCCAGCCAATCCTTTAAACGCCCGGTATCCACATTCCCATTGTCCCAAGACATGGAAAATTTTCCAAAAAAGTCGTTCACGCTGTTGCTGCATTGTGCATCCCCACCGTGTAATTGGCCCACCACTCGATGATCCTGGTCGAAAAGCGGACCGCCGGAAGACCCTCCTTCCGTGGTCGTATTGCGGTCCCATTCCAGGATCTTCCATTCCGAATCCGGCACACCCGACAAACCACTACTGCTCTCCGGGGCATCGTCGTCAAAGGATATTTTCTTGATATCGCCACTGGGATGGTGAATGCTCACGGTGGAGTCCGGCAGATCCCCGCTGTTGTCCCACCCCGCATAGAAAACTTCGTATTCCAGAGGCGGCCGCTTACTCAACTCCAGAAGGCAAAAATCGGAATCGGGATGGCGAGCCCGAAGGGTGCCACCGGCCACACTTTGATCGGTAGGACCTTTCTGGTCGGAACAATCAGGGGATTCGTAATTGAACATGAAGACCCAACCGGAAGCGGAACCATCAAAACAATGGTTGGCAGTGAGAAAATAAGGTTTGCCGTTCTTCTTGATGTTGTTCACCAGGGCACCCGAACAGAATCGGTCCCCATTGTTCACGATCATGGCCACCGACCGCTTCTGGTCCTGCAAGGGTTGCCCGTCCGGGCAATTGACATTCATATTGCAATCCCCGGCATCGCCGAAATCCCGTCCTTTTTCCTTCGCCATCGCAAAAACATCCCGATAGGCATGGGAGACCCTTGTCAGCCTTAACTCGCTCTTACCCACCACCCTTTCTGGTTCATAAAGTTCCACCACAGCTTCATCCCCGGGAATAAGGCCGGTAGGCAATCGACCACTGGCCTTGTTGTTCCGATGTGTAAAAGCCCCGAGCACTGTTCTCCGTTCAGGGTCGTAAATAAAGACCCGGGCTCCTTCTGCCAGTCTGAAACGACCAAAACCAAAATTCAAGGACCGAGCGCCCGACGAACGAATACGGAGCTTCCAGATGCGACCTCCGTTCGGGAGTTCCAATAAGATCCCGCCATTTGCCAGCCCAAAGTCAACCCGATGGTTGTAAGCGAATCGTAGTGGCTTTTCCCGGGAGGAACGACGCCGTTCGCGATCTTCCTTTAAAAGCTGCTCTTCATCCACTGGCGGCATACGTTCGGCTTCGGGCATCCGGTCCTGTTGACCGAGCCCCCAACTGTAAGGCCGACCACCGTATTCAATCTGTGCGATCAGGGAAAAGGGTATGAGAAGCGCTCCGAAAAGGGGGACAGATCGGCACAAATGACCCAATATGGACCTAATAAGCATATTCCACTTCATCCTTCATGTTGTAGAACGACAACATGACCGCTTCGGATGCCTCGTAGCGCAAATTTTTGATATTGAATTTGATGGTCCGGTTCACGACCATGCGACAAGGATCGTCATGATCCTCGTGCCTGAAGTAAAGCTTGAGACCGGGCGGG
>CAYVSK010000078.1:0-258 GCA_964453635.1 uncultured Weeksellaceae bacterium | reverse complement strand
TTCGTTTTGGTATAGCGGCCGGTGGTGTGAAGGGAGAAATTATGACTCTCACAACCACCGGAATATGTTATTCCGACATAGAGCGTATCTTCTTCCACCCATATGTCATTCTTTTCAAAATCGCCGTTCTCTTCAGGGGGCTCGAACGCCTTATCAGTGACCACCTCATAGAACCAATCCTTCGTGGACCGGCCATCCCCATTTTCTTCAGACGCTTTTTGCTGGTTCTTACAGGAAAAAGATCCCAGGACAAGGAGC
>CAYVSK010000077.1:0-11558 GCA_964453635.1 uncultured Weeksellaceae bacterium | reverse complement strand
ACCTGATCCTGGATGCCGTGGGGAAAAGCTCCTTCTGGCAATGCAAACCCTTACTCAAGGACAAAGGGATCTATATCTCAACCGAGCTCGGAAAGCATTCCGAGAATATAGGGTTGGCATTGGTCACACCTCTCTTTGCAAAGAAAAAGGTGTTGTTCCCCATACCCCGTATCGACCGGCACGATGTACAATTCATCCGGGCTCTCGCAGAAAAAGGGGAATTCCACCCGGTGATCGACAGTTCCTATCCGCTGGATAGAATCGTGGAAGCTCACGAGTATGTGGAAAAGGGGCAAAAGACCGGGAATGTGGTGATCACGGTGTCCGATGGAATGATCAGGAGAGGGAAAAAGACCGCGATCACAGCCCCATATCTTCCTCAGGAATTTTAACATTCCATTGGCGGCCTTCTTTATTGGCTTTTTTATCCAAACTTGCCCCGACGAAAACCCCGGATCCTTACCTTAGTGAAACAAAACCCGACCCATGAGCGATCAGCAATTGGACCGCGGAGCGCTGCGGAAGCGGATCGATTGTAAGCGTTTCGCCACCCCCATCTTATTTCCTGCAGTCTTTGATGCTACTTTTGATCCGCCGATAAGGTATGGTATATAATTCGGACCCTCCTGACCACCCTTTAAAGGGAACAATGATCACCAAAAGTGTACCAGGACGTGTTCAGTGTACCGGTCCGGGGGAAGGCTGCCAGTTCCAGGGGAGCAACTCCTCGACCCTGTTGACCGGATACCCGGGGGTCCGCTCAAGGACATCCTTGAGCCAGGCGTAAGGCTCGATTAGGTCTGCCGGTTGGGCAAAAGGGTCCTCTATCAAAGTTGCCGCAAGCTCTTCTCCACCCTCAGCATGGCCTCGGCCGAGGGGAACTATCAGAAAAAGCTAAAACACATCGCAAAACAGGACCTGTTGATCCTCGAAGACCTGGGGCTACACCCCATCGGGGATCAGGAAAGGCTCATGCTCATGGATATCATTGAGGACCGTCACGGTCTCAGATCCACGATCATCGTCTCCCAGGTCCCTGTGGACAAGTGGTATGAACTCCTCAAGGAGAGCACCCTCGCCGATGCGATCATGGACCGGATCGTCCACACGGCCCAGAGGATCGAGATCAACGAGGCGTCGATGCGAAAGCGAAAAAAAGCCAATACAATGAAAAAACAGGAATAAATTTGTACCCGAGGACCATCCAATACGGGGTTGAGGTGTTCACCTTGCCTGGAATTTCCACTACAACAACAAAAGATTCCACGACAGTCTCCCGAAAATGAGTTCGAATGGTTTTGATAACTGGTGGCGGTCACTGAGAAAAAAGGAGGACCGACCAATTATGACCAGCTTTGATGAGGAAGGTCCAGGTCGAAGCGGTCGACACTGATCAGGGACGTTCGATCATTGGAAATTTGTAATTTGACCGTTGAGATCTGCAAGAAATATATATTTTATGACCCACTGTAGGTTCAAAAGTGGATTCCCGGAAGGGTTCGGGAAAGTAGCAAAGCGATGGACAAGGAGGAACGGACCCGGAAAATAAGGAATGAAGCCTATCGGCAGGGTTTCATGTTCTGCGGGGTCTCCGAAGCTGAATTCCTCGAGGAAGAAGCGCCCAAGTTGGAGCAGTGGTTAAAGGAGGGGCGCCACGGGAAGATGGAGTGGATGGAGCGGAATTTCGATAAGCGCCTCGATCCGCGCTTGCTCGTGGACGATGCCAAGTCGGTCGTCTCGCTCCTCCTGAATTATTATCCCCCCGAGGAACAACAGGATCCCGAAGCCCCGAAGATCTCCAAGTACGCCTACGGCAAGGACTACCATTTCGTGATCAAGGACAAGCTGAAGTCCATGATGAAATTCATCCAGGAAGATATCGGGGATGTGAATGGACGGGTCTTCGTGGACAGTGCGCCCGTGATGGACAAGGCCTGGGCCAAAAGAAGCGGGCTCGGCTGGATCGGGAAGAACACCACGCTCATCAACAAGCAAAAAGGCTCCTATTTCTTTATTGCCGAGCTCATCCTCGACCTCGAACTCATTCCGGATGGGCCGATCCGCGATTTTTGCGGCAACTGCACCCGCTGCATCGATGCCTGTCCCACCGGTGCCCTCGATGAGCCCTACCAGATCGATGCGAGCAAGTGCATATCCTACCTGACCATCGAACTCAAGGATAACGTACTACCTCCGGAAATGGAGGGAAAGATGGAGAACTGGGCCTTCGGCTGCGATATATGCCAGGATGTCTGCCCCTGGAACAAGTTCGCCGAGCCCCACAACGAACCGGCTTTCGATCCCCATCCGGACCTTTTGGGCATGAGCCAGCGGGACTGGGAGGAGATTACCGAGGAGCTTTACCGGGAACTCTTCAAGCATTCCGCGGTGAAGCGCGCTAAATACAGCGGCCTTAAACGGAATCTCGACTTTTTGAAGAATAAAGGGCTTGGCGGAGCGGAAGAGCAGGATGCTGCAGGCTCATCAGGAGAGGCATGAAACATCAATTCCCGGGCGTATAAGGATGAACAGGCCGCCTGCCCATCATCCTTTGCCCTTGATATTGTTTGCAGGGTTTGTATCATGAAATACCTTAGGGGCACGAACAAATCCTTTTCTCAGCTTGTTAGGAGGAACCTGATGCGAACTTACCAGCGCATCGTGATGTGATCCCTTTCCGGATCGCATGGCTTGCCACTTGTTGCTTAGAACCGTAAAATCAAGGATGGTCGATCTATGCCGGATATAGTGCCTGAAGCGATCGAATCGTTGAGCCTGAGGACCGACAAGGGTCGATCCGTCTTTGGTCTTTCCAGGGAAAGGCCGGTTTTGCTGATATTCTTAAGGCACTTCGGGTGTCCCTTTTGCCGGGAGGCCTTATCCGATCTCTCGAAGGATTACGAGCGGATCCGTGAGAACGGGGTTGATGTGGTGTTGGTCCACATGTACCCGGAACATATAGCAGACCGGATGATGGAGGTCTACGAACTATCCGGACTGCCACACATAAGCGACCCCGCTCAGGAAGCGTACCGGGCCTTTGGTCTGGAAAGGGCTTCCCTGAACCAACTCAATTGTATTCGCATGTGGGTCAGGGGGATCGCGGCCTCCTTTTTGAGTGGCCATTTCCTGGGCAATGGAAAGGGAGACTTCAAACAATTGCCGGGCCTTTTCCTGATCCGTAATGGAAGGGTCGTCAAACAATTCCACCATGAACTCCCCTGTGACCGGCCTGATTATCTCGAATTCGTGGGGGAGGCCGTGAACGGGGATTCCTAAAGCTATCCGTCCTGGGATGGTTCACCCAACGCACCCAAAAGAGGCGCGGAAGCCGCATAGTATACCTCGTTTCCAACTTCGAGCTTCCAGCTTCCCACCCCGTTCTTCCCCCCCCACCCCCCACCTGCCCCTCGTCCCGCGCCGCTTTTAAGAAAAAGGCGGAAAAGATCTTGCAATTTTCCCTTGCACCCGCGATATTCGAAGTGGAACCAGGAATCGTAGATCATGAGCTCAGCCCACAGCACCACAGGCATGCCGGTCATCGAGGAAAGCGATCTGGAAGAAGCGGGGGCCGACAAGGAGAAAGCCCGCAGGATCCGGGAGGTCATCAACGCCGAATGGGAACCGAACGGTCCGGAGGGCACATGGAAGCGCTTATCCAAGGATGTCCTTTCCCCAGACGATCCGGCCTCCCTTCACGTCTTTTTGTTCCAACAAGTCTACGGGCAGGACGGTCAGTTCAGCGATGCGCCGCCCGCCTGGTGGCCTTCCAACGAGACCCTCGAACAGGCCAATCTGACCCGGGTCATGCGAGCGCTCGGAAGCAGCGATATCACGGAATTCTATACCTGGTCGATCAGCGACCGAAAGGGCTTCTGGGAAAAAATGACGGAGGAACTCGAGATCGTCTTTAAACAGGGACCCTCCGATATCGTGTCTTTTGAGAACGGGGTGGAGACGCCGGACTGGTATCCTGGTGCTTCCCTCAACATCGTCGATACCTGTTTTAAAAGGGAGTCCCGTGAACGGGCCATCGTTTTCGGGAAAGAGGATGGTTCCATGGGGGAGTGGAGCTACGGTGAGCTGGAAGAAATGGTGAACCGGGTGGTCAGTGGTCTGCAGTCGCTGGGTTTCGAAAAGGGGATGAAGGCCGCCGTCAATATGCCCATGACCGCAGAAGCGGTGGCCATCTATTTGGGCGTTATCAAGGCCGGTGGAGCTGTGGTCTCCATTGCCGATAGCATCGCTGCGGCGGAAGTGGAGAAACGAACAAGGATCGCGGTTACGGACCTGATCTTTACGCAGGACGTGGTGGTCCGGGGTGGAAAGGAGCTGCCTCTTTTCGGCAAGCTCAATAAGGTTGATATCCCCAGGGCTGTCGTTCTCCCCGGAAAGGAGAATACAGACCGTTCCCTCCTCCGGGAAGGGGACCGGGCTTGGGAGGACTTCCTCGGGGAGGCCGGGTCCTTTGACAGCGTTCCCTGTGAACCGGCGGACCTGTGCAATGTCCTCTTTTCATCCGGTACGACGGGGGAACCGAAGGCGATCCCCTGGACACACAGCACCCCTGTGAAGTGTGCTATGGATGGTTATCTCCATCAGGACATCCAGCAGGGTGAGGTCGTGGCCTGGCCCACGAATATCGGGTGGATGATGGGGCCCTGGCTCATATTCGCTGCCCTTATGAACAAGGCTACCATCGCCCTGTATTACGGTGCCCCCGTTGGTCGGGATTTTGGCCAGTTCGTCGAAAAAGCGGGGGTCAACATGCTCGGGGTGGTCCCCAGCATGGTCAAAAAGTGGAACGAAACGGGCTGTATGAAGGGGTTGGACTGGCGCTCGATCAAGGTCTTCAGCTCGACCGGGGAAAGCTCCAATCCCCAGGATTACCTGTGGCTCATGGCGCGGGGCGGGTATAGACCAGTGATTGAATATTGCGGCGGCACCGAGGTCGGTGGCGGATATGCCACGGGTACCGTTGTTCAACCCGCATCGCCGGGAAGTTTCTCCACGCCCGCTTTTGGCCTCGATGTCTATATAGCGGACGAGAACGGGGATCCGGCCGATAAAGGGGAGGGTTTCCTCGTGCCCCCCTCCATCGGGCTTTCCAATACCCTCCTCAACAAAGACCACCACGAGGTCTATTACGCTGAAACGCCCGAACCAGACCCCCGTGCCAAGGGGATCAGTGGGGTTCCTTTGGAGGATCAGTTCAAGGATATCGGAACATCCCCCATCCTTCGCCGCCACGGCGATGAGCTCGAGCAATTGCCGAATGGCTTCCTCCGACCCCGGGGTCGGGCCGATGATACAATGAACCTCGGGGGGATCAAGACGAGCTCCGTGGAGATCGAACGCTTGCTCGACCTGGAGGAAAGGGTCCATGAGACAGCGGCAATAGCGGTCGAGACCGAGGAAGGAGGGCCGAGTCGGCTCGTTATATGCGCCGTTCCCAAGGAGGATCCATCCAAGGTCGACAGATCCTTCCTGATCGAACGCTTTCAGCGGATCATCAAGGACCAGCTAAACCCCCTCTTCAAGATCTATGACGTTGTCCTTATGGAAAGCTTGCCGCGAACGGCTTCCAACAAGATCATGCGGCGGATCCTTCGGGCGGATTACGAGGGGTCCGGGTAAGGATATCACCGGGTGTGTGAGGAGCCGGATCCTTTTTCTTCTGCAAAGGGAAGAAAGGCTGTGTGTGTGCGACCTTGTCGATGTGCTCGAGATGAAGCCCCCGGCCGTTTCCCAACACCTGAGAAGACTTTACGACGGGGGCTGTTACTTCATTTGTTTCCGCAGTAACTGAGCGTTCAGGGCCACGATGACCGTGCTAAGGCTCATGACCACGGCGCCGGTGGCGGGACTGATCGTGATCCCCCATTTGTAAAGAGCGCCGGCCGCTAAAGGAATGGCGATCACGTTGTAGGCGGTGGCCCAGATCAGGTTCTCGATCATTTTGCGGTGCGTTGCTTTTCCGAAGAGGATCACGTTGGTGACGTCCATGGGGTCGCTGTTGACGAGGATCACATGGGCGGTCTCGGCTGCCACATCGGTGCCCGATCCCACGGCGATCCCGACATCCGCCTGGGCGAGGGCCGGGGCATCGTTCACCCCGTCCCCCGTCATCGCGACTTTCTTTCCCTGAGCCTGAAGCGTTCTGACCTTTTCCAGTTTCTCTTCCGGCAATACCTGTGCATAGTAACCATCCATGCCAAGCTCATTGCTTACTTGTTCCGCTACTTCCGCATTGTCACCGGTGAGCATGACACATTCGATCCCGGCCGCTTGTAGTTTTTGGATCGCGGCTTTGGAAGAGGCCCGGGGGGTATCGGAAAGCCCGATGGTCCCGATCAGTTCCTGTCCCTGGCTCAGAAAAACGCGGGTCATGCCCTTCCATCTCTCGCTTCCGGGAATATCCAGGCCCTGTTTCTTCAGCCATCCGGGACCGGTCAGATAATAGGGCGTCCCATCGATCGTGGCCTGGACCCCTTCGCCCGTGATGTTCTGCATTCCCGTTACCCGGACAAGTTGGGTGCCCCGGGTTTGGGCTTCGTTAAGGATGCCTTTGGCGATCGGGTGTTCAGAATGCTGTTCGAGGGAAGCGGCCACTCGCAATAGCTCCTCTTCGCTCCATTCGGCCTTCAGGACCTCGAGGTCTTTGACACTGAAAGAACCGGTCGTGAGGGTGCCGGTCTTGTCGAATAGGACCGTGTGGATGTTCCGGGCATCCTCGAATGCTGTCCTGTCGCGTATAAGAAGGCCGTTCCTGGCGGATACGGCCGTCGATATGGCCGCTACCAAGGGAATGGCCAGCCCGAGTGCATGGGGACAACTGATCACCATGACGGTGACCATACGTTCCAGGGCCACTACGAATTCCGCTTCCATGAGGAACCACCAGACCAGCAAAGTGCCCGTTCCCACGCCCAGGGAGACCATGGTTAGCCAGAAGGCCGCCCGGTCGGCCAGGTGCTGGGTCTTTGAGCGTTCCTCTCCCGCTTGGCGTACCATACCGATCACCTTGGAGAGGTAGGAGCTGTCCCCGGCGTGTTTGACCCGGATGGTCAGGGAGCCCTCTCCGTTCACGGCCCCGCCGATCACTTCCTCGCCTTCTGTTTTTTTGACGGGTACGGATTCCCCCGTAAGCATGGATTCGTCCACCGAACTTTCGCCCTCCTCGATCAGCCCGTCCGCCGGGACCTTTTCGCCGGGACGGCAAAGGATCCGGTCGTCATTGGCGACCTGGCTCACGGGCACCTCCTCTGTGTTCCCGTCCGCATCGAGGCGCGTGGCCGTATCGGGCATGAGCTCGGCCAGTTTCTCGAGTGCGTTCGAAGCCCCCATCACCGAGCGCATCTCCACCCAGTGACCCAGCAACATGATCGCGATCAGGGAAGAGAGTTCCCAGTAGAAGGTTTTGCCGGGAACACCCAGGGTAACGGCCGTACTGTAGAGCCAGGCCACGGTAATAGCGACCCCGATGAGGGTCATCATGCCTGGGTTCCCGTCCTTGACCTCGTCCTTTAATCCCCGCAAAAAGGGGAGCCCGCCATAGAAGAAAACGATCGTAGCCAGGGCGGCCAGGACCTTGTCGGAATAAGGGAACTGGAAGGTGTACCCCAGGGCATCCTGTATCATCGGGGCAAGGACGAGCACCGGCAGGGTCAGGACCAGGCATATCCAGAACTTTAAACGGAACTCTTTCACCATCTCTGCATGGTGGGCATGGTGGTCGTGGCCCTCGTGGTCGCCTTGATCGTTGTGGTCTTCGTGGTGCATGATCGCCGTGGACTTCGTGATGTTCGGAACCGACAGCGGAATCTACCGCTTCGACAGGGAGACCTTTCTTCCGGTTGCCTTTCAAACCTGAAGACCAACATATCGGCCTCTATCAAGAACCTGGGGAGCAGTAATATAAATACGTTGAAGGCGAATATAACCTGAACGGAGGGGATACGATCACGGACATGGAGACTTTCGGCTCCCTTTCCGGTGGGGTCCTTGCCCCGGACTCGGTCATCGATCACACCTTCGATCCCATCGTTGAGCTACAGGACGGGAAAAAGCAGGCATCAGTGATCGTCTGCTCAGACACTCGGCCGGGTCAGATCCGAAAGCAGATCCCATCCGCTACGAGATAGGAGGGGGGTGCATAAAAGCTTGGAAAGATCGGGATCAGCAGCCTCCAGCCCCTCACGCCTCCTTCTTCCCCTTCCGCTTCCGAAAAATGTGGTGATGCTCGGGATGGTAGAGGCCGGAGCGTTCGTCGGTCAAATTCAGGGCTTCGCCCACGACGAGGAGGACCGTGCGGGTCAGCTTGTTTTTCTTGACCATATCGTCCAATTCCTGAAGGGTGCCGCGATGGATCTGCTGGTCCGGCCAGGTGAGGCGATAGCAAACGGCCGCTGGCGTCTCCGGAGGGAGTTCTTCCAGCAGCTCGGCCTTCACATTTCGGATCATCTTGGCGCTCAAAAAGATGCAAAGGGTGCTGCCGGTCTCGGCAAAGCGGCGCAAGCTTTCTTTGTTCGGCATTTCCGTGCGACCGGGCGCCCGGGTGAGCACGATGCTCTGCACCTTGCCCGGCAGGGTGAATTCCGTCTTCAGGAGGGCAGCAGCGGCTTGATTGGCCGCGATGCCGGGGACGATCCGGTAGCGATAGCCCTGATCCTCGAAATGCTTGATCTGCTCGTGGATGGCGCCGTAGATGGATGGATCCCCCGAGTGAAGCCTTACGATCCGCTCGTTGTTGGCGTAGGCTTCGTCCATCAATTCGAACTGCTCTTCGAGCTCCATGGACGCGCTGTTCCGCAAGCGCCCTCGCGTAGGCGTGCGCTCCAAAAGCGATTCCGGGATCAGGCTGCCCGCATAGAGGATCAGGTCGGCGCTTTTCAAAGCTTCCAAACCTTGAAGGGTGATCAGGTCGGGATCGCCCGTGCCTGCTCCCACGATCAGGATCTCCCCTTCCGTGCGCAAGCTGTCATCCGCTCCGATGGCCAAGGTGTAGCGTTGCCCTTGACCTTCTTCCCGCTGCTCGATCGGCACGCGGACCTTTTCAGTCCAGAGCTCCTTGCTGCCGCTACCGGCAAGCGCCGCAGCTTCCGCCACGCCATGCGCCCCAACGGTCCTATAAACTTCTTCCGATGGATTGGGCACCGGTTCCCGTTCGAGCCGTTCGGCGGCCCATACCTCGAAGGGGACCCCCCAATCTTCGGAAAGCCGTTGAAAAGCAGGCTCCTCGCTCTTCAGCTCGATGCTGTGGATCCCAGCGACCGATAGCGGGGATAGGTGCTGCTCCTTCAATTGCCCCTTCAGACTTTCTTCGAATACACCGGGATCGATGGCCTTTTCACATCCCAGCCCCAAGTGAAAGCAAGCCGGCCGATAATGGAGGCCGGGGAGCTCTGTGTCGTATTCGAAAGGCGTGACGGCCAAGAGGAGCTCATGCTCTCCTTCCGGAATGGACTCGAAGTTCCGGTAAACGCTCACGAAATCCGGAGCTTCTTTTTCCAAGCGTTCCGTCCCTTCATCCCTTACTTCCAGCAACAGGGCCGTGGAGCGTCCTTCGTTGAAGCGGTTCATGACCGTTGCTTGCTCGAGGCCTTCTTTCCCTCCGACAAATTCACTTTTCCAGCCGAAGCGTCGGTCCAAAAGGTCCAAGGCCCAAAGCCCTTTCCCTTCGCTTGCCGTGCTGATAACGGGCTCGGCTCCGATGATGCGGGCCAGCTTTTCCGCCCAGTGATTGCCCCCTCCCCGATGGCCTGAGACGACGGATTGAACGAAACGACCCTCCTCATCGATGTTCAATACGGCCGGATCGCTCGTTTTGTCATCCAAATAGGGCGCGATGTGACGCACGCAGATCCCGAGCGAACCGATGAAGATCCAGGCGTCGGCATCGTGAAAGCTTTCTTTCATAACCTCCTTGGTCGAGCCCACCTGCGTGGTATCCGCTCCGCCGTTCACGGAGAAGAGCTTCACCTGCCGCTCTTTGTGGCGATAGAGGTCTTTCTGGAGGGTTTTTCCCAATGCAACACCCGACTCCGAGCGAGCCAGGATATGGATCCTTTCCGTTCCTTGCGTCATGGCTCTCCTTTTTGAGCGATCAGCACGCGAATGGGGTTTTCCTGATCGATCCGCAGCGTACGATCGGTGATGAGCTGATAGTCCGTTCGTTCCTTCACCCAAGCTTCGAAACGCTCACAGCTTTCAGCTCGGATGGCGTTCAATCCGATGCGACCCCCACTTCGAAGGTAGCCATCCCCTTTTTCCAGAATGGCTTCTAACTGGCCACCATGCCCGCCGACGAAGATCCGGTCGACCGCAGCGTCTTCGAGGGATCCGGAGGATCCTTCTAGAAAATCTTGTTTCAAAACCCGGATCCCGGGCGTTCCAAAGGCCTTAAGGTTCCGGTCCAACGCATCCCAGGATTCTTCTTTCTTCTCAAAAGCGGTCACTCGCATGCCGGGATAGGACGTTTGCGCATCGATGGCGATGGATCCCGTGCAGGTCCCGATGTCCCAGAAGCTCCCGTTGGGTTCAGGTTCCATCGCCGCGAGCGTAAAAGCCCGGACCGCCCGGTTGGTGATCATTCCGGGACGTCCGGGAAGCTTGTGGAAGCTTTCATCCGGGTGAATGGCTTCAGCGGGGACTGCTTGCTCGCTTTCGAGAATGAAGCAATTAAGGGAGGCGAAGGAGTTTTTCGACGCTTCTTCCAAGGAAAAGCTTCTCACCTTTTCCTCCGGCCCACCCAGCTGCTCTCCGACATGCATGCGATAATGCCCGTAACCGTAATTCAATAGCTTTTCAGCAAGTTTATCCGGACTGTTCTTTTCATCGGTCAGTACGCCGATTATCTTGATCCCTCGGAGCAGGGCTTCATATAGGCGATCGCGTTCCCGCCCGTGTAGCGTCACAGTCTGCAGGTCCCCGTATTCCATTTGCAGGCGTTGCGCCAAAAGCTGGATGGCATTCGAGGCCGGAAAGGAACGGATGGAAGCATCCGGAAAATGCTTTTGGATCGTCTTACCGAAGCCGAAAAAGTAAGGGTCGCCGCTTACGAAGACCACAACGCACTCCTTGTCCGCGTACTTGGCGATCGCTTCTTTTAAGGGAGCTTGAAGCGGGATCCATTCATGATCCTCAGGGAGCATGGGAGCGACCAGCTTGCGCTGCCGTTCGCCTCCGGAGAAGATCCGATGTTCCCGCAGAAGCTGCTGAAGCTCCGCGTCTTGCGAAAGATCCGGGGCTTGGTCCCCCTCGATCCCGATCAGAATGAAATCCATTTCCTGCTTCACCGCTTCCTCCCGTTTTCAGCCGCCGAAATGCTTAAAGCCCCAAAAGGTGAGCCATCCCACGCCGACGAGGATGGATGCGAGGCCGGCGAGGCCGTTGATGTATTTGAAAATGCGCTGGTTCCGCTCCACGAAACGGGATACGGAATAAACGAGGACCCAACTGTAAGCGGCCATGGCGATCGTGATCCCCAGGCCTTGGAGCCCGATCACCCCAAAGGCCTGGAAATAGCTATTGGCCGCCAAACCGAGTACGAAAGGAAC
>CAYVSK010000076.1:0-11786 GCA_964453635.1 uncultured Weeksellaceae bacterium | reverse complement strand
TAGCTCGGGGGCTTTTCTGACGGCTTATCACGGCCCGGATCCTTTGCCTTTTTTACCTTTTTGTGGTCCGGAAGACAAAAATGTTCAAAGGGCATCCTTAGATTTATCCAGCCACACGTTAAAAAAGAGGAAAGACCATGGACTATAGTGATCTTAAAGCGCTCTTCCTTAATTGTACGCTCAAGAAGAGCAATGAGCTTTCACACACCTCGGGATTGATCGAAAAGTCCCGGCACATTATGGAGAAGAATGGTGTGACGACCGAGGAGCTCAGGCCGGTGGATTACCTTATCCCGCCCGGGGTTTACCCCGATATGACCGAGCATGGATGGGAAAAGGATGATTGGCCCGATATCTTTAAAAAGGTGATGGACGCCCATATCCTGGTGATCGGGACCCCGATCTGGCTGGGGGAGAAGTCCTCGGTCTGCAACAAAGTGATCGAACGCTTGTATTCCCAGTCCGGCGAATTGAACGAACACGGCCAGTACATCTACTACGGTCGTGCCGGGGGTGTGCTCGTTACCGGGAACGAGGACGGCATTAAACATTGTGCCATGAGCATCATGTACGGCCTCCAACACCTCGGTTACGTGATTCCGCCGCAGGCCGATGCCGGATGGATCGGAGAAGCTGGCCCGGGCCCCTCCTACCTCGATGAAGGGTCAACGGGTCCTCAGAACGATTTCACCAACCGGAACACGACCTTCATGAGCTGGAACCTCATGCATATGGCCAAAATGCTAAAGGAACAGGGAGGCGTTCCGGCCCACGGCAACCAGCGTTCCGAATGGGAGGCCGGGTGCCGCTTCGATCATCCGAACCCGGAGTACCGATAACAATAAGGGAGGGATGGCTTGATGAACTCTCTAAGCTCCTGAACTTCATCTTGACCTGATCAGCGGGGTCCATGACTTCTATCTCGGTGGAAAGGCCGTTGGAGAGGGTGATGGGAATGAAACGCTAAGGGTGATCGCCCGTTGGTCGGGGCGGATCAATCTTCTCCTGGCTCTCATGCCCGCTTTTGGTTCGGTCGCCAACCCGATCGCCATGATGGAGGCGGAACATCAGGAAGCCGGAGATGCCCTGGAGCGGATCCGGGAACTGAGCAACGATCACAAAGCCCCAAAAGGGGCTTGCAATACCTTCCGGATGGTCTACGGAGAGTTAAAGGATTTTGCAGATGATCTCCATCAGCATATTCACTTGGAGAACAATATCCTTTTTCCCAAGGCTCAGGAGCTGGAAAAAGGGAATTGAAAGAGGGGTGTGGTCAGGGTGAGCTTCTTTCAAGGCCTTTTTTGTATGGTCATTCTTCGCTGGGCGGGTTATGGAGCTTGGGCCTGAGTGTGTTGTGAAAGGCGTGTGAGCTTTTTCCGTTCAATTTTGGTATTTTTATCCCTTGCATTGCTTAGAAGTGAACACCCGGGCCGACCGGAAAGCCTTTCACGATGTGGCCCGGAAGATCTATAGGGACGACCCTGAATGGGTCTGTCCCCTGGAAAGTGACATCGAGTCCATTTTCGACCCGAATGAGAACCCGAACTTTTCCAACGGAGAGGCCGTTCGGTGGATCCTCTTGGATGATCATGGGAACTATCTGGGGCGGGTCGCGGCTTTTGTCAATTACGACAAGACCAAATACCACGACTGCCCGACCGGGGGAATGGGCTTCTTCGAGAGCGTGAATGACCGCCAAGCGGCTTTTACGCTCTTCGAAAAGTGCGAGACCTGGCTCAGGGAAAGAAGTATGAAGGCCATGACGGGCTCGGTGAACTTCGGGGAGAACCAGGAATACTGGGGGGTCCTGGTCGAAGGTTTTACCCGGCCCTCTTACGGGACCAATTACAATCCCCCTTATTACGAGGAGCTTTTTCGGGCTTACAGCTTCGAACCCCAGTTCAAGCAGTATACCAACCTGTTGGATCTCCGTTCCCCGCTACCGGAGCGTTTTTCGAAAGTGGCTGAGCGGCTTTTTCAGAAACCCGAATTCGAGTTCTTTTCCTTTAAGGGCCAAAAGGAAGAACGTTTTATCCAGGACATGATCACGGTCTATCACAAGGCCTGGAAGGACCAACGGAATTATTCACCCCTTCGCTATGAATACGTTAAACATGCTTTCGAAAAGCTCAAACCGATCATCGATGAGGACCTCATCTGCTTTGCTTATGCCCACGGTGAACCGGTGGGTTTTATGGTCGCTATCCCCGATATCAACCAGATCCTGCGGGGAATGAACGGCAAGCTGAACGGTTGGAAGAAACTGAAAATGGGTTGGGATCTCTGGAGAAGGCGGATCCGGAAGGCCAAGGTGACCATCATGGGGGTTGTTCCCGAATATCAGGAAAAGGGGGTGGAAGCCGGCATGATCATGAGCGCCTATCACAGGATCGTGCCCCGAAAACAATACGAAGAGGTGGAATTGTCCTGGGTGGGAGATTTTAATGAAAAAATGCGCTCGTTGCATACCGCGACGGGAGCCCGTCACGAAAAGACCCATACCACCTTTGTCAAAACGATCCAATAGAACACGGTTAAGCCGGACCGACCTGCCTTCATCTTTTTTGCTGAATGGTCGTCCACAAGCCTTGCCGAAAACATGACCACCAGCATGGAAGAACATGAAGCCCCTAAGCAAAGGGAGATCCAACAGCGCATATCGAAGGTCATGACCTGGGAACGGGATGCCGGGGAATTCCTGAAAACGGTCCATGAGGAATTGAAAAGGCTCATGACCGTCCAGCGGATCTGTGTTTTTGTCGACGGTAAGTTCGCTCACATGTTCCCGTCCGGTCCTTTCTACCTGAATGACAAAGAGGGCTCGCTCTTCGGGATTTGTGAGGAAGGGACCTTTGCGGACCGGGTGGTGCGGGAAGGCAAGATCGTTCAGGTAAGGCGGGAAGAATTGAACGAACCGCTCTTCAAAGGTCCGAACTCGAATTCATTCCATGAAGCATCTGAAAAACCGGAAATCTGTATCGGGATCCCACTCATCGATAAGGGGGCCTGTGTCGGGGGCCTTGTCTTGATGAACTTCTATGATAAAACTTCATTCAATGGGATCGGCGAGGACTTTTGGGAGGAGCTGGCAGCGAAGATCGCGATATATCTGGAAAAGAAAAGGCAGGAGGAAGAAACGCTCGTGCTTCGCCTCTCCAGTGAGCAAAGCCCGGTCAGTATCATGGTGACCGATCCCGATCATTACATCGAGTATGTGAACCCCGAATTCGTTCGGTGCACTGGGTATACGTTCCAGGAGGTGATCGGCCAAAAACCCTGGATCATCAGTTCAGGGCGTCATTCCACTTTTTTCTACGATGAGCTGCAGCATACCATCGCCCAGGGGAAAACGTGGTACGGGGAGTTTCTCAATCAAAGGAAGGACGGGGAGCTCTTTTGGGAAAAGGCCATCATCTCACCGGTTTTGAGCAAGGAGGGACAGGTGCTCCATTACGTTGCCGTCAAGGAAGAAATCACGGAACAGAAAGAGTTCCGGAAACAACTTCACAATGCAATGCTCGAAGGTCAGGAAAATGAGAGGAGAATCATCGCCGAAACCTTGCATGACGATATTCAACAGGATCTTGTCGGGCTCCATATGAACCTGGATTCAACCCGTGGAACCCTCGAGCCGGAACATCCCCTCCATAAGCGGATCAAGAGTGCCATGGATATGGTCAATGGGGTGACCAGTAAGGTCCGTAATATGTCCCACGAACTCGGGACCCGCGGATTGCAGATGTTAGGCCTGGGGGAGGCTGTGGAAAATATGATCCAGGAAATGGGTGAAAAGATGCCCATTGAGATAACTGCGAACACCACTGGAGAAGAACGATTCCGGAAAGACTTGGAATTGGTGGCCTATCGGATGGTGCAGGAAACCTTGACCAATATCGCCAAGCATTCGGGGGCCACCAAGGTCCACATCGATATTCGGAAGTACTCATTTCGCTCATTGATCATCCGGGTCCAGGATAATGGCAAAGGTTTCGATGAAGAGCGGACTGAGGGGGATGGCCATGGGGTCACCAACCTGAAAAGCCAGGCGCACTACCTCGAAGGGCGATTCAAGATCTATTCGAAACCGGGGAAGGGAACGGTTTCCCTCTTTGTTCTCCCTCTTGAGCGGCAAATGGGGCAATGAGCTTTTTCTCCGGCCCGTCTACCGGATATTTTCAATGCCTTTAAAGAAAGATCTAAGGGATAATAGGGCCTTAAAAGGCCATCCTATAGAGTGTGAAAAAAAATTGAAAGGGAGAAGAAAGCGAATTTTTGCCAAAGCAAAGCGATGAGATGATTTTCAATAAAATACCGGAAGCTTAAGGGATATAAAGGCTCGGTTCTTTTGCAGCCGATGAACCCTCTTGATCGGGTTTTGCACTCAGATTCCGGTATTTCATGCCAAATGGGGTTTCAAGAACGGCTTTCTTCCTTTTGCTGTCCATTTTGGGCGTCTTGAAGGGAATGCAAGGGTATTCCCAGGATTGGGGGGATTGCTTGAATACCTACGATATGCCCTTTGATGTGAACGATGAACGGTATGACTATGGTTGGAGCAGTGCATTGTATTCGAGCCACGATGCCGGGAATGCTCGCGATATAACCTCCATATCCATCCGGATGACCACCAAGAAGAACCCTGACCCTGACAATGGCGACTTTGAATGGAAATTCAAGGACTGTTATATCTGGATGCGCCATACGACGAAAAAATACTACAGCGACGCCAATAGCAGTGATTATCCTGTCAGCGACTACAGCAACTGGACCAAAGTGTGGGACAACGGGACCATGTCCTTCTATGATGAGGGTAAGACCTACACTTTCGATCTCAATGGGACCGGAGGGCAGGACGAATTCGTCTATAATGGGGATGACAACATCGAAGTATTGATCGAGCACCGCAACACCGACGGGGATGACAAGTACGACGACGATTATCTGGGATTCGCCCGGGATGAACAAAACGGTACGAGCTCCCCAGATGACCTTGTGGGGAAATACGGGCACTCCGATCTGGATTGGGCCGATGCGAAGAGCAATGTGAACCGGGACTATTACAAGCTCATGATCTCTGAGCTCTATAACGGGGATGGCACGACCTGTGAGGCCACGCCTCTTCCCATTGAACTCATAGAATTTTCAGCGCAGTGGGCCGGGGATGTGGTAAAACTTGCATGGGAGACGGCCTCGGAGACGAACAATGACTACTTCACCATCGAGCGGAAGGCCGCCGGAGAGTCGTGGGAATCGATCGCGAAAGTCGATGGGGCCGGGGATAGCAACAGCTCGCTCCATTATGGGATCACCGATGAGAACCCTTTGAAAGAAAGGGGGTATTACCGACTCAAACAGACGGACTTCAACGGGGAGAACTCCTATTCCGGTACGCGGACCGTTGCCCCTCAAGAAACCCCGGCCGATCCGGTGCAGATCCGTTCGGTCCCCGCGGAGGAGGCGGTCTATATCGAAGCGAAAAAGGGGTGGGGGGATCTTGAAATTCGGATCCGCACTATGACCGGCCGGGTCGTGGTCCCCCAAATAATGCAGCGTTCAGATCGGCACCGCAAGATCCGCACCGATCGTTTGCCGAAAGGGATCTATGTCATCCGCGTCCGCGGGAATGGACGGGTGCTTCGCGATAAGTTCGCCGTGCGATGACCGATCGGTCGTATTAAATGGGGCCGCTCGTAAGGAAGGCACTCGTTAAAAGCAGGACTACCCATCAAGAGGGGGTCGTTCATCGCAAAAAAACAACGGAGAACTCCCAGGCCCCGTTGCCATTTGAATATCGCTCAAGGGTGGAGGTGTTGGCATCGTAGTTCATCCTGAACTGGAGATCTTTGTGGTCAACTCCCAGCATGAAATAGGCCGCATCTCCGATCCGATACCCCGTGCCACCCAATAATTTCGTTTTGTGTTCATTCTGGAATTGGTAGGAAGCGTGGAGGCCGTAGAGGTATTCCATGATATTCCCTTGCCGCATGACGAGAAATTTCGGCTCGAGGTCTCCATACTCGATCACGTCCACTATCCCGCCCCCGTTTAGTACATAGCGCCTGGGTAGAGGGGACTTCTCCGTGTTCGCCAAAAGGGCTTCATTGGGAGTGGTAATGTGGAAGAGGGAAAAGCCCCCGTAAGGCCTTACCCGTTTGCTCTCTTCCGTCATTTCGTAGTCGATCCCGAAATTGATCTCGGGCATCAGTCGGCTTTGTTGTTCGAGGTCCTCCCCGCTCGGCAGGTTTTGATTGAAGACGCCATTGCTATACTGTCGATCGAAGACGAGGTCTTTCTTTTTGGTCTTCTTGTAGATTAGGCCCAGCTGGAGGCCAGTGGATAGGCTGTGCTTGTCCTGGCCGGGGTCCATGATCTGATAGGCTCCGGAAAGGACGAAATTGAAAGCGTTATAAACGCGGGGGGCATCGTTGTTCATGAGGTATCCGCCGACGCCCCATCGTTTTTTCATGGGCATGTCGAAGGCCAGGGTGGTACTGGTGAAGGAATTGTTCGTCACCGTGCCCCACTGGCTCCTGAACTGGGCCGCGCTTCTGTACTGAAGGTCCTCCTCCAACATACCGGTCCTGGCCGGGTTCAGGATCACGGGGGAAGCATCGAATTGGGTCATATGAGGGTCCTGGGCGGAAGCTGAGGCCGCGATCCCGAAGCTTACGAGTATGATGATGAGCCGTCGTTCCATAATGCCCTTTTTCGATCTTAACGGATGAGGGTCACATCTCCTGAGCGCTCGTAACTTTCCCCATCCCTGGTCCTTGCTTTGATCGTATAGACGTAATCCCCTACAGGCTGCGCTTTGCCTTTGTGCGTTCCGTCCCATCCTTTTTTCGGGTCCGTGGTTGAGAACACCACTTTGCCCCATTGGTTGTAGACCTTGAAATTCAGGGTCTCGAACGGCCCACCCCGAACCCGGAGCACGTCGTTCTTGCCGTCATTGTTGGGCGAGAAGCCCGTTGGAACGGCCGGGGGGAACACGTCGTCCCCCGGTTCTACCACGATCTCTTCGAGGGCGGTGTCCCGGCATCCTGCATCGTCCTGGACCACCTGTCTTACGACGAAACGTCCTTCATCTGTGTAGCTGTGTTCGGGGTTCGGGTCGTTCGACCCCAATGAATTGTCCCCGAAATCCCAGGACCAGGCACTTGCATTGCTGCTTTGGTCGACGAAAAAGATCGGTTCCCCGACCCGGGGCGCATCTCCTGAGGGGTCGTAGCTGAATCCGGCTTCGGGATCGGGCAACACAGTGACGACTTCGGTCACACTGTCCCTGCAGCCCTTCGTGGTCCTGACCTCGAGGGTCACCTTATAATCCCCGGAACTGGGGTATTCGTGCACAAAGTCAGAGGCGGAACTATTTGTCCCGTCCCCAAGGTCCCAGGACCATTGTTCGACCGTGTCGGTGGCAGGTCTGGAGCTGTCCCTGAAGCTAACTTCCGGATGCGGACAGCCGGATTCAAAGTACATGTCAGCGAAGTCCCCTTCCTTGACGGTGAGCTCCTTTTGCACGCTATCCACACAGCCGGAGTCCGATGCCACCGTAAGCCCGACCTCGTATGTCCCAGTGCTGTCGTAGAAATGGGTCGTCATTTTGCCGGTATCTGTGCTGTCGTCCCCGAATTTCCAGGCCCAGGAATCGAGGTCGCCACTGGATATGGTCGAGGAATCGGCGAAAAGGACCGTGTCACCCGGGCATGGTATCCTTGTCCCAAAGTCCGGTTGAGGTAGGGGGTTGACGAATACCCTTCTTTTAACACTGTCGGAGCAGCCAAGGCTGGAGCGGGCGATTAGCTGTACCTCGTATTCGCCCGGCGATGTGAATGTAAAGCTGGCTTGGGACCCGTTGAAAACACTTCCGTCGATCTTCCACTGAAGGTTGTTTACGGATCCGGCCGAAGTGGCCGTCTGGTCCTTAAAGGTGACTGGTGCACCGACACAAGGGCTCGTATAGGAGAAGTTAGCCTCGAGGGGTACCTCGATGGTCCAGGTGACCGTATCCCGAGCTGGCGGGCAATCACCGTTTCCTGTACTGCTCAGAACGAGGTCCACCTTACCTGCTATGCTGTCCGCCGAACTGGGCACGTAGTTCGCTGTCAGGGTCGTGTCGTTTGGTTGGAAAGTTCCGGAGCCCGTTGAATGCCATTTTCCGCCAGCCGCATTCATTATGGAACCGTTCAGCCCGGAAGGTGCAGCCGGACAGACGGTCTTGTTCGTGCCGGCATCCGCGACAGGAGGGTCCTCAATGGATAAGCGCAGGGTGTCGCTGGTCTCGTCGCAGACCCCACTCTTTGTCGAATGGAGGACCAGGCGTACGGAACCCTGCAGGGAATCCGCCGGGCTCATCTCGTAACTTCCGTTAAGGGACGAACTATCCGGGAAGAAAGTGCCGGAACCGAGGCTTTCCCAATATCCGGTGTTCGAGCCTCCGGTCACCACACCATTCAGGTCGGCACTGAGGTCCGAAGCGCAAACGCCCTGATCGGGTCCGGCGTTCACGTAGGGGGTGTTCCCGAAGTCGATCCGCATGGTGTCGCGGACCGTATCGCAATTCCCGTTATTTGTGGACGCCAGGACGAGGTCCACGAAGCCCGCAGCGGTATCCCCACTGCTGAAGAAGTATTCCGCGTTGAGGGTCTTTGCATTCGGGGAGAAGGACCCCCCGGTGGAACCCACTGTGCTCCATACACCGGTTTTACTGCCCCCGCTGACCTTCCCGAACAATTGCGTTCGATCGGCGGTGATGCACACATCTTGGTTTGCCCCTGCATCCACTTGAGGGGTCGGCTCATAGCGTACCTTCATGCTGTCCGTTACGGGTTTGCAATCCCCGTTCCCGGTCGTCCTCAGGGTAAGCCATACGCTGTCACCTGCCAGGTCAGCAGTGCTGGCTTGGTAGGTAGCGTTGAGCTCACTGCTGTCAGGTTGGAAGGAGCCTGTTCCGGAACTCCTCCAAACGCCGCCGGATGCTTTGTACACTTTCCCGTCAAGCGGTAATAGGGCGTTTGTCGAACAAAGCGAGGTGTCGGTCCCCGCTTCTGCTCTTGGCGCATCGGTGATCGTGACCAATATACTGTCCTTAGCCGGATTGCAACTGTTCGTGGCCTCCAGTTTGAGCCAGACCTCGCCTGCTGCTGTATCGGCATCGGAAGCTACGTAATTCGCATCCAGCGTTGCACTGTCGGGAACGAAGTTTCCCGTTCCGGAGCTACTCCAGGTCCCTTTGGAGGCTCCGCCATCGATGCTTCCATCGAGCTCGATCCTGGCATTGTTCGCACAAACGGTCTTATCGGTCCCGGCATCCGCAATGCCGGCTGGTTTGATCCCCAATTCGAGGGTGTCCCGTTCAACTTTACAATCCCCATTGTTCGTGGAACGTAGAATAAGCGTGACCCCTCCGTTCGCCGAGTCGAGGGAGCTAGCCTCATAGGTCGCGTTCAGGGTGCTCTTGTCCGGCTTAAAGGCGCCGGTTCCTGTGGACTGCCATTCGCCGGTATTGGTTCCCCCGACAACGGAACCGTTCAAGGGTACGTCCAGCTCATCCACACAGGTGATTATGTCATCGCCGGCGTCCACTCTCGGGGCATCGGTGATCGTGACCCGGAGGCTGTCCGCATCCAGGTCGCAACTGTTGGCGGTCAGTTTCAGCCAGACCTTTCCTGCGGCTGTGTCTGCGTCTGAGGGGATGTAAGTGGGGTCGATGCTGCTGCTGTCGGGGATAAAGCTTCCGGACCCGCTGGTGGACCAAACGCCCCCATTGGCGGTCCCTGAGATCGTACCATCCAGATCGATCTCTGCATTGTTCGCGCAGACCGTGCGGTCATCGCCGACCGTGGCGCTACCACCGGGGAAAATGTTCAGGCGGATGGAGTCGGTGACGGCATCGCAATTCCCATTGTTCGTCGAGCTGAGGTAGAGGGTCACACCCTCGTTCATGGAATCCTGGGAACTTGCCCGATACGTAGCGTTCAGATCACCCGGACCGGGGTCGAAGGTACCGGTCCCGCTGCTGGACCATTCCCCGCTGGAGGTCGGCCCTGAAACGGAACCGTTCAGGTCGACGTTCAGTTCGTCCACGCAGGTCGTGATCTCGTCACCGGCATCGACGACCGGGGCTTTGGTGATCGTGATCCGCACGGTATCGGTGACCGCTTTGCAGTCCCCGTTGCCCGTGGTGGTGAGGTACAGTTCCGCTTCACCCGAGTCCAGCTCGCTCTGGGAGGGAGTGTAGTCCGCATTCAGCGTTGTGTTGTCGGGGTTGAAGCTGCCCGATCCGCCGGACCATTCTCCCCCAGAAGCAGGAGGACCGACCGACCCCGATAGCGAGACCGTGGCGTTGTTTGCACAGACCGTTACGTCGGGCCCTGCATCCACCTTTGGTGCATCCCTGTAAAAAATGGTCATGGTGTCCCGGACCGGGAGGCAATCCCCATTGTTCGTGGAGCTCAGGAAGATCCTCACACTGTCCGAAGCGGTGTCGTTGTTGCTCGGTACGTAAGTTGCGTTCAGGTCGGTGTCATCCGGGCTGAAGCTCCCGGTGCCCGTGGTGCTCCATTCCCCCGTACTCGCTCCCCCGGATACCGAGCCGTTGAGTTCCGCCTCTGCGTTGTTGGCGCAGACGGTCCGGTCCGACCCGGCATCCACCAAAGGCTTCGGACTGAAACTGATCGTGACATCATCCTTTTCGGGGAGGCATTTTCCATTCTGGGTCGATGTCAGGGTCAGGGTCAGGGAACCGAGCGCGATCTCGGCATCCGTTGGCTCGTAGGTCGTATTCAAGGCCATAGAGTCCCCGAATGTTCCGTTACCCCCGGACCATACACCGCCACCTGCGTTGCTCACTGAACCGCTGAGGTTTACGGTCGCATTGTTCGAGCAGACGGTGTCATCGATGCCGGCATCCACTTGTGGGGTATCGGTGATCGTGATGAGCATGCTGTCGGTTACGGCGTTGCAATCGCCGTTGCCGGTGGTTGTGAGGTAGAGCTTGACGGAACCGGCCGATATTTCGCTGGCCGATGGGGAATAGGTGGCGTTGAGGTCGGTATTGCCTGGGCTGAAGGTTCCGGAACCCCCGCTCCATTCCCCGCCGGAAGCGGGGGAATAGACCGTTCCGTTGAGCTCGACGTCGGCATTGTTCGCACAGACGGTCTGGTCGGCCCCGGCGTCCACCCGTGGGGCATCGGTATAAGTGATCGCCATGGTGTCTGAAACGGCTTCGCAGTCCCCGTTGTTGGTGGAAGTGAGGATCAGTTCCACGCTCCCGTTCGATGTGTCGCCGTCGCTCGGGACGTAGGTGGCATTGAGGTCGGTCTTGTCGGGGTCGAAGGAACCCGTTCCGGTACTTTTCCATTCACCTGTGGAGGCACCAGCCGAGACCGAACCGTTGAGGGAGACCTCCCCGTTGTTGGCACATACGGTCTGGTCGGAGCCAGCATCCACGACGGGCGCATCGGTGTAGCTGATCGTCATCTTGTCGGATTCGGCGACGCAGTCTCCATTGTTTGTGGAGGTGAGGGTCAGTTCCACGCTCCCGTTCGCGGTGTCGTCATCACTGGGCACGTAAGTGGCGTTGAGCTCGGTCTTGCTCGGGCTGAACGTCCCTGTGCCGCTGGTGGACCATTCCCCGGTCGTTGCGCCTCCACTGACGGACCCATTGAGGGAGGCCTCGCCGTTGTTGGCACAGCGGGTCTGATCGGCCCCTGCGTCCACTTGGGGGGCGTCGGTGATCGTGATGAGCATGCTGTCGGTTACGGCGTTGCAATCGCCGTTGCCGG
>CAYVSK010000075.1:0-12377 GCA_964453635.1 uncultured Weeksellaceae bacterium | reverse complement strand
GGTTCTTCTCATTCTTCTCAATCTCTTGATGATCGGGAGTTGTATGGTTTTTGAGCCGCTTCGGCATCCCTTTTCTAGAACGGCTTACCGCTTCTCGGTCCTCGTACCGGAAGAATGGGGTTGGTCTCAAAAGGAAGGGTCGGAACAAAGGGGGATGATCCAGGCGGGGCGAAGGGAACACTTTGTTTTCGCCTTCCAGGGGATCACGGATGGGGTGAAGCCCCTGATCCGGGGCCACGGATTCGGAAGTTATATGCACTTCAAAGCGGGAACGGATAAAAGGGGATATCCCCACAACATCATCCTGGAAGTATGGTTTGAGCTCGGATTGCTGGGGTTGCTGCCTTTTCTGGTCCTTTTGGGGCTTCTTTTGCGCCGAATGGTCAAACACGGGCAATGGGTCCTCCTGGCATGCTCCGTTCTCTTCCTGTTGAACGCCATGAAATCCTATTCCATCGTGGACCTTCGCGAAATGTACGGGCTGATGGCCCTCGGAGCTTTCGTTATCGAGGGTGATGACCCGAATGAAGAAAAGACTCGTCCCGCATGAAGGTCTGTCATATAACCTCAGCGCACGCTTGGAAAGACAATCGGATCTTCAACAAGGAATGCCGCACCCTGGTCGATGCGGGCTACGAAGTGGAGCTCCTTTGTCCGGGAGATGGCGATAGAGAGGAGGACGGGGTCCAAGTGCGCACGGTCCCCCTTCCCGCTGGCCGGATGGAACGAATGAGGAAGACCACCCGTCGGCTTTATGAAAAGGCCCTTGAATTGGACGCTCACCTCTACCATTTCCACGACCCGGAATTTCTCCCTTTTGCCAAAAAGCTTGTGAAAAAAGGAAAAACGGTCCTTTACGATGCGCACGAGGACCTTCCCCGGCAGATCCTCTCCAAGGAATGGATCCCGAAGGGGTTTCGGGGGTTGGTCGCGGGTCTCGTTCAGCGCTACGAGAAGGGGATCTCCGCTCGGCTTTCCGGGATCGTCACGGCCACGGATACGATCGCAGACCGTTTCCGGGGGCGGGGCGTAGCGGTGACCGCGGTGAAGAACTTTCCGAGGCTAAAGGACCTTCCCGCCCCGGATCCGGGAAAAGGGACCATTGATGAGCGCCCTTTTCAGCTCTGTTATTTGGGGGGGATTTCCCGAAATCGGGGGATCGTCGAACTGCTGCGGGCGATGGAACGGCTCGATGGGGTCCACCTGGCCCTTGCGGGGCCATTCCAACCCGCGGAATTGCAGCATGAATTAGAGGACATGAAGGGGTGGGAACGGGTTACCTATCACGGCGTCCTGGATCGGCAGGGAGTGGTAGAGGTCCTGGAAAATTCCAGGATCGGCGTGGTGACCTTGCACCCGGTCCCGAATTACAGGGAGGCTCTCCCCGTGAAAATGTTCGAGTACATGGGGGCCGGTCTTCCGGTCCTGGCCTCCGATTTTCCTTCCTGGAAAGGGATCGTTGAGAATGAGAACTGTGGGGTCTGTGTCGACCCCCTCGATCCCGATGCGATCGCCGATGCTGTGAAAGCATTGATGATCGATCCAGAACGCGCCCGCCAGATGGGAAGCAATGGGCGGAAAGCGGTGGAACGGACCTACAATTGGGAACACGAGAAAGAAAAACTCCTTGAGCTCTACCGAAACATCACCGCTTCCTGATGATAGGATCCCGCATGTAGACTTTTTTTGCGTGGGGGGGAACAAATGTGGTACCACCTGGCTTCACGAGATGATGAAAGCCCATCCGGATATCAATGCTTCGCTTAACAAGGAACCCCACTTCTATTCCCGCAACTTTGAAAAAGGGGGAAACTGGTATGCGACCAATTGGGAAAAGAAAAAAGGGATCGCGGGGGAATGTTCCACCTCTTATTTGTACGACCGGCAAGCCCTTGAAAGGATCCGCCGTTTCCACCCTGAAGCCAGGATCGTGGTCATGCTAAGGGAACCCTTTGACCGGGCCCTATCCCACCTTCGTCATCTGGCGCGCGAAAAAAGGATCGATCCGCAGGGATTGCTCGAAGCCCATCCCGAAGTGATCAGCAACAGCCTTTACGGGCGGCACCTTGCGAATGTCTTTGCCCTTTTTCCCCGGGAGCAGGTCTTGTTGCTCTTTTATGATGAATTGGCCAGGGAGCCCCGCAAGCTTTTGGAGCGCTTTTTCCGCTTCGCGGGGGCGGATACCGAAGTGGTCCCTGCGGGTGCTGAGCGGGTCGTGGGAGGCGGTTTCGTACCGCGGTCAAAAGGAATGGAAAGGGTCCGGAAATGGCTCTACGATCGCTTTAAAAAAGGGGGCTTTCACAAGGGGATCCATTGGGTCAAGAAGACCGGTTTATCCGCGCTCTACCGAAAATTGAACGATCGGTCCAAAACGCACCCGGATGAAACAAACGCCCCCGATAAGGTCCTGAAGCCTTATGTCCCGCGTTTCCGGGAAGATCTGTTCGCGTTCCTGGAGCAGGAAGAACTCACTGAGGGGGAACGAAGCGCTTTGGCAAAATGGGGTGATGATCAACTATATCGATCCGGTCTGTAAATTCCGCTTTTTTACTTCTTTTTTCGAACATTCATAGCGTACCTCTAAACGACTGATCAGAATTTCTTTGCGGCCTCTGTGCCTTCTCTGCGGCTCTGCGTGAACCTTTTACGGACGAAGTCTATCTGGTACTTTCTGGGGTCACCGCCTCCTTTTCAGGTATTTGATGAGCCGGTCTCCGGCCCATTTTATATCCAGTCCGAGGAGATAGGGGTAGGAGGCGTACGCGCCGTCTCTCTTGAAAGTGCGCAAATGATCGAGGATCTCCCCGGCCGGTGCGAACCAAGCGTTCCGTTCGCTCAGGGCCCGGAGCCGTTCAGCAAAGCGGGGATCGACCCGGCCAGCCTCATCCAGGAATCCGGAAGCAAAGTGGGTGTAAGCAATGCAGAGCCCACCCCGCATTTCTAAGCCCCGGACCCGCGAAGGAGCCAAAAGGTCTGTGAACTCTTCGACCGTATGGGCGTCCGAAGAACTAAACCAAAAGTTCGACCACTGGCTTTTCCAGGGGTTACGATAAGGCATGGCGGGGTCATAGGAAAGGGTGTCTATCCCGTTGAACACGTGATTCCGGGTGTAGGTGATATGGTCCTTGTGAAGGTCGCCCCAAAAGTGCGGTGAAGTCTCTACATCCCCTTTTGAGCGCCTTCTCCCGGGAAATGCCCGGAAGACCCAACGAAGGGGCGGGACGAATCGCTTGTAGCCCCAATAAAGATTGTCGGGGTTGTTGGCGTGGTTGACATGGATCCGGGGATAGCCGTTGAAGGTCGCCTGGAACTGCTCGAGTCCTGCCTCGATCTCTTCACGTGTGAAAGTGCCGGATCCGACATTGTGCAGGGCCATTTCAAAGCCCTTTTCCTCTAAGTCCTTCAGGAAATCCCGGTAGGCTTTATCTGAAAGGGATCCGCCCGTGAAAGTGTCGCGCGGCGGAAAGGCCCAGACGGTCTTCGTCGAGCGGATACCGCACTGTTCCAGCAGATCGTAGACCGGGGCCAGATTCTCTGTCGTGCCGTGATCGGTATCGTCGATGATGGTGAAGGCGAAGGCCTTATTCCCGGGCCAGATCCTTTTCATAAACTTGCAAAAGTAATGATCGGCTAAAAAGCCCCCTCCACCCAACCCGGTGTGGATAAAGCCCATTTTCCCGTTCCGGCTTATGAAAAACGTCACGGTCGTCATTCCCGCTTTGAACGAAGCCGCCCACATCGATGGCTGCATCGATTCCCTCCGCTCGAACGGGAAGGACCTCGATGCCCTCGAGATCCTGGTGGTGGATGGGATGAGCGAGGATGGGACCCGGGGGCTTGTCCGGGCCTGGGCCCAGGAATATCCCGGACGGGTCCGTTTGATCGATAATCCCGGAAAGATCACCCCGAAGGCTTTGAACATTGGCATTTGGAATGCTTCCTGGGAGAGGGTCATGATCGCGAGTGCCCATGCCGCTTTCGGGGAGGCTTACCTATCGACCTGCCTGGCGGAACTGGAAAAGCTGAATGCCACAGGGGTCGGCGGAATAATGGAGACGCGGGCCAGGCACGATACACCTGTTACCAGGGCTTTGATCCGGGTCCTGACGGACCGGGTCGGGGTGGGCAATGCGGTTTTCCGGACGGGGACCGACCAGCCCGTGGAGGTCGATACCGTTCCCTTCGGGGTTTACGACACGGAAACGCTGAAAAGGATCGGGGGGTACGATGAACGGCTGATCCGGAACCAGGATATCGAACTCTCCAAGCGAATCCTCCGGAACGGCGGGCGCCTCTTCCTGACCCCGAAGGCCCGCTGCGTATACTACATCCGGGAGACCTATTCCGGGGTGGCGGCCAACAATTTCCAAAACGGTTACTGGAATATCCTTGTGGTCTATATCACGCGGGATCTTCGTTCTCTCGGCCTCCGGCATTTCATCCCGGCCCTCTTCGTGATGGGCCTCTTGCTTACCTTCCTGGGTGGTTTCTTCGAACCCCTTTTGTGGGGGATCGGCGGGGCGGTATTCCTGATCTATTTGCTGTTGATCACGGCGGCGTCCTTGCGCCTTCGGGATCCTTCCACCGCTTTCCCCCGGCTCCTTTGGGGCTTCCTTGTCCTCCATTTTTCCTACGGCGTCGGCTCCCTGGCGGGACTCTTCAGGGTCGATGCAATGCGCTGAAAAAGGAGCGTTCCGGCTCTTCGAGGGAGGCGATCCGTTCCCTGATCAGCCTGTCCAGTTCCTGGTTCGACCCTTCATCGTTGGGGTTGACCAGGCGGGCGGAAAACGCCTCCGGGATCCCGGTGGTCCTTTGGGGGGGCATTCGTTCCGCGAAATGCGCTGTGCACTTTTGGTGAATGGCCCGGATCGTGCCTATCGGGTCCCGGCACAGGCTTTCGTAATGGAGCTCGATCGTATCCCCCGAACCTTTCTGTTCGAGGATCCTTCGGTGGACCGCAAAAAGCTGTTCAACGACCTGTTCCTCCCGGGGTCTTTCCCTGTAGGCCTCATAACCTTTCGGCCGCAGGGACCGCCATTCCTTGGGGGAAAGATCCAAAAGGGAGCGGGCGTTCGAGAGCAGGTCCCGCTGAAGGTGGATAAAGAGGCTACCCGGAAAGTATTCCCGAAGGGTGGGAATGCAGAAGGCATGGCCGAGAAATCCGGCCAGAAAAGGACCCCCCGCATCTTTACAGATCCGGGCCAGGACCTTCCTCAATTCCTGGAGTCGTTCTGGTGGGACAAAAGAAGCGTCACGCTCCTCGAGGCCTTGCCCCGACCAATAGTGCCAGAACCGCAATCCCTCCGATTCCCCGCAAAGGCCCGGAACGAATCCGTGCTTCGAGTGGAAGCTCGAAACCCCATCCCGGCACAGGATCGATGAGGCAAAATAGCCCAGGGCCGGTGTGGTGTAAAGAATGTTCCAGAGGTTGCTCAGGTAGCAGCATTGAAGGGCGCTTCGAAGGAGTTGATAAGCCAGGGTGGAGCCGCTCCGGGGTGGGGCAAGGATCACGATCATGGGAGGCGGCTCGTCAGCAGAAGGAAGAAAAGGCCGGAAGAGTTGGTCGACCCCCTTGAGGTATCGCGCTGCCCCCTGGATCCTTCTTCCAGCCCGGACCTTTATCGAAGTGCGGTCGTAACCCATGGCTCCTTTTTGATCGCGCTCCTCCGGCCCATCCGGTCAAGTGTTGCGCCCTTTGAGCTCGTCCTGCTTGAGAAGGACGTTCAGGTCGTGGAGGAAGCCCCGCTCGAACCTTTTCAGGGCCCCTTTGAAGGGCTTCGAAAGGTTGATCCCCCACTTGATGAGGGGATGGTAATGCAGACAAAGATCGGCGTAGGCTTTGCGGAATTTGAACTTTTCCATGAGGAAATCCTGGATATTGGTGTCGTGGGAAAGGCTCCTCGGCCCGTCGTTCACGTAACGGAAACACCGTTCCCCGAGGTAGTGATCGTTCATGGTCTTGAAAAGGATGTAAGGGGCGTATTGTTTCAGGCTCGCCGGTGAGAACTTGATCTCGGAATAGGTCGCACTGCGGTCGCGGACCCAATTCCGGCTATAGGCCTTGAGGTCCCCGGTGCTGCGGTCCCAAACGCCCCAGCATTCCCATTCGTTCGTGTTGCGGATCCGTTCCCTGAAGCTTGACGCGCTCAGGGGCGGACCTACGGGTGATCGATAGCGCTCAAAGGCGCTCTTATAAACCTCATATCCCTCCTCTGCCAGTGTGTTGTTCCCGATCCGGTCCACGATCAGCTGTTTTGCGCCACGGCGGACCTTGCTCCGGGTATTTGAAGAGAGGTCGGCCAGACTGGAAGGGTTGTCCTTGATCACGTACCAAAAGGGGGTCGCTTCCGCTTTGTCGAAATGCCGGCTGTAGCGGATCATCCAGGTCCCGCTGGCCCGGAGCAGCTCATTCGCTTCCGCCCTGGAAAGGGAGGTCTCGCAATGGGGCGGGAAAGCGGGCAGGAGCACCTTGTGATAGACCCGCCACTGGCGCCCCTTTTTTTCGATCGTTTGAGGCATTTTCAGGGAAGAGGGACCTTGCGAATTTCTACAATTTGGAACGATTAAATTTGAGGCAGTTTCGCCACTCCATGAAAGACCCCATTCCCCGTTTTCGCTCATCCCTTGCCCATTGGTTGGATGCCCCGGAAGACCGGATCGCCCTTTACTGGAAGGGCCGGGTGGCATTGTACGCCATCTTGAGGGCCATGGGGGTCGGAAAGGGGGATGAGGTCCTGATGCCGGCCTTTACCTGCGTAGTGGTCCCCAACGCGGTCTTCTACGCCGGGGCAAAGCCCCGTTACGTGGATATCGATCCCGATACCCTGAATGTGCCTTATGAACGGTTCAAAGCGGCGATCACCGATAAGACCCGGGCGATCATTGCCCAGAACACCTTCGGGCTTTCCACGGATATGGACAGGATCGCTGAGCTTGGCCGGAAAAAAGGGATATGGACGATCGAGGATTGCACGCACGGCTTCGGCGGAAGCTTCAAGGGAGCTCCGAACGGGGCGTACTGTGACGCCGCTTTTTATTCGACCCAATGGAACAAGCCCTTCACCACCGGGTTGGGTGGGATCGCCCGCTTGGGCCATGAATCCCTGAAAGAAGCCCTGATAGGGATCCACAAAGAACGGGTCGACCCCACCCCAAAGGAGCGAATGGTCCTGAAGGGGTCCCTGATGGTCCGGGACCTTTTGCTGACCCCTGCTACCTATGGGGTCCTGCGGAAAAGCTACCACTGGTTGAACGAGGCCGGTCTTGTCCCGGGCTCTTCGGACCCGCAAGAGGTAGAGGATGGCAAGATGCCGGGGGATTATTTCAAGGGCATGTTGGCTGTCCAGGCCAAGAAAGGGATACGGGAATTAGAGCGGCTGCCGGAAAGGCTCGCTCGACGCCGAAAGGCCGGAGAGCGCTATACGGAATTGCTTGAAAAGCATGGAAAGTGGCACGTGCCCCGGTCCACATTCCCCGATCACGCTTTTCTGAAATATCCCATCCTGGTCAGGGACCGGGAACGCTTTTTGAGGGAGGGGGAAAAGGCCGGCATTCCGATCGGGGATTGGTTCCTCTCCCCGCTGCATCCGGTGAAGGAAAGGCTTGAGCGCTGGGGACTGGACCGGAAAGCCGTTCCGGAGGCGGACCGGATCGCGCGAAAAGTGGTCAATCTTCCGACCGACATGGAAGATCTGGAAAAAGCAATGCGCTTTTTGGAACGCCGAATGGACCTGGTCGAATGACCGCTCTCGCAAAGCATAGTGGCACCCTTTCCGTTCTGTACCGACTGGAATCGACCCTTTTGCTCTTGCTCGCGGCTTTATTCCCTTTGTATCAAAAAGGGATCCCGCCCCTGTTGGTCCTTTGGGCGGTATCGCGCATGGCCCTGTGCTTCCTCCAAAAGGAACGGGGATGGCGGGAGCCTTTCCTGTTTTGTGTTCTGTCGGGGGCGTTCTACCTGATCCACGGCCTCGGAGCCCTGTATTCAACGGATCTTTCGGCCGGCCTCTTCGACCTGGAAAAAAAGCTCTCCTTTCTCATCCTCCCTTTGCTCCTCGCTATGGATACCGGGAAGACGGGAAGGGAAAAGGTCATGGGGGCCTTTCTTGCGGGTAACCTCCTTGCTGTATTGATATGCGGGGTCCATGTGATCACGAACTACTGGACCTGGCCGGAGAAGACCTACCTCTTGTGGGGTGGTCATTTCTCGGTCCTCATGCATACCGGTTACTTCGCTCTCTACCTCTGCTTTGCCATCTTCCTTTCCCTTTATTTTCTGGTCGTGAAAGGGGTTAGAAGTGGTTGGGTCCGAGGCCTGTCGATAACAGGGCTTCCGGTATTTTTGGTCGCTGTTTTATTGACCCGCTCCAAGGCCGCTTTTTTGATTCTTGTGATGGGCGTTTTGGCTTTCGGGTTCTGGGTCCTCATGCATGCCCCGAAAAGGCGTGCCCTGTTGGGCGTTATCGGGTCCTTCCTGGGCTTCCTGATCCTTCTCCTGGTCCTGGTCCCTGGCCTCCTGGACCGCTTCCGCGTGGCGTGGGACCATGCGGTCCATCAGCCTATTGATAAAGAGGATCCCGGGAGCACGGAGGTCCGGCTGCTTGCCTGGGACGCTTCCCTGGCGGTCATTGGCAAGGCCCCAATATTCGGGGTCGGGACCGGCGATGTGGAAAAGGAACTAAAGACGGTATATGATAAGCGGGGATACGGGGACCGGATGTACGAGCGGAAGGATCCTCACTGCCAATATCTCCATACGATGCTGGCATTGGGGGTGCCGGGTCTGGCCCTGCTTTTGGGCGTGATCGGATACCCCTTGGTCCATGCCTGGAAGATCAGGGATGTCCTGCCCGGGGTTTTAGGGGCCATGATCCTGATAGCCGCCCTTTTTGAATCGGTCTTCGAATCCCAGGCGGGGATCGTTTTCTTTGCTTTTTTCACCAGTGTTGCTCTTTTCCTTAGGGAATGAGGGGTGAGGGTCTCCCGCGCTTTTTGTATATTGAACTGACCCAAGTTTAGGAACGCATGAACAGCATTTCCAAAAAGAAACCGTTCTTCCCGATCAGCAAGAAACTGCGGCGCTATCTCCTGGAATACAACCGGGAGACCGAATTGCCCGTGACCTACGACGACCTCCTTCGCTCCACGGGCGATTTCCCCTTGCTCGACAAAGAGGGGAACGATACCCTCTGGACGACCATGATCTATGAGCCCAACGAGTACGAAGAGATCAAGGCCGGGCTCTGTAAGATCTATAGCCTTCTCAAGGCCGACGGGGATCTGTCGGTGATGAAGCATCTCTACGTGGACCGGGTGGATTACTGCACGTTCGGCAACTCCAACCCCTTCCGGGTGCGGATCGTCAACCAGTTCAACGACAACTACGACTACTACTACGTCAAGCGGACCGATGCCTCCCGGATCTACGGGCTCGAACTGGAGCACATCCTTTCCCCGGATGCCCTCAACTATCTGGTGGACGGAAGCACCCTGATCGAGGAACACATTGCCGGCATTCCGGGCGACCAATACCTGACATACCATTTGCATCAGCCCCATGTGAACAAGGTCCGCGTCGCCAAGGAGTTCGTCAAGTTCAACGAGCGTTGTTTCATCCGCTTGCTGGGAGATATGCGCTCCTATAACTACGTGTTCGATGTGACGCCGGACTTTGACAACGAACAGTACCGGATCCGGGCGATCGATTTTGATCAACAGTGCTACGAGGGGAAGAAGACCCTTTACCTCCCCCAGTTCTTTAAGGAGAACAATCCCCTGGTGGAGCTCTGCCTGGAAGTGATCGACCAAAAGACCGCTGATCAGTACCAGTACGAGGAACGGACCCTGATCGCCCGGCGCCTCGATTCAACGCGGCACCGGATGAAGGACCTTATCGACTGTCTTCGCATGGTCCAGGTCTCTACGGATGCCAAGGTGAAGCAGCTACGGGAGGAACTGGCAGCGCATCACGATGACAACAATTTCCTCAACTATCGGCGCATGGGGGATATCCTGCGCTATCACCTCAAGGTGACCCTTGGGCAATCCATGCGACAAAGTCGTCAGAAAGTGGGCAAAAAGTTCGCGAAGGTCTATTGATCCAGGTCATTGAGCTTTCCGGTCCGCTTTTCATACTTTTGTGTTCCCTTCCCACGCGTGGAGAATCGGAGAAAAAGAAACTTTAAGGAAAGCAAGTGCTATGAGCGATAACGGACAAGAGCATATCAACTGTGCGATCGTGGGTGCCGGACCGGCCGGTTATTCCGCAGCCGTCTATGCTGCCCGGGCCGAATTGGCCCCCGTGCTTTACGCTGGCCCCGAGCCCGGCGGCCAGTTGATGATCACCACGGATGTAGAGAATTACCTCGGTTACCCGGACGGTGTTCAGGGTCCCCAGATGATGGAGGAATGCCGCAGGCAGGCGGAACGTTTCGGGACCGATGTCCGCATGGGGACGGTCTCGGAAGTTGACCTTTCGGGGCCACCGCACAAGTTGGTGGTCGACAAGAAGAAGGAACTGCTCACAGAGACCGTGATCATTGCCACAGGTGCCCAGGCCAAATGGCTGGGGCTTGAAGCCGAAGAACGCCTGAATGGGCACGGTGTTAGTGCTTGTGCCGTTTGTGACGGTTTCTTTTTCAAAGGCCAGGATGTGGCCCTTGTCGGGGGAGGGGATACCGCCTGCGAGGAAGCCAGTTTCCTGGCCAAACTCTGCAACAAAGTCTACATGCTCGTCCGCCGTGATGAAATGCGGGCCTCCAAGACGATGCAGAGTCGTGTAATGGGCAAGGATAACGTCGAGATCCTCTGGAACCATGAGACCAGGGATATCCTTGGCGAGAATGAGGTCGAAGGGGTTGAGATCTTCAACAATCAGACCGGTGAAGAAAAGACGCTCAATGTTACGGGTTTTTTCGTGGCGATCGGCCACAAGCCGAACACGGATCCTTTCCAGGGCTGGTTGGACATGGATGAGCAAGGCTACATCCACCACAGCAACGGGTCGACCCACACCAATGTGGAAGGGGTCTTCACCTCCGGGGACGCTTCCGACAAGGTCTACCGTCAGGCTGTTACCGCGGCAGGGACGGGATGTATGGCCGCTCTGGATGCGGAACGCTACCTGTCCGATAAGGGGTTCGTTTAAAGGGTCGTCCCGGAGGGCATTCAAGGACGACCCATTCCAGATCTCAAATGACCAATTTCAAATAATATCCAATAGGCTGGATCCCAATGACCAAAACCTCCTTCTTCCCTTGAAGAGAGAGAAGGTTTGAAATTTGGACCATTGAAAATTGGGGATTTTTGAAATTGGATGCTTGGAATTTTACCAGGTAAGCAGGTTTGTGAAAACCATAAACTTTTCCGCTATAAGATTGAAAAGGTAGAACTGTTCCCTTTCCCTAAATTCGTTCCTTCCACTTTCGGGGCGGATGCTTTTCAATTCCTACGTCTTCCTCTTTGCTTTTTTACCCGTGACCTTTCTCGGGTATTTCCTGCTCCAGCGGACCGAGCGGATGGCGATCCCGCGGATATGGCTCGTTGCTTGTTCCCTTTTTTTTTACGCCTGGTGGGAGCCGGCGTATTTGTACATCCTGCTATTCTCCGTGGGCTTCAATTTCCTGATGGGGCGTTACCTTTCGCGGCCCACTGCCTCGGGCCGCAAAGGATTGTTCGCCTTGGTCGCGGGGATCGTGGTGAACGTCCTCTTGCTCGGTTATTACAAGTACGCGGGCTTCGTTGCTGAGAACATCAACCGGCTGTTGGATACCCACCTTGGCGTTCGGGAGGCGTCATTGCCCCTGGCGATCAGTTTTTTCACCTTTCAACAGATCGCTTACCTCGTGGATTCCCGGAAGAGGAAGGTACAGGAGCATAGCCTCCTCAATTACCTCATGTTCGTCACTTTCTTCCCGCAGCTCATCGCGGGGCCCATCGTTCACCATTCCGAGATGATGCCCCAGTTTGCGGACCGCTCCAAGTGGCGCATGAACGCTGACAATATCGCGGAAGGGGGCTTCGTTTTTCTCAACGGGCTCTTTAAGAAAGTGGTCATAGCGGACACCCTTGCCATTTGGGTGAGACAAGGCTTCGATCAGGCCGCTGTGCTCGGTTTCAGTGAAGCGTGGTTCACCTCCTTCGCCTACACCTTTCGCTTGTATTTCGATTTCAGCGGCTACACCGACATGGCCCTGGGGCTCGCGCTCCTTTTCAACATCCGGCTGCCCTTCAATTTCAATGCGCCGTACAAGGCGCGGGACATTCAGGATTTCTGGCGCCGATGGCACATCACCCTGAGCCGCTTTCTCCGCGATTACCTCTACATCCCCTTCGGGGGCAACCAGTTCGGTGAAGCCCATACGGTTCGGAACCTTTTG
>CAYVSK010000074.1:0-12531 GCA_964453635.1 uncultured Weeksellaceae bacterium | reverse complement strand
ATGGACATGAAGGCGATGAAGCACTTTTTCTATGGATTCTGGAAGAAACGGAATGAAGAGAATCCCCAAAAAGCCTGGCGCAAATACAAGAAGGCTTTGGCCAAGGTTGACCGGAAATTCGGGAAAAACATCCCAAAAGAGGGGTACGAGACCGACCGGGGCCGGGTCTTTTTAAAATACGGAGCACCCGATCATATCGCTGACCGGGCGAACGAACCGAATTCCTACCCTTATCAGATATGGCAGTATTACAAGGCCGACAAGTACTCGAACCGGAAATTCGTTTTTTACGACCGTTCGTTGATGAACAGCGATTACGAATTGCTTCACTCAAATGTGCCGGGTGAGGTGAGCGACCGGCGTTGGAAATTGCGCCTCCAGGAACGCAACAGCGTTATGGACGATGTGGATCAGAATGAAGGAGTTGACCATTATGGGGGTGAGGTGGATGATATTTTCAACAATCCCTGACCCCTTCAAAAAAGGCTCAGGACGTCCAGTTAGCCACAACCCCTCAGATCGTTTTTTATCCCGAAAGGCCGTTCAACCAATACAAGGCCAACAAGTAAACGTCCTTCCCGAATCCCGTGATCGTACCTGAACAGACCGGGGCCAGTAATGATTTTTGTCGAATGGGCTCGCGGGCATGAATATTGGTGATATGCACCTCGACCACAGGTGCCGGAATTGCAGCAACGGCATCCGCCAAAGCGAGCGAAGTGTGGGTATAAGCACCAGCATTGAGCACGATCCCTTGACTTTCGAAACCGATCCGGTGTAATTCGTTGATCAATTCACCTTCAATGTTGCTTTGAAAGTCATCAATTTCCACATCCGGATAGGCTTTACGGGCTTCCGCAAGGACCGAAGACAGGGCGTATGTTCCGTATTTATCGGGTTGTCGGTGACCAAGAAGGTTCAGGTTGGGACCGTTCATGATGTGGTAAGCCATTTGCTATGATTTCTGAAAATGCCGTCCAAATATAATCCCTTCATCGTTTGTTACCTTCAAACCCCAATACAGCAATCAATCGCCAATGCCCAGCTTAACGATCCTTGGTTGCGGAGATGCGTTCTCCTCAGGTGGTCACCTGCATACTTGTTTTTTTCTTCAAACGCCTGAGGGAAAGGGGATTCTTTTGGATTGTGGGGCCACGGTGATGACCGCTTTCGAACGCCAGGGTATGCGTACCGATGACGTGGATGCCATGCTCATCTCTCATTTTCACAATGACCATTACGGAGGCATTCCGATCTTTCTGATCCAGGCCCTTAAACTTGAAAAACGGAGCAAACCACTTCTGCTTTGCCTTCCAAAAGGAGGGGAGGAACAAGTGTACCGTTTACTGGAAGCCACTTATCCGGGTACGGGTGAACTTCTGAAGTCATCCAATGTCGAAGTAAAAGAGTATCCCTCTGAGGAAAGGACCCGCCTATTGGATACGACCGTGACCGCTTATCCTGTTATTCACGCGCCCCTTTCCAACCCGCACGGGGTCAGGATCGAGACCAAGGAGGGTACGCTTGCTTTCTCAGGGGACACCGAGTGGACTGAGAAACTAAAGCCGCTTTCTGACGGAGCAGATCTGTTCATCTGTGAATGCAACTTTCTTGCGGAGAATGGACCAGCTCATTTAAGCCATGAAGAACTCCTGAGGCATCAGCACGCTTTCCGGTGCGGAAAGATGCAACTGACCCATATGGGGCCAGAGGTTTTGAAGAACAGGGACAAATTGGCATTCGAAACATTGCAAGAAGGAAAAACGATTCGTTTCTGACCATGGATGTGCAAACCCAGTATATCGATCTCAGTACCCAGGGCCACACAGAGATCCTGGATATTACAGGACAAGTCGATGCCGCATTGAGGAGCACGGGCATGAAGGAGGGACAGGTCACCGTTTTCGCTAAAGGCTCGACGACCGGGATAACGACCCTGGAATACGAACCCGGCCTGGTCCATACTGATCTTGCGGCGATGATGGACCAGTTCGCTCCCTACGGGGTCCCCTATGAGCACAACAAGACCTGGGGCGATGACAATGGGGCTTCCCATTTGCGATCGGCCCTTACCGGGACATCTTATGTCGTTCCTTTTGTTGAGGGGAACTTAATACTGGGAACTTGGCAGCAGATCGTTTTTATCGACTACGATACCCGCAGCCGAAACCGACGCGTGATCGTGCAGATATGGGGCAAGTAAAAAAGGCGGGATCAATGCTCCGCCACACCCTGGACCTTCAGGTCTTTCTTCTCATTATCTACCTCCGCCTTTGGAGGCATCGTCCCGAATATGAGATCCCATAGGGGGGAGGACACACCAAAAGCTTTGTCCTCGTATTTGTAATGGTGCAGGAGGTGATGCCGGTACTGCTTTTTCAAGCTCGGGGGCACATTGCTTGTATGGATCCGGTAATGGATGTACACATATCCAAGGTAGCCGGTCACCAACCCGCCATGAAAAGCATAAACGTAAGGCCCCATCAAATAATAGAAGAGGAGAAAAAGCCCGATCGCGACCATGAACCAAGGTAAAGGGGGCATCACCAATCGTTCCTGGTCCCTCGGATATGCATGGTGAACCCCGTGCACAGTATAGCGGAATTTCTTGGTAAATGGACCAAGCGCCGGGATATGAAATAAAAAACGATGAATGAGGTATTCCATAAAGGTCCAGCTCAAAACCCCCAGAAGAAATACAGGCACAAAGGCCAAAGTGCCGATGGCATCATAATAATAATTCAAAAAGATAAGGATAAGCACAACCCCGGGATAGGATCGAAAAGCTGCAGGGGGTTCGATCCGGGTCAAAGATTCAAGGAAGCGGTTCCTGAACAATCGGTCGCTCTCACGATCGGTGCCCACGCTTTCCATGGTCAATGGTCTAAAGGTTTTGGTCCGTTATCCGAAGATCAACATGAGTATAATGAACAATAAAATGACCGTTGTATAAAAATAAGCAAACCCGATAGCTCCATCATTCTCCTCGTGGTGATCCATTTTTATCAGCTTTTTTGATCCATCAACGAACGATAAACAATTTTGTTCGGCAAAAATAGCTTTTTTCGCACCGGTCCCTGATCAAAAGATCGTTACGATCTCAGGTTCTCCGGCGCTTTAAAGATTCCTTTTTCTCGAACATAAAAACCCACGAATTGTTCAAAAAAGGACCCTTACATTCGCTATGGAGGGAAAAAGTTCAAACGGGGAAAGAAACTTTTATCCCGGCATAACAGGAAAAAAGTCCGAAAACATGAAAAAAGCCACTTTTGGAGCCGGATGTTTTTGGTGTGTGGAGCCCATTTTTGAAGAGGTTGACGGGGTTTTGACGGTTGATACTGGTTATTCGGGTGGGGATATTGAAAACCCCACTTATGAACAAGTATGTTCAGGGAAAACGGAACATGCCGAGGTCGTTCAGTTGACCTATGATCCAGAACGGGTCTCTTATGAAAAGCTCCTCAAGGTCTTTTGGAGCTTGCACGATCCTACCCAGGTGGATCGGCAAGGGGCCGATGTTGGCCGGCAATATCGATCTGTCATCTTTTATCACGATCAGGAACAAAAGGACCTTGCCGAGAGCTACAAAGCTGAACTGGATGCTTCAGGGGCCTGGGGATCCCCGATCATGACCGAAATAGCCCCCTTTAAGGGATTCTATAAGGCCGAGGAAAACCATCAGGATTTTTACCGGCGAAATCCACAGAGCGCTTATTGTCAGATGGTGATCGTTCCCAAATTGGAGAAATTCCGGGAAGTCTTCGGAGAAAAGGTTTAAGGTGCATCCCTTTTCTCCTCTTCCGGCAGAAGCTATTACTTTTTCGGAGGGCTGATCATAATGTGTGCCTTGTGCGTCCCGGCGTCCATGAGCCAGGGGCCACCGGGACCCGGCGGTGATGTCGGCAAACCCGTGGATTCGGGTGTGGCAAAAGGCGTATAGACCACGTAGCGGAGATAGCTATCTTTTAATTCATTCTTTTCTTCATCGTAGTCACCGGTCAGTACGTACAAGGTACTACGTTCCGGCATATCGATCTTGCCGTTTCGGACCTCTTTTCCTCTGATACGACGAAGTTCTTTCCCGGACTTTCCCTGTCTTCGGAGCTCACGTCCACGGGCCATGAAGGGTTCCAGCTCTTTTTGGTAGCAAGCCACACTGAAGCCTTCTTCCCTCGGATCATCGGCAAGGCAGATCATGGGCCCCTTTCCTTCCCGAAGGGTCACAAGATCGCTATCCCGATCGTAACCGAGCACTTTTGCAGAATCGCGATACTGTTCAGGCGCAGCTTGAACAGCCAACCGGACCTGTTCATCCTTGTTGGGCACCTTTTGCCCGCTGCAAGCAGTGAACGAAATAAAGAGGGGAAGGGATAAAATGGGGAGAATGACCGATCGGAGCATATCCATAGGATTTGCTACAAATTAACGCAATAGCACCCGATCTACAAAGCAAAAATTGTCCGGATCCACCACACGCTCCTGATCTTATGGACCCGTTACGATCAGTCGCTTGATGGTCTTTGTTCCCTGACCCGAAACCCACTCGATCAGGTAAATACCATTTTCCAATGACGCTGCACTGAACTTCAACCGGGACGGCTGCCTTATTTCTTTTTTCCGGAGGATCCGGCCACTGATATCCTTTACCAGGATGGTCCCTGGCTCCTTGTTTCCTTTTATGGTGATCGTGAAAGCCCCATTGGTCGGATTCGGATAAACCCTCAAGGTCTTGGGGCCTTTCTTTTGTAAACGTTTCCTGCCAGTGCTCTTCATGACCTCGATCGTAAGGGTGTCCCGCTCAATACATTCTCCCTCCACGACGGCCAGGATCACTGTATAGGTACCGACCGATCCATAAGCATGGCTCGCAGCAGCAGTAAAAGCACTATCCCCATCTCCGAAGTCCCAGATATGGCTACTTCCTTGTGATCCCTGAGCAGTGAAATTGATGGTGGAATCCAGGGCCAGGTCGATCGTGTCCGCATCTGCTTGGGCCTTGGCCACAGGCTTCATATGGATCCCAACAGTAACCTGTGTGGTATCGAAGCAACCAAGGGTATCAGCAACGACAACGACGTGCTCACCCGGTGCCGCATCAGTGAAGGTGCTGGACCCTTGAAAGGTGTTCCCGCTGTCTACGCTGTAGACAAGACCACCGCTCCCACCGCTGGCGTGGACATCGATGAGCCCGTTCTCCATGCCGCAATCCGCCTTTCCGACGGTCATTGAGTCAATGCTGGGGGCTTTAGGTGCGCTCAAAGTCGTGGTCTCGAATCGCTGACAACCATTGCTATCCTCTACCACGATGGAATAGACCCCCGCTGAAAGACCGGTGAAATGACTATCGGGTTCAAAGGTGTTTCCGCTGTCGGTACTGTAGCGAAAAGGAGCAGCTTTCCCGGAAGCGTGGATGACCATCTCACCGTCGGCTGTATCACAGGATGGAGCGCTTTTGGAAACGCTATCAATGTGGAGCGAACGGTTCTCTACTTTGACCGTCGTATCTGCCCGACACCCATTGCTGTCACGAACGACCAACCTATACGGTTCAGGGGGCAGCCCCTCGAAAGTGCTGTCGGGTTGGTACGAATCCCCACTGTCATTGCTATAGCTCAGTTCACCGGAACCACCGGAGGCATGGATCAGGATCCGACCCTCAGCGGAATCGCAGTAAGAACTCGTCGTTGAAACGCTGTCGATCGTAGGCCCGGGCTTGTTATCGATGGTGACGCTGGTATCGGTCCGGCATCCGTTCGCGTCCTTGACCGTGACCGCATATTCGCCAGCGACCAGATCGACAAAGATGCTATCCCCACGATAACTCTGACCGCTGTCGATGGAGTATTGATAGGGGGTGGCACCGGTCATGGAAGCCTGGATGGCGACACTGCCAGTACTGTCGCCACACGTTGCCGTCCCCGTAACAACGCTGTCGATCGGGGGTCCAGGCTTGCTCGTGACCATGACTTGGGCCGTATCAGCACATTCATTCCCATCCATGTAAATGACTTCGTAAGGACCCGGGGATAGACCAGTGAAAACGCTGTCCTTTTTATAGTTCGCTCCATTGTCTATGCTGTACATGCCAGTCTCCGGTCCACCGGAGGCATGGATCGTCAAACTACCGTCAGGTGTGTCACAGGAAGCTTTTGTTGTCGAAACACTATCGATTGAGGTGACGCCGAAGCAAGCTTGCCGATGGTCGACCCGGGTGGATGTGTTCAGGGAATCCTGAAGTTCCGGGAAAGCGTCGCAATTCTCTTTCAGCTTATAATCCAACCAAAGACCGACATAATCGTAGGTGATCTGTTGTTGTTCCTCACGGGATATCGATCCCCCGCCTCCACCAATGTCACAAGTGGTCCCACTCATCGCGAAATAACAATGGGCACCACCGAGAATATTAACAAAGGTCTTGCAGGGCACATTAAGGGTGTCATAGTGGGGGATATGGTGTTCCTCGGGAGGCGTAACGTCATCTTCTTCGCCGGAGAGGATCATGGTGGACACCTTCACGTCCTTGGCCGTATCAATGGAGCTCGGGTCGGTGTCAGCAGGGGCCAGCCCGACAAGGGTGGTGATCGAATCGTTGTTAGCGGCCGCCAGGAAGCTCGCTCCACCTCCCATAGAATGCCCCATTAAGGCAGTCCTTGGAACTACGTGGCGGTAAAAGACCGAGTTGCTATCCCGGCCCTCCGCTTTCATGGTGTTGGAAATGAAGTCGAGATCCCGGGCAAAGGTCGCGTGATCCGGGCTGAACCCGGTCTCGGTGTTGGGGAAGGCCATGATGTAGCCCTTTGGAACGAAGTTGTTCCAGAGGTTCGGGTAGGCATCCCAATTCATAGAGAAACCATGCCCGAAAACGATCACGGGAAAGGAATCGTTTGCAATGGGCACGTTATCTCCGGCCGAATCCGCAGGATAATAAATGTGGGTCTCAACATCGCGGTCCCCGCGCGTACTGTCCTGAAAAGTGATGGAACGATGCCCGACTTCGTAGGATTGTCCGTTTATTTCGTTCGTGAAGAGAAAGGGAAGGAGAAGAAGGGCAGAATAAGTAAGGACCCTTTTTAGGGAGAGATCGGAATCGGATAGAGAATTTTTCATGATCGGACCTTTTTTTCAAAAGTAAAGGGATCGGCCCGAACAAAAATGTTCGGTTTTTAACTGAAAATCATTTCAAGGCAAACGGGTGGAAAAAGCCAACGGATGCCGCCAACGCTTCAATAATCCCTCGAATGCCGTCACGTTCATCAGGATCAGCAGCATTCCGTAAAAGATGTCCTCAATGGGAATGGTATGAAGCCTGAATCCCAAATTGCGGCTGTCATCGTACCATACTATGGGGTCTTCGAAGCCGGTTCCTGTTAGTAAGCCATTCACCACGAAAAAAGGAAGCAGGAGCACAGCGTAGCTGATATAGAAAACGGTCAACCAATCGGACCTGAGCACGTATCGCACGAAAAGTAGCCAAAGGGCCAGGGATATAAAGGTCGTTGCGGTATAGGGACGATCGTAAAAGACCGACCCGACCACGAACAAAGATATGGCCAAAATCGGCGTAACGATCCGGTCCCTGTCAGGCAATTTGGACTTTAAGGCCAAACTCAGCGAAAAATAGGTGAATACACAAGCATAGGGGATGCAAATGAAGAACAAATGTTCCTCCAGGGGAAGCCCGGCAATATCCACCCCAACAAGATAGGCGGGATCGAAACCCCAGATCCCACTTTTGGTGAACAGGACATCCCAAACGATGAACAAGCATCCGACACTTAGATTGGCGGGCCAGAAAGCTTGCCAGGTCCTATAAAAACGAATCCTTGGGTGAAAACTGAAAAGGAGGGGGACCAGGATCGTTCCGATGTCAATGAGCAAGTATTCCATCCGCGTGGTCCCCGTTTAAAACTTGAAAGGTCAGTGATTTCCGACCAGAGCAGAAACAAAGAAAGGGCGGGGGAGGGCGGTCACCGCTTTCGCTTCCATTCTTGTTTAAAAAATCGCATAGGGACCAAAAGCATGCCGAAACACTCGCCATCATGTTTTTCCATGTATTTGTGATGGGTTTTATGGGCCCTTCTCAAAGCCCTGAAATAAAAGGAATCCGTGTTCCGGAATACCCGGAAACGCTGATGGATGAAAATATCATGGACCAAAAAATAAGTGACCCCATACAAGGTGATGCCCAAGCCGGCCCAGAAAAGAAGATCGAGCTGGCTCACCATGCCCAGATAAAGACAAAGCATGCCGGGAACAGCGAAAATGAGAAAGAAGGTGTCATTCTTTTCGAAAAAGCCTTCATTGTCCCGATGATGGTGATCCCGATGAAGGGACCACAGGAATCCGTGCATAATGTATTTGTGTGTAAACCAAGCTGCGAATTCCATGGCCAGAAAGAATAGGATGACGATCGTGATGTTGAGGATCATTCTTGCAGATATTTTTCATTCATTTTGACCCGGGTCACTCGGTGCCCAAGATAAAGAAGTTACGCCTAAGTTCTTCGGTATTTTGTCCAGACAAATACCGATCCACGGGGTATATAGACTTTTATGTTGAAGGATGTCCGGTTTGATCCTGTCCATGGCCATGTATTGCCATGCCTGCACCTCCTTCTTATTCGGGGTCGGTGGATCATCGGTCACCCCAATGAAAACGTGGTCCAATTCGTGTTCGATCAGATCGTTCTCCAGGACCGCAAAGTACGTAAAGTTAAAAAGGTAACGGAGTTTCACCGCAAGTCCCATTTCTTCCATAAGCCTTCTCTCCGCTGCTTCATGAGAGCTTTCGTTCGGCATGGGGTGCGTACAGCAGGTATTGCTCCACAAACCCGGGCAATGATATTTATCTTCTGCTCTTTGTTGAAGCAAGAGATCCCCGGAAGAATTAAATATAAGAACTGATATGGCCCGATGGAGCGTACCGATTTGGTGGACTTCTGTTTTCGGGGCCACACCAAGGGCCCTATCCCATTGATCGACCAATATGACGTTATTCCTTTCCATCGGGCTACCCCTTGTCTCATATCCATCCCATCCGTTCGCGGATCAGGGCCTGAAAAGCCAATCCGATCTTAACGGGATCGGGGATCCGGACCCGCTCCCTTAAAATATCCCTTGGTGCTGAGGAGCGAATCTTGTTAAAAAGGCGCCGGTAGTAAATGAGAGCAAGATAAACACCGGGGCGACTTCCGGATGGAAGTGCCCTGATCCCTTTAATGGCCTCATCAAAATTGTGTTCGATCTCCCGTTCGATCTGCTCCTTTTCCGCTTTTCCGAATCGATCCATATCGATCCCCGGAAAATAGACCCGACCGAGTTGCTGGTGATCCTCTTTGAGGTCCCGCAAAAAGTTGACCTTTTGAAAAGCCGACCCGAGGTGTCGCGCCGGCATTTTCAGGGTCTCATAAGTTTCATCGTGCTTCCCTTCCAAAAAGACCTTCAAACACATAAGTCCCACCACCTCGGCGGACCCGTATATGTAGCGTTCGTATTCTGCGCGGGTATAATGTGATTTATGAAGGTCCATTTTCATGCTTTCCAAAAAGGGACCGATCAGGTCCCAACCGATCCCGTATTGATGAACAACGGACTGGAAGTGGTTTAAAATGGGATTCAGACTTACGCCATCATCAATGGCCGCGCTCGTTTCTTCCCTTAATTGGTCCAGGTACTGAGCCTTGTCGTAGCCGTGGAAGCTGTCCACGATCTCGTCCGCAAGCCGGACAAAGCCATAAATGCCATAAATGGCTTTGTGATAACGCTTGTTCAGAAACCAGATCCCCAAGGAAAAACTGGTGCTATAAGTCCTTGTGGTCAGTTTGCTGCACTCAGCAGATACCTGGTCGAATAACGCCTTCATGCCCGATCGCGATTTAATGATCTGCTCAACTGATCGGCAGCCACTTCCCCTGAAATAATAGAGGGCGGGACACCCGGGCCCGGCACGGTCGTATGACCGGCGTAATAAAGGTTCTTCAACTTTTTGTTCTTCATTTTGGGCTTTAGATTGGCGGTTTGCCTCAACGTGTTGGCCAACCCGTATGCATGGCCCTTGTAAGCATTGTAATCCCTTTCGAAATCAGAAACGCAATAACTTTTTTTAAGGATCAGATGCCCCCTGATATCGGTTTCAGTGTATCGTTCCAACCGGTCCATCAGCGAATTGAAAAAAGCTTCCCGCACCGCTTCTTCATCGTTCAATCCCGATGCAATAGGGACGAGCAAAAAAAGGTTTTCCTTGCCCGCAGGGGCAACATCGGGATCCGTCTTGGAGGGGCAACAGACGTAAAAAAGGGGATGGGTCGGCCACTCTTTGTCCTGGTAGATGGACCGGGCATGGTCTTCATAAGAACCATCAAAAAAGAGATTATGGTGCAGGAGTTTATCGACTCGCTTATTCACCCCCAGATAGAACAAAAGACAGGAAGGGGAGAAGGTCTTTTTTTCCCAGCTTTTTGCTTGATAGTTGCGATAAGACTCCGGCAATAGCTTTTGTTCAACGTGGTGGTAATCCGCGGTCCCGATAACCGCTTCGACGTCTTTTGAGTCCCCTTTTGTTTCCAGCGTTTGAATGCGGCCGTTGGCGATCCCCAGATTTTCAACGGGACTTGCAGTATGAAAGCGGACCCCCTGTTCCTCCGCGATCTTTTTCATGGCCGCCGGCAAGGCGCCGAACCCCCCTTTCGGATAGAAGGTCCCCTGCTTTAAGCCGGTATAATTCATAAGGCTGTAGAGGGCCGGGGTATTTTTGGGCATTGCCCCGAGGAAAAGGATGGGGAATTCCATGATGGAGATCAAACGCTCATCCTTGAAATATTTCCTCACATGGGCTTTGAAGGAGGAGAAAAGTTGTAAACGAAAGAACCCTTTTATCAGCTCCGGGCGGAGCAATTCGCTCATGGAAAGACCGGGTTGTTGGACCAACCCATTGAAAGCCACTTGATACTTGTATTTGGCGCCTTCCATGAACTTCTCCAAACGCTTGGCCGCTCCCTTTTCGATCGCTTCGAATCGTTCGAGCAATTGCTCCCAATGGCCGGGAATAGTGATGGTCTCACCATTTTTGAAAACGGTCTGGAAGGCAGGGTCCAAACGGGTCAGTTCAAAATGATCGGATGAAGAATGGCCGAAACGTTCGAAAAAGTTTTCCAGCACATCGGGCATCCAATACCAACTCGGGCCCATGTCAAAAACAAAACCGTTTTCTTTAAACTGCCTTGCCCGGCCTCCGATCTGTTGATTCTTTTCGAAAATTTCGACTTTGCGTCCTTTTGAAGCAAGAACGCTCGCTGCGGAGAGCCCGGCGACCCCGGACCCAATGACCCCGACCATATACAAGTTTAAAATGTTCCCTGACGAATCTAAACAAAAATATGAGAAATGTCAGTCGATCAGGTCTTGTATCGTGTTGGCCATCGTGAAGTTCGACGGAAGCCGGATACTGGGATTCTTTTCCGACATGGTAACAAAACAATTGATATCCGGAAGGTCTTCTGCCATTTGATCGATCAGGGCCTGGTTGTTGGAAGCTAATCGTTTTCTGACGAGAAAAAAGTGAAGGTGCGTCAATTCATTTTGTTCTATGGCAGAAATAAGGGTTTGATAGGGGACGTTTTGGCCGAAATATATGGCCTGTTTGCCGCGTTTTTTGAGCATATAATAAGACATCAGGAGCCCGAGCTCATGATCCTCATCCTCCGGGAGAAACAATCCCCAACGGTCCTCACTTTCTCTTACGGGCGGCAAGGCATCGATAGAAGAAAAGAATTTTTGTTTGAGGAGATTGGAAAGGAAATGTTCCTGTGCCGGGAAGATCTTTTTGGCCTGCCACATCAGTCCGATCCGGTATAGGAGAGGATAGAACACCATTTTGTAAGCATCTTCGATACCGTACTTCAATAAGGCGGTTGAAAAGGCTTTCTCAAAGAGCGCTTCATCGAAGGCGGACCCAGCTGAGATCATTTGGTGAATGACCGTCAAGGCACCGTCATGTCCGCTTAAGGGATGCTCCAATAGTTGCTGGATCCGCTCATTGATGGTCTCATCATCCATTTGAGCGATACTCGAGATCCTGGAACCATTCTCCAACATGGTACTTATATTCAGTACCCTCCGGAGTTGTTTGTCATCGTAATAGCGGATGTTGGTCTCGGTCCTCCAGGGTTCGAGGATCCCGTAGCGCTTTTCCCAGGCGCGTATCGTATGGGCTTTTATGCCGCTAAGGTCCGCCAGGTCTTTTATGGAATATTGGCCCATTTTGGATCCTGATTTTAAGCCACTATCTTTTTTCAGGAGCGTACCACAAGAAACAGACCATCGATCTGTTGAGATGATCTTTTAAAGATCAAAAAAAATTGGGTTTTAAAAGATCCTTCATGTGGATTTTTTGAGTATTTGTCCGATAATTTATATTATGTTAAATAATGGATAGTAAACAAATAAGCCCTTTCTTTAAGCTTAGCCCCTCATTACAAATTGATAAGGATCACTTTACCACGGTAATATGCCCCCCTTTCTCGCGGACAACTCT
>CAYVSK010000073.1:0-12972 GCA_964453635.1 uncultured Weeksellaceae bacterium | reverse complement strand
TCGAGCCGGAAGAAGGGGAGGAAGGGATCCGGATAGGGCCCAGTAGCTACAAAGGGGGGTCCACTTATCGGGTCGAAGCGGATTGGACCGCGGCCTCCTATTGGTTCGAGGTCGCTGCCCTGGCCAAGGGTTCGAGCATTCGCTTAGGCGGGCTCAGTAGGGATAGTGTTCAGGGTGATTCGGCTGTTTCCGGCATTTTTAAGGGCTTTGGTCTGGAGGTGGTGGATACGAAATGGGAGATCGAACTCAGAAATAAGGGATCGAAAAATGCGCCTACCGGTCTTCGGGTGGATTGTTCCGACCACCCGGACCTGGCTCAGACCCTGGCCTGCACGGCTGCAGGGATCGGTTTGGACCTTCAGCTCGAAGGATTGCGGACCCTTCGCATCAAAGAAAGCGACCGCATCGGGGCACTTTCCCTGGAACTTGGGAGATTGGGAGTGGATGTCCGGGAAGCCGAAGATGCACTGGAAGTGAAAGGAGGGTGGGGTTTCCGCCCGTCAGATGAAGAACTCGCCACTCCGGTCAATACTTACAACGATCACCGTATGGCGATGGCGTTTGCCCCCCTGGCCATTCCGGCGGGCCGGATAGACATTGCGGATCCCGATGTGGTCCGGAAATCCTATCCGGGTTTTTGGGAGGAGCTCCGGCGAATGGGTTTCACGGTTCAGGTCCTTTAGCTGAGGGGTTCATTCGGCGTCTGTCCTTCACTGTGGTCCCTGCGTGAACCTTTCCTTTACAGAAAACTCTCAGAATTTCCAGCGGATCTGCCATTTCAATTCGGTCTTCCGTTTTCCGGGGATCTTGCGGGGACCGGTCCCGACCGACTCATCAAACGGGTAGTACCAATGGCCGGCCCGCATCCAGGCAGTGAAGCGTTCTGTTATCCCGTAACGGAGGAGAAAGTAGGTCCGGCTCCCCTCCCCGTGATAGGTAGGGACCCTTAGGTCGTAGAGGACATCGTGTTCGTAGGCATAGAAGCGATTGGAATAGGAAGCGGTCTCAAAAATGGCCGAACGGAGGCGCAAAGAAAAGGGAAGCTGCTTTGCGTCCCAGGATACTTGCTGGTATAGGAGTGCTCCTTTCTTCGAAGGCTCGGTTGCTGGTTGAAATGAGTTCAGGGCCACACGGGTACTTAACCTTAGGGCTTCACTCAGGCGATGTTCGAGGTCGAGTCGATATTCCTCTTTTTTGCGGTACATGAGCTTCGGGACGCCATGGCCCTTTTGCTCGGAGCGGTCCATCTCCCGGTCTTTATGGCGGACCCGCAGGGAAAGGCTGCTCCGATCCGGCCTTTCCCAGGATACTCGTAACATCCATTCTTTGTTCAGGGAGGGTGCGTGGCGGCGATAGGAAAGCCAGGGACGCCGGCTTGTGCCTGCATGACCCTTTAGCCGGATCCCCTTGAAAGGGATGTAGCGGATCCCGAGGTCCCATTCCCTTTCGTTATCGGAAAGCGCGTTCAACGGTCCCCCGAAACCCGGCGGGATCCTACGGTAGCGGACCCCGAGGGTGAGCCTTTCGTGCATTCGGATGGAACTTCCGTGGATGTGGGCACTGGCCGGGGTGCCTTGCATAAGGGCGGATTCCCCGAAAAAGATGATGGGTCCGGCTTTTATACGGTAGTCGATACCGCCCTGCCGGAACTTTTTGCCCATCGGATCGTGGAGCTCCCGAAGTTCTTTGCTTTTCAATACCGGCAGGTCCATATTGCTTTGTAGCCCCGATACCCCGATTTGATAAGATCCTTCCCGGATGGCATAGGATATCCCTGTCCGTTGCCCACGCGTATTGTGTTTCCTCTCCAGCGATCGGGCCAGACGGTGGTTCCCGGACCGGCGGAATGAAATGATCCCTTTCCCGTTCGTTCCCCCTTTTTGAATGGTCGCATCCAATGCCTTGTTGCTGTAGAACAGCGAGAGGTCTCCGGGGCCGATTCCCGCTTCCAGGGCCCCACCCCGGTAGAACCCCCATTCGCCGGCCGAGGTGTATGGGTCGATACCGCCGGCCTTTCGGTCACCGGCCGGGTCATTTCCGAAATTGAAGGCATTCCCGCCGCTGAACGTGATCCCTTGTCCAAGGTCCGTTTGATAGTCCCCGAGGACCAATTTTTTGAACGGACCGACCTTTTCAGCGTAGAAATGGCCGGAATAAAAGTCGAAACCCTTTTTTTGATGGGGTCCGAAAAAGGCTTCCCCGGGATCCTTTTCCGCGGTCATTCCGACGCTCATTTCGTCACCGAAAGTGCGTCTATAACGGAGATATAGCCCACCGGGGGAGCCGATCCATGCCCCATTGTTGTGAAATCCCGCTTGTTTTTCCAGCACCCGGTCGTATCGAAGGATAAGGTTGTTATCTGCCAGGCGAAAGCGATCGGGAAGGGTCGGCAGGGTCTCCTTTGCTGTACCTTCTCCGACCTGTACGAAAGGAAGGAGTCTTTCGATGAGTTTGCGGTCGAATCCTCTGATGAGCTCAATTTCATAAATGGAAAGGAGTTTTCCGTGTTTTTTTCTGTATTCCAGGAAGTTGATTATGTGATGGGGAGCAAGGAAGGGAATGGCGTTCAGGTCATCCTGAGTGGCGCTGTTGAGGTCCAAAGGATCCTCGTAGTAGAAATGGCGGATGGCGCCCCTGAGCCTTTTGTTCCCTTGTTCATCGGCACCCCGACCCTCTTTCTCCAAATGGTGCCGCAATGCTGAGGTATTATCCAGGGTTGGCTCCATAAGGGAAAATTGGCTCTTTGAAGGAAGGGATGGAAGGGCCAGGGTGCAAGCCATTATGAGCATGGTCACGGTTCTCACGGCGAATTTCTGTCAAAGTGGTAAGTCAGGGTGGAATGGGGGGTAACTCCAAGTCTCGGGTGCACGGAGGAACCCAGATTCAATTCCAGGCTTTTCCATCGGTACCAAAGCCCGAAAGCAGGGGAGAGATGGGTGGTGTTCAATCCGGCCCGGACCCCGAGCCCAGGGGTGATCCTGAGAGCGCCCGAGGTCCGGATGGATACGGGGGTTCCCAATGTTTTGTGAAAGGTCAGCTTCAGGGCACTTTTATCCGATACCTCCCTTCTTACGCGGATCCTGAAACGGAGTGGTGCGACCTTGGGATCCGTGCCATTCTTCTCCAATGGGATCTGTCCCTGGGGGTTTTCGATCGTTGAACCGATGAAGAGGGTCGGGGTTGGTCTTACAGAGACCCCGCCTGCGATGATCAGGTGCTGTTTTTTTTCAGGGCCTCGACCCGGTCCGTAGCGCTCGTAATCGAAACGCAACCCGGCAGCGAATCCGTCACTGAGTTGGAGGCCATAGCCGAACCAAAACTTCCGTTCCTGCCACAAGTGATATCCGAAGGAAGATAGGCCCAGTCCCCACCCCCCTTTTTGCTTTGGCAGGAGTGCTGTGATGTATTGGGTCCCTGTTCCTTTTACCAGGAAAGAGGTCTGATGGCCCGCTCCGATGCTGCATTCAGGACGGAAGGGGAAGGAAGCGGGAAAATCATGGAGAAGGTCCGCCCGGGGGCGGAAGGAACCGCTCACCCGATCGAGGATCGATCTTGCCGTATCGGCCTTCCGGTCCTGCCCTTTGCCATTTAGCGGGAGCATTAGGGCAAGGAGCATTATGGTCCAGTTCCGGGCCATTTGGTGGATGTAAAGGTGGCCCGGAGGAGGGCATGCTTTTATCGGATCTCTGGGATGATCGGGTGCTGATCGAGGCGCTTATCGACCCATATCCAAACCGTAGCTCACGACGAGGACGACACAACCTTTCTCACCTTCGCCGCCGCCTGCGGTGTTGTACTGGACATTCACCCGGCTTGCATCTTCGGGCGGTTCGTAGACGAAGACCTTTTTCTCGCTTGATGCTTCTTCTGTGGTAAAAAGCTCCCGGCGCCCGAATTCCTCTGGGGATTTGTCGAAGATGGTCACATTGGTCCCGGGTGGGGCATCCGTTCGGTCGAGGATCAGTCTGTAGGGTTGGTCGTAGAAAAGCGGGATCACCACATTTTTGCGGACTGGCTCTTTTTGCGCCTTCATGCGGTCGATCCTGGAGCTGCTGTACGTAAAGTCCCCGATCTCTTCCATACATCGTTCCTTGCCAGCCTTGAAATCACAGTCGGCACCAGCCCCTTGGCCTTTCTGGCCCCGGGCTTCCAGGGTCAGGGCGAAGCTCAGTAATGGAACGAGGAAGATCAGGAAATGCTTGTGCACGATGATTGTTTTGGATGAAAGATCATCCGATCAGGGGCAAAAATAAAAAAGTTCACTTTGTCTTCTTGCCGAAGAGGCGCTGTAGCAATCCCGCTTTTTGACCCGAACAACCTTGGCCCTTGCGCAGAAATAGCTTATCCCCGGGTTCCGGTTTTGCACCTTCTTCCATACAATTCTTTTGGTAGAGCTTATCCAGTTTGATCCCGTATTGCTGGGCGATCCCATACATTGTTTCTCCTTTGGCGACGTAATGGAAATCCCTTCTGGCCTTGTTTCGCTTGGGTTGTAGGAAGATGATGTCGCCCTTGTCGATCTTGTCGTCCGGGTCGAGCTCGTTGTATTTCCTTATCCGGCTCTCCCGCATGTTGAGGTCTGCCGCGATAGCTGCAATGTTATCGAAGCGACGGGCAACGACATAATCGATATCGTTCTCGTGGTCCTTGACCTTCCGTTCTTTCTGTAGGTCCACCCCCGATCCGTCTTTCTTTGTGGTATCATCGATATCCGCCTTTGGTTTGGCCTCTGGAATGCTTTCCTGTTTGCTCGAAGCCAGCTTTTTCGAACGGTCGTAGCGGTGGAGTTCATACCGTTCGATCAGCTCGATCAGTCTGGATGCATAAGCCGGATCGGTCGCATATCCGGCTTTTTTCAATCCCCGGGCCCATTTTTTGTAAGCCGTCCGTTTATAGGTGAAGAGTTTTTCGTAGTGTTCCCTGCTAAGGAGAAATTGCGAATGGTCCGCATAGGAGCCCGAGGCATCGGTATAGCGGCGAAAACACTCATTCTCTCGGTCGTCGTCCTTTCTGAATGTTCTTCCATCCCAGGTCTTGTGACACTTAATGCCGAAATGATTGTTGGCGTACCGTGCCAGTGGACTGTTCCCCCGATCGCTTTCGAGGATGCCCTGGGCCAGGGTGATACTGGCCGGGATACCGTGTTGATGCATTTGATAGATGGCCGCATCCTTCCATTTTTGGATGTACTCCTGGGTTGAATAGCGCTTTTCAGCAGGTTGCGCATCCACGGCCGAGATAAGGGTGATGAGCGCAAGCGCTCCGAAGCAGGATCCTTTCCACGATCTCAACATGTCCTTCTTGGTTTCTTTTACACGAGTTGCGTCGATCAGCCGGCCTTCCTACGACAAGTTTCAACAAAGGTTACACAAGATCTTAACAAAACGGGTGCGGTCTTCCCGATCTCGGTAAATTCGTGCGTTCAAGGAAATTTCCCGGATGGAACGAGCTTTTCTCTTATTGGGTGGGAATCGAGGTGACCGCGTCGGGTACCAGGAGCGGTCACTTGCTCTCATAAGGGAGAAATGCGGGACCATAGAGGCCCGTTCTTCCCTCTACGAGACAGAACCCTGGGGTTTTCAGGATGATACGCCCTTTATCAATCAGGTGGTCGTTTTACGCACGACCTTATCACCGCAGCGGCTTTTAAGGGAACTGAAAGAGATCGAGCATTTCCTCGGAAGGGAACGGGGATCGCGGGGTCCGCGCTATGAAAGCCGGGTCCTCGATATCGACATCCTGTTCTACGGAGAACGTTGCATGGAGACCCCTGAATTGACAATTCCCCATCCGCGTATGCATTTCCGGCGTTTTACGCTCGAGCCTTTGAATGAGCTTGCCGGGGATCTTGTCCATCCAGTACTCGATCAAAGGATCGATCAATTGTTGCGGGATTGCCCCGACCCACTCCGGGTCCGAAAGCTTAAGACCCCTCCTCGCGAATGGCCTACTACCATATTGTCATAGAAGGCAATATCGGGGCCGGTAAAACGAGTCTTGTCCAGAACTTTTCGGAACGGTCCGATGTTTTTCCGGTCTACGAAAGGTTCGCCGAGAATCCTTATTTGTCCGATTTCTATAAGAACCCCGACCCATATGCGTTCCCGCTGGAGATGTTCTTTCTGGCGGAACGCTATCAGCAACTAAGGGAGTGTGTGGCCCACCCGGACCTTTTTCATTCGCTTGTGGTGGCGGACCATTTCATTGGCCGCTCCAGGATCTTTGCTGCTCAAAACCTTCGGGCGGATGAATGGCGCTTTTTCAAAGCGGCTTATGAAAGGATGGAGGCGGCCCTGCCTGCACCGGATCTGTTGGTCTATCTCCGGTCTCCGGTCGCTCAACTCATGAAAAATATCGCGGAAAGGGGGCGCAGCTTTGAAGGGCATATTTCCGAGGCCTATTTGCGGGCGATCGAGAATGGTTACCGGGACTTTCTGGAAACGCCCCGCTCCTATCCGGTCGTTTTTCTGGAAACCGTTGAAGCGGGTAGGACAAAAAGCACAGCGGAGCTTGCGCGGGAACTTCAAGCGCTCCTGGATGCGCGAAGTCCTGAAAGGACTTGCTTCTAAGGGGGCTTCGGATCCCCATTTTTGAAAAAAACGGATTTTTCATTATTGAAAACTTTGATTAATATTGCACCCGTCCGAAAGTTGAATCAAATCGTATTATAATGGATCGCCTCAAAAGGAGCTTCCTCCCCATCGTAGCCCTCGGTATCATGACCATGAGCGGGTGCAAGATCATAGACCCATTGCCGGAATACAGTGTTGAACCCGATCCTCTTCGGGTCCGGGGGGATAGCGTAGAGATCAACGTGAACGTGAAGTTCGCGGAAAAGTCCTTTCACAAAAAGGCCATTATCGAAGCCACACCTGAATTGGTGTATGACGATGGCAAGACCGAGTTCAAGAGCAAGACTTTTCAAGGGGAGGACGTGACCGAGAACCATGCCACTGTACCCCGAAAAGAGGCCAAATCCTTTTCTTATTCCGACAAAGTTGCCTACAAGGATGCCATGAAGAATTCTGGTCTTCAGGTCCGCCTTCACGGGGAAAAAGGCAACAAAGAAGCGGAATTCACCTCCGATACCCTGGTCCGGGGGGTGATCACAACACCCTATCTCATGAGAAGCGATGACAAGCTCATGATGGCGGAGGACAATTTCCAGCGGACCACCGCGCACAAGCAAAAGGCTGTGATCCATTATGTGGTCAACAAATCGCGGGTCCGGCGTTCCGAACTGAAGGATGATGACATTCAGGCTTTCAAGGATTTCGTTAAAATGGCCTCTGATAGTGACGCGTTCAAGCTCAAAGCGGTGAATATAGAATCCTATGCCTCTCCCGAAGGGGAATTGGACCTGAATGAGGATCTGGCCAAGGATCGCGCTTCTTCCGCTCAGGAAGTGGTTGAGGACATTTTCTCGGAAAATGAACTCGAGAAGGACAAGGGTTTCTTTAGCAAAAACCCCAAAGGCGAGGACTGGGAAGGTTTCAAGAAGGCAATGGAAAAATCCGATCTGAAGGACAAGGACGTCGTGATCCGGATCCTGAAGATGAATCAGGACAAGCAGCAGCGTGAAAAAGAGATCCGGAATGTGGCCAAGACTTACAAGAAGATCGAGGAGCAGATCCTACCCGATCTTCGGCGTTCAAAGATCCATCTTCATTATGACCGGGTGGGGAAATCCAATGAGGAGCTCAGGTCCCTTGCGAAGTCCAACCCCGATTCCCTGACCAAGGAAGAGATCCTCAAGGCCGGCAGTCTCATTGACGACATGGGGCAAAAACTGCAGGTCTATCGCTCCGCTGCGAAACAATACCCGAACGATTGGCGGACCCACAACAATTTGGGGTATGTGCTCATGCAGCAGAACAAGCTGAAAAAGGCCAAAAAGAAATTCAGTAAGGCCCTCGACCTTGAGAAGAATGCCACAACGCGGAACAACCGTGGTGTCGTTCACCGGATCAACGGGGCTCGCGATAAGGCCGCTGAACACTTTAAGAGTGCCAAGGGGACTTCCAAAAAGGCAGCGTACAACCTGGGCCTTGTAAATATTCAAAACGGCCTTTATGACAATGCCATTCAGAACATGAAGGGGCATCAGACCTTTAATGTGGCCCTGGTCAAGACGCTCAACGAGGATACCGATGGGGCTGTTCGGGCCTTGGATGGTTCTCCTGCTTCTGATGAGGCGCTCGGTTATTACCTCAAGGCCATTATCGGGGCTCGAAAGGGCAAGGATGACATGGTGATCAACAACCTCAAATCCGCCGTTCAAAAGGATCCCGAATTGGCTGACAAGGCCAAAACGGATGTCGAGTTCATCGATTACTGGGACAATTCTGAATTTAGTTCTGCTCTTCAATGAGCCGAGAACAAGTTTCCCCTCCCGAAAAAGCCGTCTCCTTTTTGGAGGCGGCTTTTTTAATTTGTGCCCGGCGTTATGGACACCGAAGAAAAGCGAAAGCGGGATGTCGTTGTGGTCGGGGGTGGTCCCTGTGGCCTGGCGGCGGCCATTGAACTCCAAAAGCAGGGGCTGGATGCGCTCATCATTGAAAAGGGTGGGGTCACCGAGTCCCTCCTGAACTATCCCGACCGGCTTTCCTTTTTCTCCACGCCCGAGAACATCGCCATTGGTGATATCCCCTTTCCCACTTCCAATATCAAACCCACACGCAACGAGGCGATCCAGTATTACCGGAAGGTCGCCCTTTACTACGAACTCGATATTCGTTTGTACACCGAGGTCACCGACATCGTTGGGGAAAAAGGATCGGAAAAGGAAACGGGCTTCGTCGTGACGACCGCTGATGGTACGGAATACAGGGCTCGCTACGTGGTGATCGCCACCGGCTATTTCGACGTGCCTCGTAAGCTCGGTGTAGCGGGGGAGGATCTCTCCCATGTGAGCCATTATTACCGGCGGCCTTATCCGGATGCTTTGTTGGACGTGGTCGTGGTCGGGGGTGGCAATTCTGCTATTGAGGCTGCCCTGGAACTTTATCGCCACGATGCCCGCGTAACCCTTGTCCATAGGGGAGCTGACCTTAAGCCGACTGCCAAGAAATGGTTGGTCCCGGATCTCCAGAATCGGATAAAAGAAGGGCATATCCGGGCGCTTTTCAATAGATCGGTGCAGCGGATCGGAGAAAAGGAGCTTGTCATTTCGGACCTGGAGAGCGGGGAAATGGATACACTCTCCGCCGATGTTGTCTATTTGCTCGTTGGTTACCTCCCGGATAAGGCCTTTTTGGAAAAGGTCGGACTAAGGGTCGATCCTGACGAGCTCACGGTGGACCTCGATGATGATAGTCTGGAGACCTCCATTCCCGGCCTTTTCCTGTGCGGAACCGTTGCCGCCGGTGTCCGTACGGAACGGGTGTTCATCGAGAATGGCCGGGATCATGCCCGGAAGATCGCCCGTTATATTGGGGAAAAGGAAGGATAGGTAGCTGATTGGTCATGGGTTATCGGTATAGGTCCCACCCGCTCACTTTCCTATTTTCTTAGCTGTCTGTCCTCCCATCGATCCTCCCCCGAATGAACTCCCACAACACGATCCCGGCACCTACTGCAATATTGAAGGAGTGTTTCGTGCCGAATTGGGGGATGTCGATGGCCTTGTGACAGCGGTCCACCGTTTTTTGCGTGACCCCTTCCACCTCATTGCCGAATACCAAGGCATGGGGCTTTTTGAGGTCCGGTCGCAAGGTGTGCAATGGGATAGCATCCATTGTCTGTTCGACGGCATGGATCGTTCTCCCCTCCGCCTCCGCCTTATCGAGCGCATGGTCGGGGTCTTTGAAGTGTTCCCAGTGGACTGATTCTGTGGCTCCCAAAGCGGTCTTCAGGATGTCCCGATGGGGAGGTTGGCCCGTATATCCCGTTAAATAAAGAGCCTCGATCCGAAAAGCGTCACAGGTACGGAAAATGGTCCCCACGTTGTGCATGCTCCGAACATTTTCCAGGATGACCATTAGCGGGGTCTTCTCCGCATTTTTGAAAGTTTCCGGGGTGAGGCGGTCGAGTTCCTCGTTCTTTAATTTTCTGGCCATATTTCAATTCGTGGGTGATCTTTTCAACGATCGTTGATAAATCCGCTTAGTACCGTGGTCCGAAGGCTTTTTCCGTTTTTTATTTTTATCCTTCGGTGGTCCCGAATATTGCTTTAAAACCGACGTTCAAGTGGCTCAGCAGGAAAAGACGCAAAAGAAAAAGAACGCCTCCAAAAAAGGAAAAAAGGGCGGTGAGACGCCCTTGATGGAGCAATATTACAAAGTCAAGGCCAAATATCCGGATACCCTCCTCTTGTTCCGGATCGGGGATTTTTACGAATTGTTCGGGGATGATGCCAGGCGAGCTGCGGATATCCTTGGGATCGTTCTTACCAAACGTCAGAATGGGGCCGCCTCCTCTGTCGATCTGGCCGGTATACCCCATCATGCGCTGGATACCTATTTGCCCAAACTGGTCAGGGCCGGGGAAAGGGTGGCCATCTGCGACCAGCTTGAGGACCCGAGTCAGGCTAAAAAGATCGTAAAAAGGGGCGTAACGGAATTGGTGACACCGGGTGTGGCCTACAACGATAAGATCCTCGACAACCGGGAGAACAACTTTCTTGCCTCCGTTCACCTGGAAAAGGATCGGGCCGGGGTGGCTTTTCTCGATATTTCTACCGGCGAGTTCATGATCTCGGAAGGGGGGCTCGAACAAGTAAACAAATTGCTACAGAGTTTCGGGCCGAATGAGGTCCTTTTTCAAAAGGAGAAAAAGGACAGCTTCGAGGAACATTTCGGCAAGGGTTTTTACACGTATCAGCTCGATGATTGGGTCTATACACGGGAATTTGCTGATGATATCCTGCTCGGGCATTTCGGGACCGATTCGTTAAAGGGTTTCGGTATTCAGGAACTCGACCTCGGGGTCATCGCCGCCGGCGGGATCCTCCAATACCTGAAACGGACCCAACACGAACAACTGAGTCATGTTTCCTCCATATCCCGGATCGAAGAAGAACATTACGTCTGGCTGGACAAGTTCACCATCCGGAACCTGGAACTCCTTTCTCCCGCTCATCCGGATGCGGTAAGCCTGCTCCACATCCTTGACCGGACCGTAACGCCCATGGGTGCCCGGACACTGAAGCGATGGGTGGTCCTTCCTTTGAAAGAAAGTGAGCCGATCCGTAAAAGGGCCGATGTCGTGGAGCATTTCACCCGATACACCGACCAGGCGGATATTGTACGGGAGCAATTGGAAGGGATGGGTGACCTTGAACGCTTGATCTCAAAAGTGTCCGTGGGGCGTATTACACCCCGAGAGGTGGTCCAGCTGGGAAAGGCATTGGAGGCACTCGGTCCCGTAAAAGAGCAATGTGGCTCGAGTGAGCTTTCCGAATTAAAAAGGATCGGTGAAGAGATCGACCGCTGTGATCCGATCCGGGAAAGGATCGCTATGGAGATCCAGGACGATCCCCCGGTTCAGGTGAGTAAGGGCGGGGTCATTCGTGATGGCGTGAGTGAGGAACTGGATGAATTGCGCGAGATGACCCACTCCAGTCGGGATAAGCTCTTCGAGCTCCAACAAAGGCTTACCGACGAGACCGGTATTCCGTCCTTGAAGGTGGCTTATAACAGTGTATTCGGGTATTATATTGAAGTGCGGAACACCCATCGCGACAAGGTCCCGGAGCGTTGGATCCGGAAACAAACCCTCGTCAATGCTGAGCGTTACATTACCGAGGAATTAAAAGAATTGGAATCCAAGATCCTGGGAGCAGAGGAGAAGATCCTGGAGTTGGAGGGGCGCTTATTCGGCGATCTGATCGAAGGGATCGCGGGTTCCATTGAGCCTGTTCAGAAAAATGCCGCTATCGTGGCTCGCCTGGACTGTCTCCTTTCCCTGGCAAGGGTGGCTGTTGATCACGACTACGTCAGGCCCGATATCGATCAGGGACGGGTCCTGGACTTACGCTCCGGCCGGCATCCCGTGATCGAACAGCAACTTCCCGTGGATGAAGAATATGTGGCCAATGATGTTTACCTGGATGATGCTGAACAACAGATCATGATGATCACCGGCCCCAATATGGCCGGAAAATCGGCACTGCTCAGGCAAACGGCTTTGATCGTTCTACTGGCCCAGATGGGCGGATTTGTCCCGGCCGCCTCAGCCCGGGTCGGCATCGTGGACAAGATCTTTACCCGGGTCGGGGCCTCCGACAACATTTCCTCGGGGGAATCCACCTTCATGGTCGAAATGAACGAGACGGCCAGCATCCTCAACAACATATCCGAGCGGAGCCTGGTCCTTCTTGATGAGATCGGCCGCGGCACGAGCACCTATGATGGGATGTCCATTGCCTGGGCCATTGCTGAATATCTCCACGAAGGCCCCGGGGCACATCCGCGAACCCTTTTTGCAACCCATTATCACGAGTTGAACGAAATGGCCGATCAGTTCAGCCGGATCCAAAACTTTAATGTTGCGGTGAAGGAAGTCGATGACAAAGTGATCTTCCTGAGAAAACTACAAGCGGGTGGGAGCGAACACAGTTTTGGGATCCACGTAGCCTCAAGGGCCGGTATGCCTGAAGAAGTGGTGAACCGGGCCGGAAAGTTGTTGCAGGAATTGGAGGAAAAGGATACCGAAGAGAGCGAACGCCGGGAAAAGATGCGAAAAAGTTCCGAGAACGGCCAAAGTATGCAGATGAGCATCTTTCAGCTCGATGATCCCGTGCTCCAGCAGATCCGTGACGAGGTCCTCAATGCCGATATCAATGCCCTTACTCCAGTGGAGGCATTGATGAAATTGAACGAGATCAAAAAATTGGCCGGGAAAGAATAAAAGAAAAGGCTGGTCCGAACCCTTTTTTCAAGGATATTTTTTCTTTAATTTTGTTCCCGTCCGAGACAGGAAGGGGCCCCTTTCGGCTCCCTTGCCGGGATAAGCGAGAATAGCTCAGCGGTA
>CAYVSK010000072.1:4561-13407 GCA_964453635.1 uncultured Weeksellaceae bacterium | reverse complement strand
GTTCTGACCAATAAGGGGGAAACTCCAAAGCATTGCTCCGAGGAGCAAAATGCATGGCAACGCTCCAAAGAGCCCTGTTGTATGAGCAGGGGCTTTAAACAGGAAATTGTTCAGGTTTCTGATAAGGGTCATGGGGTCTTAGGACCGATGATCTTTATTTCCGATCACCACAAAGGTAAGGAATTGAAACATTTTTTTCTGACCCTTAGAAAAAAAACGTGCATCAAGTGAGAATGTACATATCATTTAAAATGATCGTGTACATACAAGCCGACGGACTTAATCATTCCCGGATTCGAAAGCCTCCCGGGAAGGAATGGAGATCGGTCCCACATCCTTATTTTGAATCTGCTCATTCAGATCGGCGAGATCGGTATCGATCCATTCATTGATGTCCGATTCAATGCTCCGGATGGTCTGTTCAAGGTTATTGAGCCGTTCTATTTGGGAATCCGTTGGCCTTCCTTTGTACCCCATAACATCCCCATAAATGCTTCCTACCTTGCCCCTGAGTTCCTGTTCTCCTGTAATACCACCCGTCTTGGTAGCGGTCAGTTTTTTATGAACGGAGTCCATTTCATTGCGCAAAGACCTCAGCCGATCCTGAAGTGCATCCCTTACCTTTTCTACCCCGCTTAAAGAATCTGCCTGGTCTCTTATTGCTTTCACCTTATGATCCAAGTAGGCCAGGTCCTCCAACAAATGATAAGCTTTCATAACGGTTTCGTGTTGCTTTTCCCGGGCTGCTTTGGAATGGGGTGACCGCGGATCGTTCTTGATCGTTACTTGCCCTTTATAAGTCGAGTCCCCTTTGTTGAGTTTTACGGTATACGTACCGGCGGCATAGGACGGCCCCCGGATCACACCCCGTGCCAGAGAGGGGGATTTCGGTACTTTCGGCCTTTCCCGTCGGAGATTCCAACTTACCCGGTTGATCCCTTTTCGGGAGTCGGCTGCGAGGGTTTTGACCTTCTCCCCTTCTTCATTGAATATCTCGATATTGAATTCTCCGAAAATGTGCCGCTTCTTGAGGTAATACGTGATCTGCGCGGCCTGAGGTGGATTGTCTCCCACAAAATCCGCATCCCCGTTGAACCTTAAGCCCCCGGAAAGGTCTTTTTTCACCAAGGGTTTTGATGAAAGGTACGCAACAGGGCTATTCAAGTCCGCGGGCTCAAGGTCCCGGAGGGGCGTCAAGTCATCAACGATCAGCACCCCTCTACCGTGGGAAGCCATGACCAGGTCATTTTCCCGCTTTTGAAAGACCATATCCCGAATGGAAACTTTGGGTAGGTTCCCTTTAAAACGGGTCCACCTTTTGCCTCCGTTCATGGAGAAATAAAGCCCCAGTTCCGTGCCCAGATACAAAAGGTCCGGGTCCTCGGGATCCTGTCTTATGACGTGACAGTATCCTTTCACGTTCGTGTCCGCGATCGCTTTCCAGCTTTCCCCATGATCGGTCGTCTTATAAAGATAACTCGAGAAATCCCCGTTCTTATGACCATCGAAGGTCACAAACGCCGTCCCTGCCTTATGAGGACTCGATTCCACGTAAGAGCACCAGGTATTATCGGGGAGGCCAGGGATATTATCAACGACATTCTTCCAACTTTCCCCGCCGTTGCGCGTTAATTGAAGGTTCCCATCGTCCGTGCCGACCCAGATAACCTTTTTATCGTGCGGCGATTCGTCTATGGTAACGATGGTACAATGGTTTTCGGCTTTGGAATTGTCGATCGTTAGACCACCGGATTCTTCTTGGTTTTGTTTAGCGGGATCATCGGTGGTAAGATCGGGAGAGATCCTTTTCCAGCTATCTCCCTTGTTGGATGTACGGAAAAGGTACTGGGCGCCGATGTACATGCGTTTCCCATCGTCAGAGAAGATCGCCGGGGTATCCCAGTTAAAACGGAGTTCCTCTTCTCCCTTCGAGCGGTGGGGTTGGATATTCTTGGATTCGTTCGTGTTCTTATAGTGCCTGCTGATATTGCCACCCTGGGATTGGTAGTAGATGATGTTCTCGTTCTCCTTATCGGGATAACAGTAAAATCCATCACCCCCGCCCACATTCTTCCAATCCCAATTGTTGATCCCGCCTCCACTCGCGGAGGGACCGATCCAGCTTCCGTTATCCTGAAGGCCGCCATATACCCGGTACGGCCTTTCATTATCCACACTTACGTGATAATACGTTGACACCGGGAGGTCCCTTATCATGTTCCAGGTATTTCCTTTATCTCGCGAAAAGTATACACCCCCATCCGTTCCTATGTAAATGTTGTCGTTATCCTGGGGATCGATGTGCATGGCATGATGGTCGGGATGAATACTGGACCCTCTGATGCCCGGCGACCCAAAGGTATTTCCACTATCCTTGCTCACCGCGAGGTTGAACCCGGGTTTATAGACCCTTCCAGTATCCTGGGGGTCGGGATAGATATTGAAAAAGTAGAAGGGGCGTTGAACCACTGGTGAGGTACTGTTCACTTTTTTCCAGGAATCCCCCCTATCGCTTGACCTGTAAAGCCCAGTGCTGTCAGATTCCATTAAGGCATAAACAATATTCGGTTGAATGGGTGACACAGCTACGGATACCCGTCCCAAGGTGTCATCCTTTGGAAGCCCCTTTTCGAGCTCTTTCCAGTTTTCTCCTCCATCCGTGGTCCGGTAAAGGGCACTGCCCTGGCCGCCGGACTGAAAAAACCATGGCTTGCGCCAAAAATGCCACATCCCCGCATAGAGAATGTCGGGATCGGAGGGGTCCAAAGCCAATTCAGAGCATCCGGTCAGGTCATCAACATAAAGGACCTTTTCCCAGGTCTTACCTCCATCGGTCGATCTGTAAACGCCGCGCTCCTTGTTGGGGCCGAATAGGTGACCGAGGGCCGCCACATAAATGGTCTGAGGGTCCTTTGGATGGACCAGGACCCGCTGAATACGCCGGGTATTCCCGAGTCCCATGTGTTTCCAATCATCCCCGCCATTGTAGGTCACGTAGATACCATTGCCGTAGCCAACACTGTTCCTGGTCCAGGTCTCTCCTGTACCGACCCATACCGTATCGGGATGGCGTTGGTCGATCGTGACGTCACCAATGGATTGAATGTGCTCGTCGAAGACCGGCTCCATGGTCGTGCCTCCATTGGTGCTTTTCCACACCCCTCCACCAGCGGTACCCACATATAAGGTTTGGAAATCATAATCGAGCGCATCCAGAGAGGTTATCCGCCCACTCATTGTAGCAGGTCCGATATGCCTCGCCTTTATTTCACCGAATGTATGTTTGGTTATATTTTGGGCCCCGGCTTTTTTAACGAGGCCACTACCAAAACACATTGCAAGTATGAGGACATATGAAATGGGATTTCGGAAGACCATGAATAGGATATTAAAGGATCAATCCTCGCCCTTTTTCTTTTTCCCGGTGGGCCTCTCAAATTTTGAATCCGGAACTTTTTTCCCGATCTCGATCTCTTCGATCACGATCTTGCTGGACTGGCCATTTCCACCACTTCCCATCTCCTGTACATAGGAAAAGGGAATGCCCTTCTTCTTTTTGTAATTGCTATAGACCAATTCAAAGGACTGTTCCTTCCCTTCTTCATTGGTGCTTTTTGTTTTCCTCTTAAGCAGGACATAGTTCCCTTTCCCTATATAATAATGGACCGTTTCTTTATCATCCTTTATTAATTTAATATGGTAGACAGGGGTCCCTTCCATTTTTTCTTCCCCCTCGTACTCTACTTCATATCCTTTTTCCTTGTAGTGGTATAGTTGATCCTCAAAACTGGTGCGGTCCTTTAAACGTTTAAGTCGCTCCCCGGTCAGGTCCTGCGCCTTTTTACTGGCTGACATTCCAGGCCGAATGGTCCATCCTTCCTTCCCATCGTAAGCGGTCACATATTTGTCGCTTTGGAATTTGAATTCCTGTCGGATCTTGCCGGGCCGCTTTTTGATCAATTTAAAGGGCATTTTCATCCCACCACGATCTACCTTGCCTTTCATAATGATCGTTTCAAATTTTTCCATTTTTTCGTATCCCATAGCATTGAAATGCTTTTTCAGGATCTCCATCATTTTCTTCTCATCATCTCCCTGTGTTGTTAAGGAGACCGCGGAGATCGCAATGGCTGACAGGATCAGGAGTTTGATGCTTTTCATGGTCTCAGATGTTTTAAATGAACTTTTCCGTGCTTGCACTTTGATCCTTGCTTTCAGCCCCCTTTCAAAGTAAAAGGCTTCAAAGCCTGGGTCAGAGATCATCACTTTTTTCTCATGTGGTCAACAAAATACCGAGCCAAAATGGGGGGATGCACAGGATGATCCACTTTCGGTAAATGGAATCGATAAGTGGCAATAAAGAAGTTTTTTCCGATCAGTTCTCCAGCTTCTTTTTCATCTCCTTGTACTTCTTCTCGTACTCCTCCCCTTTCATTCTTGCATAAAGGTTTTTCAGGGAGTTCATGGTGGTCCGGTCATCCGGTTTCAGTTGATGGGCCTTTTCCAGATAGGGCAAGGCCTTTCTGAAGTTCTCCTTCGCCCCTTTTATTTCTTCCTTGTACTTGGCCTGGTCCTTGATCTTTTGGGTTTTCTGAAAGATCTCCACCCCCTCGTTGTAATGGAGGGCACCGAGGTTGTAATACGCATCGAAGTAACCACTATCAAGCTCAATGGCCTTTTTGTAGTTCTTTTTGGCCTTTTTGAATTGCCCTCTGGCCTTTTTTTGGCTGGAATCGGCCTTTTTCTCCTTGTATTTTTTGTAGAGCTGATCGTGAACCGTACCAAGGGAAAAATAAAGAATGGGATTCTCCTTATCCTTTTCAAGGGCAAGTTCCAGGGATTCCTTGGCCTCTTCGAACTTCTTGGTACGGAGATACTGGTTCGTCACCATGTTGATGAGGGTCTTGTTCTCGGGATATTTTTCCCGGGCCGCCTGGAGGGTCTTTAAAACCGCCTCTCCTTCAGCTCCGGTCTTTTGTTGAAGATAAGCCTTGTTGATGAATGGCTGCGGACCTTTTACACCCATTTGGCCAGCCTTGCCGTAAAGCATAATGGCCGTATCCACTTTTCCTGCTTTTTCCGCGGCCAGGGCCATGTTGTAGAACGCTGTGCTGTCGATCCCCTGACCGGTCATTCGCCCCAGGGTGGTGGCCATGGCAAAAAGTTTGAAGGACACTTCGTAATCCTCCTTGTTGAATTTCTGGATCGCTTGATTGTAGGAGGGATTACGGAGCTGCATCAACCCCATTTGGGCTTTGGGTGCATATTCCCCTTCCTTTTCATCCAGTTTCATGCACTTCTGGTAAGATTTGATAGCGGTCAGAATGGGGTTTTGTGCAGCTTCTTTGAGCTTTTTAAGGCGCTCCTCGTTCCGATTCCCTTTTTCCTTCTTTTGGAGCTTGAGTTGCTCCAGGGCGATGTTCTTGTAGATATTTCCCCGGTAGAGCCAAGTCTTGGGTTCATCCTTGGTATCCTCATGGTCGAGCGCCTGGTCAATATAATCGAGGGCTTTCAGATAATTGCCGTCATCATTCTCGTTGTAGGCCGAAACCACGATATGCTTCTGGGCCAGAACAGCGGTGCAAACAAGAACAAAAAGACTGGAAAGGATACTCCTTCGGAGGCGTTTCATAACCAAGGTTTTCGTGTTCGCGCGTGGTTTAAGCTGTGCGCTTGGTATTTTGCTTTTTACAGGGTGCTCTTAATGGAGCCCTCAGCGTTCGGGGACAAATGTAACAAATCCCGTTCCAAGGATCTTATTCGGATGCCCCTTCCTCGTCAGCAGAGGCATCGGGGGACGACGTCTCATCCCCCGCTTCTTCACTTCCCTCATTGTCCTCTTTCTTCACCTTGGTGATCGAAGCTATACGGTCGTCCTTGCGGAGTTCGATCAGGCGTACACCCTGGGTGGCTCTTCCCATGACCCGTAGATCCGATACAGGTATGCGGATCATGACCCCCGAGCGGTTAATGATCATAAGATCATCGTCGTCCGTAACGTACTGGATGGCGATCAGATCCCCGGTCTTCTGGGTGATGTTCATCGTCTTCACCCCTTTGCCACCCCGGTTGGTCGTGCGGTATTCATCGATGTAACTCCGCTTGCCGTATCCTTTTTCAGAGACACCGAGCATGGTGCCACTGTGGTCTTGAAAGGGGACCATGCCGATCACCTCGTCCTTTTCGCTGGCCAGTTGCATCCCGCGAACCCCGGCTGAATTTCGTCCCATCGGTCGAACAGCAGATTCATGAAAACGGATGGCTTTTCCGTTCCGGGCGGCCATGACGACCTCGTTGTTCCCGTTGGTGAGCTTGGCCTCGAGCAGTTGATCCCCCTCCCGGATCTTTACGGCCCGGATCCCGTTTTGCCGGGGCCGGGAATATTCCTCCAGCAGCGTTTTTTTGATGACCCCTTTCCGGGTTGCCATCATTATGTAATGACTGTTGATATAGTCGCTATCCTTGAGGTTCTCTACGTTGATATAGGCCTTGATGGTATCATCCTGTGCAATGTTGATAAGATTTTGGATCGCCCGGCCTTTGGAGGCTTTTGTCCCCTCCGGTATCTCAAAGACCCGCATCCAGAAACACTGACCTTTTTCCGTAAAGATCAGGAGGTAGTTGTGGTTGTTGGCCACGAACATGTGCTCGAGGAAGTCGGAATCCCGTGTGTTGCTGCCTTTCGATCCGACCCCTCCCCTTCCCTGGGTCCGGTACTGATCGAGGCTCGTCCGTTTGATGTAACCAAAATGGGAGATCGTGACCAGGACCTGCTCGTCGGGGATCATGTCCTCCATCTTCACATCCTCCGAGGCGTGGGTGATCTCGGTCCGTCTTTCGTCCCCGTACTTCTCCTTGATCTCCTTGAGCTCCTCCTTAATGATGTTCATCCGCATGGACTCGTTCTCCAGCACATCCTTGTAGTACTTGATCTTGTGGAGGAGCTCCTCGTGTTCCTCCTTCACCTTTTCCCGTTCGAGCCCGGTGAGTTTTTGCAGGCGCATATCCAGGATGGCCTTGGCTTGTTCCTCACTCAACTCGAACTTCTCCATCAGACCATTCTTGGCTTCTTCTGGTGTGCGGGATTCGCGTATAAGGGAGATCACGGCATCCAGGTTGTCGATGGCCACGAGGAGCCCTTCCAGTATGTGGGCCCTTTCTTCCGCTTTCCTCAGCTCGTAGCGCGTCCTTCTGATGACGACTTCGTGGCGGTGTTCCACGAACTTTTCGATGATCCCCTTGAGATCAAGGAGCTCAGGACGGCCGTTCACCAATGCGATATTGTTGACACCAAAAGAAGTCTGAAGGGCCGTGTAGCGAAAGAGCTTGTTCAGCACCACATTGGGAATGGCATCGCTCTTAAGGTCGTATACGATCCGCAGACCGTGTTTATCGGATTCATCGCGGATGTCCGAGATCCCATCGAGCTTCTTTTCGTTGACCATGTCGGCGGTCTTCCGGATCATGTCCGCCTTATTGACCATATAGGGGATCTCACTGACAATAATCCGGGCCTTGCCGTTATTGGGCTCTTCGATGTCCGCTTTCCCCCGCATAACGACACGTCCTTTTCCGGTCTCGTAAGCATTCTTGATGCCATCCACCCCATAGATAGCGCCGCCCGTTGGAAGGTCCGGTCCTTTGACATACTGCATGATATCGGCGATCTCGATATCGTTGTTATCGATATAAGCGTTGATGCCATCGATGACCTCAGAAAGGTTATGGGGCGGCATATTCGTGGCCATCCCGACAGCGATACCGCTGGAACCATTGACCAAAAGGTTGGGAATCTGCGTGGGAAGAACAGTGGGTTCATAAATGGTATCGTCAAAGTTGAGCACGTGGTCCACCGTTTCCTTGTCGATATCGGAAAGCATCTCTTCCGCGATCTTTCGCAGACGGGCCTCCGTATAACGCATGGCAGCGGGATTGTCCCCATCGATGGACCCGAAGTTCCCCTGACCGTCCACCAAGGGATATCGGAGGGTCCATGGTTGGGCCATCCGCACCATGGTATCATACACCGACGTATCCCCGTGGGGATGGTATTTACCAAGCACCTCGCCTACGATCCTGGCGGATTTCTTGTAAGGTCGATTGGAGAGCACCCCCAACTCATACATCCCGTAAAGGACCCTGCGATGTACCGGTTTTAGGCCATCCCGGACATCCGGCAAAGCCCTGGAGACGATGACCGACATTGAATAGTCAATGTAGGCCGATCGCATTTGCTCTTCAATGTTGATGGGAATAATGTTCTCGTCTGCCATGTATCCGTTGATTTTGATCAGGGGACGGAGGAATTACTTATCCATCCCTGCCGGGGATCCTGAACGCATTCTTTCGGAATGCTGAGCCCTTCGATCCCTTGATGTTGAGCTCACTATATTTGAAAACGAGCCCCTCAAATGTACATATCTTTTCCCTGCTACCAAGAAGGGGCTCATCCCTTTTTTGAACACGGCTTTGTTGATAAAATCCCCCTTTAAGTAATATATTTGACAAATTGCTTATATAGCTTCGAAGCCCGCAACTTTTTCCCGATAATAACGTAATATTCGTTGAGCAACGATGACCCTGACCACACAACAATCGGTGTACAGCTTTTGTTAAAAGGGTTCAACAAGAATAGATAACATGGAAGCCAAATTTTCACCGAGAGTCAAGGACGTGATCACTTTCAGCCGGGAAGAAGCACTTCGTCTCGGGCACGATCACATTGGTGTGGAGCACCTTCTCCTCGGGATCATTCGGGAAGGTGAAGGCATGGCCATTGAGATCCTGAAAAGGCTCGGCGTTGACGTAATGGACCTGCGCAAGCGCCTCGAACGGGCCATCAACGT
>CAYVSK010000072.1:0-4551 GCA_964453635.1 uncultured Weeksellaceae bacterium | reverse complement strand
GGGGTCGAAAAGTGTACGATCGGGCAATATCCCCCTCGTTAAACAGGCCGAGAAAGTCCTCAAGGTCACTTATCTCGAAGCCAAGCTTTTTAAGAGCGGAATGATCGGAACGGAGCACTTGCTCCTTTCCATTCTCAAGAATGAAGACAATGTCGCTACAAGAACTTTAATGCAAATGAACGTGGATTACGAGATCGTAAAAGAGGAACTGGAGATCATCCTTTCGGATGCCGAGGATCCCCGGGCTGAATTCCCGGGAAGCGCTGCCAGTGACGATGACGATGACGATGAAGGAAGTGGCGGTTTCAGCAGCGGTTCCAAAAAAATGGGAGAAGGAAAATCCAAGACACCGGTGCTCGACAACTTTGGCCGGGACCTAACAAGCCTCGCAGAGGAAGAGAAGCTCGACCCCATTGTAGGCCGTGGGGATGAGATCGAACGGGTCTCCCAGATCCTGAGCCGCCGCAAAAAGAACAACCCGATCCTCATCGGGGAAGCTGGTGTCGGAAAATCCGCCATAGCGGAAGGATTGGCCTTGCGCATCGTTCAGCGAAAGGTTTCCAGGGTCCTTTTCAGCAAGCGGATCGTCGCCCTCGATCTCGCCTCCCTCGTTGCGGGTACGAAGTACAGGGGCCAGTTCGAGGAGCGTATGAAGGCGGTCATGAACGAGCTGGAAAAATCCCCGGAGATCATTCTCTTTATTGATGAGGTCCATACCATTATCGGTGCGGGTGGGGCCTCTGGCTCACTTGATGCCTCCAATATGTTCAAGCCGGCCCTGGCCCGTGGAGAAGTCCAGGGCATCGGGGCCACGACCCTCGATGAATACCGGCAGAACATCGAAAAGGACGGGGCGCTCGACCGGCGTTTCCAAAAAGTGCTCGTCGACCCCACTTCCATCGATGAGACCATCCAGATACTCGAGAACATTAAGGTGAAATACGAGGACCATCACAATGTCCATTATACCGAGGAAGCGATCGAGGCTTGTGTAAAACTCACGGCCCGGTACATTCCGGAAAAATACCTGCCCGATAAGGCCATCGACGCCCTCGATGAAGCAGGATCCCGGGTGCACATTACCAACATCAATGTGCCCCAGGAGATCATCGATGCGGAAGAAAAGATCGAGGAGATCAAGGAACAAAAGAACGAGGTCGTCCGCAGCCAGAAGTACGAAGAAGCGGCCAAACTAAGGGATACAGAAAGACAGCTTCTCGAGGAGCTGGAGATCGCCAAAAAGAAATGGGAGGAAGAAGCCAAACAGCACAAGGAAACAGTGGATGAAGATGCTGTTGCGGAGGTCATATCCATGATGACCGGCATACCCGTACAGCGGATCGCGGAAAAAGAGAGTGGCCGACTCATGCGGATGCACGATGACCTCAAAGGCCAGGTCATCGGCCAGGACGAAGCGGTCCAAAAAGTGACCAAGGCCATTCAAAGAAACCGGGCCGGCCTGAAGGACCCCGAGAAGAGGATCGGTTCCTTTATCTTCCTCGGCCCTACTGGGGTCGGTAAGACCCAACTGGCCAAGGAACTGGCCATTAACATGTTCGATACCGAGGAAGCGCTGATCCGGATCGACATGAGCGAATACATGGAGAAATTCGCTGTTTCCCGTCTTGTAGGCGCACCTCCGGGTTACGTTGGCTACGAAGAAGGGGGCCAGCTGACCGAGAAAGTTCGACGGCGCCCCTACTCCATTGTCCTGCTCGACGAGATCGAGAAAGCGCACCGGGATGTCTTCAGCATCTTGCTGCAAGCCCTGGATGACGGACAGATCACCGACAGCCTCGGAAGAAGGGTGGACTTCCGCAACACGATCATTATCATGACCTCGAATCTCGGGTCAAGGGAGTTGCAGGAATACGGCCAGGGGCTCGGCTTCGAGACATCGGCCAAGTCAGCGGCTGCCGAGGATCACAAGAAAAGCGTGATCGAAAAGGCTTTAAAGAAGAACTTCAATCCGGAGTTCCTGAATAGGATCGACGACGTGATCCTCTTCAACTCCCTTTCTCAGGAGGACATTCACCAGATCATCGATATCGAGCTCTCCCGATTGTTCGAACGGGTCCACGACCTCGGTTACGAGATCAAGCTGACCAACAAGCTGAAGGATTTCATCGCTGAAAGGGGGTACGACGACAAATTCGGTGCCCGTCCCCTGAAAAGAGCGATCCAGAAATACCTCGAGGACCCGCTCGCCGAAGAGATCATCGGCCAGAAGATCGAAGAAGGGGATGTGCTACAAGCGGATATCGACAAGGAAAAGGAAGAAGTAAAAGTGAAGATCAACAAAGGGAAAGGGAAAAAGAAGAAATCCGCCAGTAGCTCCGGATCCGGCAAAAAGTCGGGCAGCAAGACCGATCCCAAGGATGAGCCCCAGAAAGAAGGAGGAAACGGGAAAAAAGGCAGTGAAGGAGGAGAAGGCGAACAAAAGAAGGAGGAATGACCCGATGCCTTTCAGGGATCTTTTCCTTTCCCGCATTTAAGAATCCACAAAAGGCCCTGTTGGGCCTTTTGTTTTTTTCGGCCATAGGCTTTTGCCCCACCGAAGGGTATGCTCAATGGCAGTTCGGAAGGGCACACGACATCCCTGTGGTGGAGGACGGAGATACGCTTTTGTTCCCCTGGGCCGGCGGGCTGAACAATGCCCAGATATCCCGGCTGGATGTGAACCGGGATGGAGTACGGGACCTTTTCGTTTTCGATCGTACCGGGAACCGCATCCTTACCTTCATCAGCGTTCCCGGTGGCCAGGGACCCAATGCTTATCGCTATACGAGTGCCTATAACAACGCCTTTCCAGAGCTTCAGGATTGGGTCAAGCTGCGTGACTATGACGGGGACGGGAAAAAGGACATTTTCGCTTCGACCAATGCGGGTATCGAAGTCTACCGAAACAACTCCGCTCAAGGAAAGCTGTCCTTCTCCCTGGTAACGGAACTCCTCGAATCCGACTATCAACCGGCGGACTCAACGAATTCCAAGACCAACATATTCGTGAGCTCCACCGATATACCGGCCATTGACGACATTGACAGGGACGGGGACCTGGACGTGCTGACCTTTTCTCTCACCAACAGCTCCATTGTTGAATACCACAAGAATCTTTCAGTGGAAAGATACGGCCATAATGATTCCCTGGATTACCAGCTGCGCAACAAGTGTTGGGGGTTTTTCAGGGAAGGCCAAACCACGAACGATGTCACCCTCCGGGATTCCTGTTCCTACAATGTGCCGGACCCCGAGCTCATTCAGAACAAAAAGCCGGTCAGGGAGGAGCACCGATCACGCCATTCGCTACATTCGGGATCGACCCTCCTCACCTTTGATATGAACGGTGACGGGGTCCGCGACCTCTTACTCGGAGATCTCGGCTTCAACAACATGGTGGGACTCACCAATGGTGGTGAGCCTGAAAGCTCACTGATGACGGAGAAAGACACCTTGTTCCCGTCAACCACGACGCCGGTGGATATTGAGATCTTTCCCGCGGCGTTCTACGCGGACGTGGACCGGGACGGGACCAAGGACCTTATCGCTGCGCCCAACAAAACTGGGGCCCAGAACATCGAATCAACTTGGTTCTACAAGAATGAAGGCAGCAACAGCGACCCGGACCTTTCGCTTGAGAACAGATCCCTCCTGCAGGATGAAATGATCGATGTGGGGGCCGGTGCCATGCCCGTGCTTCACGACTATAACGGGAATGGGCGCCAGGACTTGTTCGTGGGGAATTGGAACGCGCATGGAACGGATGGAAAAACGGACGGACGGATCGCTTTTTACGAGAACGTGGGGACCGTCAATGCTCCCCGCTTCGAACTGGTCGATGCGGATCTGGGGAACTTCTCCGCTTCCGGTATGGGAGAGGCTTTATATCCCGCATTCGGGGACCTTGACGGAGATGGTGACGCAGATATGCTGATCGGTGCCTCCAACGGAAAGCTCCATTATTATCGGAACATGGCCGACCAGAAAGACAGCATCGATCCTGTTCTTCAAAAGCCGAATTATCCGGATCAGAACGGGGCCCCCATCGATGTCGGGGAATTCGCCAAACCGCAGCTCGTGGACCTGGACCGGGATGGCACCCTCGACCTGGTGATCGGGGAAAAGGACGGCAACGTCAACTACTACGAGAACGTCGGATCCCCATCCTCTCCTGAATTCAAACTCCGGGATGACTCCCTGGGGGATGTTGATGTGACCACCCCACCTTTTATTGAAGGCCATAGCGTTCCGGTGATCTTTGAGGACAGTGGAAGCTACAAACTGCTCTCCGGGTCCACCGGTGGTTATTTGCGCCTCTACGACAACATCGAAGGGAATCTCAACGGAACCTTCAATGCCGTGGACACCACCTTCGCCGGGTATTCGGACGGATCCCATACGGCACCTGCTCTCGGGGACTTGAATGGGGACGGCAAATGGGATATGCTGATCGGGAACAGCACTGGCGGCCTGGCGTGGCTAAAAAGAGGACATGAAACGGAAATCGAGCTCCATGGGAACGATGGAGACCTGTCCGTCTGGTAGACGGAC
>CAYVSK010000071.1:2999-13491 GCA_964453635.1 uncultured Weeksellaceae bacterium | reverse complement strand
AACCTGTCCGACCTGCACCTGGAGGCCGGTTTCGTCCGGATCCGCGGAAAAGGCCAAAAGGAGCGACTCGTACCGATCGGGGAACGGGCAGTGAAATATCTGCGGATCTACAACGATCGAATCCGACCCCATATCAGCCCACAGAAGGCGTACGAGGACACCGTATTCCTCACGAAGAAGGGCACGGGTCTTACCCGGGTAATGGTCTTTCACATCATTCGGGAATTAGCGAGCAAAGCGGGTTTCCAAAAGAAAGTAAGCCCCCATACCTTCCGTCATTCCTTCGCCACCCACCTCGTAGAAGGGGGTGCCGATCTGCGGGCCGTTCAGGAAATGCTCGGCCACCAGTCCATTACCACCACCGAGATCTATACGCACCTGGACCGCAGCTTTCTCCGTCAGGAGCTCCTGGAACATCACCCACGCGGCAAGGAAGGGTTATAAAGAGCGCTTTCCACAACGCCGTGGCAGGATCGTGAAAAACGGAACTACTGAGACCCCTCAGCGATCCATTAACTTTACATCATCATGGAGCCATTCCAGGAAGATCGTGCCGAACATCCTGAACCCCGCGCCCTCTCTTCGCTCATGAACGAGATCCGCCAAATGGTACGGGGCACTTTCTCTGCCCCTCAGCATGTCGTGGCGGAGATCGCAGGGCTGAACACATCCCAACGGGGTCATTTGTATTTCGACCTGGTGGAAAGAAAGGCGGAAAAGACCCTGGCAAAAGCCCGCGGCAACCTCTGGGCCGGCAAGAAAAAGGCCATCATCGAACGTTTCGAGCGAGAAACACGGACTACGTTGAAAAAGGGGATGCAGGTGCTGCTTATCGTCAAGGTGGAGTTCCACCCCGTTTACGGGCTCAGCCTGATGGTCGAGGACATCGATCCGCGCTACACCCTCGGGGAGATCGAGCGCCAGAAAAAAGAGACGATCGACCGGCTGAAACGGGAGGACCTCCTCGAAGAGAACGCCAAACGCCATCTTCCTCCCGTGTTACAACGTTTGGCGATCATCTCCTCCCCTACTGCGGCCGGTTACCAGGACCTGCTGGATCATCTGTGGAACAACCATTACGGCTTCACTTTTACCACGACCCTTTTCCCGGCCGTCGTTCAGGGAGAGGAAGCCCCCATCTCCCTAAAAACAGCCTTCTCAGCCCTTCAGGAAAATGCGGATCGCTACGATGCGATCCTCCTGATCCGAGGCGGCGGCTCAAGCACCGACCTAAGTTGTTTCGACGAATACAAGGTGGCCCGGGCCATTGCCCAAAACTCACTGCCGGTGATCAGCGGGATCGGCCACGAAAGGGACCGGAGCATCGCCGATATGGTGGCCCACACCCCTCTTAAGACCCCGACCGCGGTCGCCAATTTCATCATCGACCGCAACCTCACTTTCGAATCGGAACTGACCGATATCCAGGACCGTATCGGCAAAGGGGTCCGCCAAGCCCTGACCCTGGAAAAGGAGCGCTTCACAAACACCACCGGGAGGATCCGCGAACGGGCACGGACCTTCCTCCATTCGCAGCATCAACGCCTCCAGAACGCCCAAAGCTTTCTGAGAAAGGATAGCAGGCGGATGTTGAAAAAAGAACGGGAGGGCCTGGCTCAAAGCGCCAGGCAGATCCGCGACCGGGTGCCCCGTATCCTGAGCCGTTACAAGGAACGGCTGGCGGAAAAGCATAAACATATCGGCCTGGCCGATCCCGTGAACATCCTTAAAAGAGGCTTCTCGATCACCACCCTCAACGGAGCCGCTCTCCAGGACGTAGACGAAATCCGGGAAGGGGACCGCGTGAAGACCCGGCTCTACCGGGGAAGCTTCGCAAGCACCGTTCAAACGATAACAACACCGAAAGCGAAAGAAAATGAGCGATCAGAACCAAACGAGCCCGACCGAGGACACGAATGAGCTGACTTACGATCAGGCCATGAAGGAGCTCGAATCCATTCTCGAATCCGTTGAGAACGAGTCAATAAGTGTGGATGAGCTGGAAAAAAGGATCAAGCGGGCCCGGGAACTGATCCACTTTTGTCGAGAACGGCTGCGCAGCACGGAGGCGTCGGTCAACACCGTGCTCGAGGACCTCGAGGGAGAACTCGGTGATGGAGGTTCAGAGTCGGAAGAAGCCGACGAGGAATAGGTACGACCCCCCAAGATAACTTGACCACTCACAGGCCGTAGCAATGGGTCGCCCTTATCGCCCAATGCCCATCGACCAACACCCACCAGGAACATTTACTCACTGTTTTCATGAGAACGTTCAACGAACGTGCTTCAAGTAGAACAATAATATTTTTTCATCGGAACAGCCGCACCAATAGAGGATGTGGATCATGGTAAAGAGGAACTGGAGCCTGTAGATCCCGTTCCGTTCGTAGCGGCGAGCAGAGGTGATCACCTCCGCAGGAAGAACGTGAAAAGGGCTGGCTCGTTTCGCCCGTTTGACGATATCGATATCCTCCATGATCGTCAAGGAAGGGTCGTAACCGCCGATCCTTTCGAAGAGCCCGCGGGTAATGAAGAGGGATTGATCCCCTCCGCGGCAAAGGTTGTGTCTAAAGCGCGTGAACCAACCGAAAAAGCGAAGCAAAGGGTGGTCGCGGTCGAAACGCATCCGGAAACAACCGACCTCCTTCCCCCTTTCCACAGCCTTTCGTACAGCGGTGTCGAAATTTTCAGGGGGGCGACTATCGGCGTGGAGGAAGTAAAATATGCCACCCGTGGCAAAATAAGCACCGGTGTTCATCTGCACTGATCGTCCTCTTTTTGTTGAACGGATCACCTGGACCCCCTGCCGTTCAGCCTCAGGAATGGTCCCATCCGTGCTACCCCCGTCCGCGATGATCAGTTCCAGTTCTTGGGGGGTTTCGGCAGACCTGAAGAGCCGGGTGATCTGTTCACCGATCGTGCTGACTTCCTGATAGGTCGGTATGATGACCGAAAGGGTGGTCATGACAGGAGCTGATCGTACTGTTTTTTGAGGTGCTGAAGGTCCTCGAGGTCATCCAGATCGGAAAGGGTGGGCATCAGGGCGTAGGAATGACCGCCGGCTTTCACCTCGCTGAGGGTGTCCAGGAACACGTTCTCGGTACTCCAGGCCTTGTTCCGGAAAAGGTCGATGTATTGGTTCATCCCGAGCAAATAATACCCCCCGTCCCGTGCCGGGCCCAATACCACGGAACGGGAATGCAAATGCCGAAAGGCTTCGCGGAGGATACCACTGGTCAATTCGATGCAATCGCTACCCATGATAACGACCCGTTGGTATCCCTGGTCGAAAGCAAAGCGAAAGGCCCCGGCCATCCGTTCCCCGAGGTCCGCTCCCCTTTGCTGGTACTTTTGAAAAGCTGATGGATCAAAAAGATCATTCCCCTCCACCTCCTCGGTATAGAAGATCGCCCGGTCCGTTTCCATATCGAGGGCCACCGAACGGGTCTGTTCCAGGAGCACCCGATACACCGAAAGCGCTTTCCGGTCCCCGATAGCCTTCGCGAGTCGGGTCTTCACCGCCCCAAGACGCGGATTCCGTACAAATATCATGAGCAATTCTTGTGCCCCTTCCTCCATCATACCAGAAATATCAGAAGATGGCCCCTAAAGGATGCTGCCCTGGCAGCTCGATCCTGCCCCGGCCGTACAACCGTAGCAGTGTTGACCGGTCACGATGTTGCGGTCCCGGAGGTCCCGGTAACGAAAATCCCGTATGTGTTGGGGAGCAGTGGCCTCCACCCCCAGTTCGAGCATTTGGTTGAAATCACAATCGAAGAGGCGACCATCGTATCCGACCGAAAGCGTGTTCCTGCACATGACCCCTTCCGCTGCCTTGGGATTGTAGGCATTGGCAAGTTTTTCCATGTATTCCTCGTAACGGCCCGATGCCATGAGAAACTCGAGGAAGCGGCTGATCGGAAGGTTCGTGATGGTGTAGAGATCGTTGAAGACGATCCCGTAGGTCTCGGCCAGGTGCTCCTTATAATCTTTCTCGAGGGACGCCTGGTCCGGTGGTAGACCGGGGCCACCCGGATTGAAAACGAGGTGGAGTTCAAGCCCGGTACTAGACTTTCCGTATCCCAGTTCATTGAGGCGCTGAAGGGCCTCGATGGAGCGGTCAAAGACCCCATCCCCCCTTTGTTTATCGGTATTGTCCGCCGTGTAACAGGGCAGGGATGCGACCACCTTCACCCCGTGATCCCTGAAAAACTCGGGGAACTGGCGAAATTTTTTGTTGGACACCAGGATGGTAAGGTTGCTACGCACGATCGTATCGACGTTCCGTTTGCTGACCTCTTCGACGAACCACTGAAAGTGGGGATTCATCTCGGGGGCTCCGCCCGTGAGGTCGACCGTTCCGATATGGGAATTGTCGATCGCATCGAGGCAGTACTGCATCGTCTGCTTTGTCATGACCTCCTTGCGGTCCGGCCCCGCATCCACGTGGCAGTGCTCACAAGTGAGATCGCACATGTAGCCCACATTGAGCTGAAGGATCTCGATCTCGGTGGGTTTAAAGGGATAGAGCCCACTATCGGTCAGCTTTTCCTCGAAACGGGGCGCAGTGGTCTCCGTTTCTTGCAGGACCCTTCTCTGTTCCGTCGGGTCCGAGAGGTCAGCTCCTCTCCTTTTCAGTGATCTTGTTTTCGGTTTCGGCATAGCAACAGTGTTCTATCGGGTCAAGGCACCCTGTTCGTTCAGGCCCCAATCGTAATCCTTGTAACCAATATCCCCTTTGAATTCCCCATTCTCGTACAGTGAAAGGTCAACATCCGTATACTGGTCGATATAGGCCCCGAGCGGCTGCTCTTTGGTGAAATCCTCTTCGTACCATTTAAAGATCTCGGAGAGCACGAGCTTATCGCGGCTGATCTCGTTCCGCAGGTCATTGTTGATAAAGGCCCGGGCCTGCCGATCGAGCTGCTCGTCCAGATCATCCGCCCGATACGCTTCATTCAGGAGTACAGGACAGGAGATCGAAGCACAATTGATCGCGAAGTGGACCCGGGGTTCGTCGTAATTGGCAAGGAGAATGTTGTGCTCGATGTCGTGGAGATTGTAGGTCTTCCCCTCGATCTTGATGAAATCCTCTTTCCAGGGACCGCTGATCATTCCCCCGATATCTTTGATGCTTTCAACCGGGTAGTGCTTCAGCACCAGTTTAACGGTGAACGCATTATAGGCATTGATCCAATAGGCCAACCTTTCTTCGCGCGACCAGCTTTTGTCGGGGTGATTGCTCTTCAGTTTCCGGAGATATTTCTCGAGTTCGGTCCCGTCCTCCTGGAAGCCTTTGTAACTGACCATCCCGTTCTCATCCACATGTTTCTGAAGAAGGCGGTCCCATTGATCATGGGAGACCGGTTCGGCCCCGGAGGGGCTCTTTTCCTCGATCGTTCTACCGGAACACTGAACGGCCAGGACCAAAAGCAGCGGAAATATGAAAAAGCGTGTAATAAGCATTATGGATCCTTGTATTTGATTCGAATGTAGGGGCTTTCAATGTAATGGATCGTCGGCCCTCGGACATAAACCCACTCAAGCAACCGGAGAACGCTGAGGCGAACGGAGCTTGGCCAGCAGCCCTTGAAACTTCCCGAACAATTCATACATTCGCGATCCACGAAAGTTCAATTTAAAAGAAAAAATATGGGAAAAGGTGATATCAGAACGCGGCGTGGGAAGATCCATCGGGGCACCTACGGGGTGACCCGCCCGAAAAAGAAGAAGCTTCGCAAGGCAGAGAACCAACGGATCGCTGCCAGGATCGCCGAAAAGCAAAAAGAAAAAGAAGCCGCGGCTCCTGCCGAAGAAGAAGAGGCCACCAAGCCCCGCGCCAAACGATCTGAGCGGAGCACCAAGGCAAGCTCTGGAGCATCCGGTTCCAAAAGCACTGCGAGTAAGAAGGGGAGTAGCAAGGCCTCTGGAACGCAAAAGAAAAGCGCATCCACATCGAGTTCCTCCTCCGCTTCCAAAAAGAGCACGAGCAAATCCACCAAGAGCACCGCTTCCAAGAGCACTGGGAGCAGCACCAAAAAGTCGGGCAGTCCCGCTTCTCAGAAAAAATCCAGCAGCGGGTCCACATCACAGAAAAAGAGCACGACCCAGAAAAAATCGAGCAGTTCCTCGAGCAGCTCCGGAAGCAGTTCAAAAAAGAGCAGCAGTAGCAGTTCTTCCAGCAAGTCAGGAGGCAGCAAGAAGTCGTCCGGTAGCAATAGCGGGTCGTCCGGTTCCGGGACGAGTTCCTGAAAGGGGACAAGCAATTCCTGAGGCCATACCCCTTTTTAAAGGGGTTTACGGGGCGAGGCGCACCTTTTCCCAGCCTCTTTCGCGGTCCTCCCGGTAAAGAATGCGGTCGTGGAGGCGGCTTTCGCGGCCCTGCCAGAATTCGAACCCATCGGGTACGATCCGGTAGCCACCCCAATGCGGTGGCCGGGGTATATCGCTTTCCGCAAAGCGTTCCTCCATCTCCCTGTACTTTTCATCCAGGGCTTCACGTCCCTCTAGTTCCCGGCTCTGGTCAGAAGCCCAGGCCCCGATCCGACTTTCCCGGGGACGGGCGTTAAAATAGGCATCCGAGATCCCTTCCTCGACCTTTTCTGCCCGACCGGTGACCCGCACCTGGCGATCCAGCTCCACCCAGAAGAAATTCAGACAAGCCGCCGGTTGATGGGCCAGATCCGTCCCCTTTTCGCTCTGGTAATTGGTAAAGAAGATCAAGCCCCGTTCATCGATGTCGCGAAGAAGAACGACCCTTGCCCTTGGAGCCCCTTCCTGGTTGACCGTCGCGAGGGTCATGGCATTCACATCGCGAATGTCAGAGTCGATGGCTTCCTGGAACCAGTTGTCGAACTGCCGGAAGGGATCGGCATCCACATCGTGAACCGTAAGCGGCTTATTGGCATATTCACGCCGAACCGACTTGATATGATCGCTGACACCAGCCATTCTACTGTCCTTTTGGCAAAGGTACAATGAAGACTGGCCCCCCACCCCCTTTTCCGAAAGAAAATAAGCCCTGGCTTAGTCCGCTTTTTCTTTCTTTTTTTCCTCTCGCCTGAACAGACCTCCCATTTTGTTGATCAATTCGGCCGCGGTATCGAACTCTTCGCGGTAGAAGATCCCCACCCCTTGTGTATAATCGGCCTGATCGAGGGCTGATAACCTGTTGTCGTTGGATTCGTTGTAGGCTTTCAGCCGGAATTTGCCATCCTCGGTGATGTCGTATTCCGCCCGGAAATCCCCCACGACAACACTCTGGTCCTGCTTCTGGACCTGGTCGTCGGAACTCACCCCGAAATTGCCGCTCAGGGTCAGGCGGTCATTGAATAATTTGGTGGACATGGCCACGGCCACTTCTTCGCTACTGATGGCATTGCCGGGTCGGTAATTCACCCCGATGTCGAATTCATCGCTAATGCTCGAGAGCCAGTTGCTCAGCTGATTGGAAAGCAGTTCTGTGGAAGTATTCTGACTGAAGCCCGCATCGGCTGAGCGATCGCTCGCCTTCATCTGGGGGATGAAGCGCCCGAGCAAGAGCAGGGAAAAGGCCTGTTGATTGACCTTCTCCTCGGTATCCATGGAGCTTTGCACGAGGCTCCGTGTATCGTCGCCGACGGTCGGGAGCTCTATATCGAAATCGATATCGGGATCGGTCAGGTTATTGGAAAGGTGCATGACCAGGTTGACCGGGACTCGCTTGCTATAGCTACTACGATCGGAGACTCCGGCCGGGATCACATCGTATAAGGAGCTGCGGAGGGAATAGTTGGCATTGAGGTCGAGGGCCGCCTTGTAGGGGTCCCCGAACCACTGAATGGTCCCGCCACTCTCCACCTGGAAGCGCTTGTTGATCACATCGCGCAGGGTGAAGAGGTATTCGCCTTCTTTGACCGTGTATTGACCGAACATTTCGAATTTGCCCTTGGAATCGATCTCCATATTGATATTACCGGAGCCGCGACCTTCCATCACATCGCCCACCGTTTCGTCAAAGATGAGGCGAAAATTCGCATCGGGCGTCACGTCGAGTTCAAAGCTCATATCCACGCCCTCGAGGTTCACATCCCGGGCTTCCACCTTCCCGGTATCCTGATGGTCCACGAACTCGATGAAATTCTCCTGGGTAACCTTCTTGCTACCCGATAGCGGGATATTGATCCGGGTTCCTTTTTCGGTCTTCGCCGTCACCTGGATGTTGAGCTGATCGCCATAGCCGGATACCTCCGCCTCTCCATCCACGTAACCAGTGCCGTAATAGAGATCGTTCATATCCTTGGTGGTGTTCATGCAGAGAAAGTCATCCATCTGTTCCACGAAGAGGTTGTAGTTCCAATCGCTGAAGTGTTGGTGGACGACGGTGGCCGTGGCCCTTGCTTCGTGATCCTCCTCATCGAAAATGGGGACGTAGTCCATCGTGATCATCTCCTCATGGAATCGGATCTTGCTTTCATCCTGGATGAAGTAGCGGGTATTGAGGTGATCGATGAGCACGCTCACCCCCTTTGTTGTGATTCCACCGGTGACCACCGGGGCATCCAGGGACCCCGTTAGATCGAGCTGTCCATCCACAGACCCCCGGAAACCCGATACGCCCCCGGCGAGAAAAGCGTTCATGAAAGCAAGATCGAGTTTCCTGGCCTTCAGGGCCACATTGAGTGGCTCCACCCCCTCAGCAGTCCGGTACGCCCCGGCGATGTTCAAGCGTTCCTTCCCATCCCGTTTCAATCCCCCAGAGAGGGTCATTTTCTTTTGTGCATCCAGCCATTCCCCATTCAGGGTCAGGTCACCCAGCGGCGTATCGTTGAAGACAAGCTCGGTCACCTCCGCTGACGCGTCGATCTCAGGCTTTTCGTAGACATTGGAGACCCCGCCTTTAAGGTTCACCACACCCCCGAGTTCGGTCTCTTCAGCCCCGATCAAAGGGGCAAGGTAGGACAAACGGAAATCGTTGACGTTTAAGGTCATTCGGTCCGCCGGATCACGGGAAGCCTTCCCGTTGATCTTGATGAAGCGATCCTCGTGGGTGAGCTCGACCCGATCGGCCATGTAGGATGATGAGTCGATCAGCACCCGGCCATTTTCGTTCAGCCCCCATTCGAGTCCGCCGAAAAAGAAGCGCCCACTGCCGATGTCCAGCTCAAAATGGTCCGTTCCTTTCACCAGGGTAGTAAAGGCGAATTCATTCCGCTCCGTCCGGCCGGTTTGTCCCCAATCCGCTGATACCTGAACACAGTCCCGAGCGGCCCGGGCATCGAGCCTGAGGTCCTTGAAAGCCACATCCTTCGTGGCCTGCAAAGCCTCCCCCGTACCCTGCACCTGAAGGGTATCCCCGACCTTATTGACCGTAAGTTTCGTGCCCCTGAAGCTTCGTCCGTAAAGTTCTAGCTTTGGGATAAAACAGATGAATTCAAAACGTCCTTCATCGCTGTCGTATTTTCCCTCCAGGACTGCATTAGAAGCCATGCGGATGTCGGGGAAGAAAAGCTCCGAGAGCTGCTCCGTATCGCCCACTTTAAAACGGAAGTCGAAATGCTGGTCCGGTGAGAGCTGCAACGGGGGACGATCGCGGAGAGCGGGCAAGGCCTGATAAACTTGTCGGGTCAGGTCATCCGCTAGTTGCGCCGTTTTGAACTTGCCCTGAAAGGTGGCCTCCAGGAATCCCGAGCGAAAGCTCAGGGTCTGTTGGTCCTCGTTCTCCCGGGCTTCCACCAGGATGTCGGCAAAGGGATATTGTCGCCCCTTTTCCTCATAAAGGATATCCCGGATCTCCACCTTACCCCGGACGTTCTCTGGCCGGTTCCCACTAGCATCCACTTCCATCCGGAGAGATAGGTGGGCCGAGGAATCGCGGTCTCCCAGGTTCAGATGGGTCGGGTCCCCCGCCATGTTGGCCGTAAATTCGAATTGCGGGCGTGCCGAGGCCAGATCGACCATCCCTTTGAAATCGAGGTCATAATGCTCGCCCGAACCGCGGATCATGCCCTGAAAACGGTGTTGTTCGAAGATCCCTTCCACCCGCATATTGTGGTAATCGTAGCCATTGATCCGGAAGCGGTCGACATCCCCTTCGATATCCGCCCGAATACGCTCCATGGTCATCCCTGTGGCATCCACCTCCAGGGTGGAATTCAGCGGTCCCATGGCAGATGTCCCGAGCAGCGCCCCCATATCGAGGTCCTTCGTCTCAAGTTTCCCGTTCCAGGCGATCTCACCCGCCTCATTCTCCCGCTTAAAGGAGACATTGGTACGGACCTTGCCGATATCAGAGGACAAGACCCCAAAGGCCACGAAATCGTTCATAAAACCCTTGAAGTCGCCTTTGAAGCGGACCTCCCCGAAAGGGGCGAAGTTCTCCGGGATCTCCACACACTTGCCATTCTCGGCCGGGATCACGGACAATTGTTCGATCCAGGACTTGCTCGTGCGCAGATCCTCGACTTCCACCGACATGAAGGTCTCCTTCATATTCGGCAGCCCGGTCAGGTCA
>CAYVSK010000071.1:0-2989 GCA_964453635.1 uncultured Weeksellaceae bacterium | reverse complement strand
GGCGATATGAAGGTCCCGTCCTTTAAGATTACTGACCGTACCCCGGAACTTTCCGGCGATCCGAAAACCCTGTTGCACATTCTGCAGGGCCGGGGCAAAGTGGCCAATATCATCGAGCTGCAACCATGAATCCAGGAAATTCGCCCGGATGCGGACCGAATCGTTGAAATTCCCATAATCCGCGTAATCGTTGGTCAAAAAGCGCAGGTCCCCGTTCAGGTCGCTAAAGCGGGTGAGCAGGCGCATGTTTCCGAGGCCGATCCCGCCCGGACCAATGCCCAGCTCGCCCGTGAACTCCCTTATTTTCAAGTTGCTATTAAGCTCGTGGAGGGCCAGTTCTTCGAGGGTCCCTGAGAGGCTATCGCCCGCCCATTGGAGGCTGTCGAGCTCGAGGTCGAAGCCATGGATGTCCAGGTGAGCGAAGTCCAAAAGCCCAGTTCCTTGCTTTTCCCGGTTTCGATCCTCGTAGAGGAAGCGACAGTCGTCAAGCGCGACCTGTCCGACTTTCACTTTCCATCCAGTCGTATCCGTCGCCGTGGTATCAGAAAAATGATCCACGATAAAGTGCAGGTTGTTCTGTTCCGCCCCCTTGTACTTTTTGAGGCGGATGTCCGCCTTTTCGAGCGCTACCCGGTCGAGGCCGATCACGCCCTTATGGCGGTCGACCGATCCGATCGATGCGCGCAGGGCCCCAATGCTGGCCAGGGAGTCGCCCGTGGTGTCCGCCACAAAGACATCCTTGACAGCCAGGGTCCGCCAGAACTCGTAGCGCACGCTCCCCACTTTCACCTCCGTGTTCAGCTCCTCCGAATAGTAGCCCGCGATCTTCTGGGTGATCCAGGTCTGCACGAAGGGGGTGTTGAGGATGAAGAAGATCCCGATCAGCAAGAGAACGATGCCGATCACGACGTTCCGTAGTATTTTGAGGAACTTGCCGATATTTTGCGTAATTTGTTGCCTGGCCGCTGTTGCGACCATTCGAGCAAAGGTAGAGGTAAACGGTCAGGTTGGTGGGTTTATTGGATGAAAATGAGAAAGGAAGAAGAAAGAAATTTTAGATCACAAATTCCAAATAATCCTCAATGACCGAAATTGCAATGACCAAAATCTCCTATTCCCGGATTTCCGAGGTGTTTTGGGTTTGAGTACTGGAATTTGGAGATTCTTTGAAATTTGGATATTGGAATTTTGCCCTTATGGCTTATCGACCAACATGGAAAGACACCGAGGACCCCCTGATCCTGGGGATCGAGTCGTCCTGCGACGACACCGCAGCCGCCGTCTTCAAGGGGGACCGGAAGCTCTCCAACCTCGTTGCCAACCAGGATGTGCACCGGGATTACGGGGGTGTGGTTCCGGAACTGGCCTCCCGGGCACATCAGGAGAACATCATTCCCGTGGTCGACCAGGCTCTCGATCAAGCCGGTGTCGAGAAAGAGGCGATCGACGGGGTGGCCTTCACCCGGGGTCCCGGCCTCCTCGGCGCCCTGATGGTGGGCGCTTCATTCGCCAAGGCCTTTGCCATGGTTCGGAAGATCCCTTTGATGGGGATCCATCACATGAAGGCCCACGTCCTCGCCCACTTCATTGAGGATGAGCGGAATACTCCCAAACCCACTCCTCCCTTTCTCTGTTTGACCGTTTCCGGCGGACACACGCAGATCGTCCGGGTAGGCCCCGAATCGACGATGACCGTGCTCGGTCAGACCCACGACGATGCCGCTGGTGAGGCCTTCGATAAGGCCGCCAAGATCATGGGGCTTCCCTATCCCGGCGGTCCTCTGATCGACAAGTTTGGCCAGGAGGGGAACGCCAGGGCCTTCTCCTTTCCCGAGCCCAAGATCCAGGGCCACAACTTCAGCTTCAGCGGCCTCAAGACCGCCTTTCTCTACTTTCTCCAGGAGAAGCAGGAAAAGGAACCCGACTTTCTGGAAAAAAACCGCAACGATATTTGCGCTTCCTTTCAAGCCGCCGTGGTCCAGACCCTGGTCGGCAAGCTCAAGCGTGCCGCGAAGGACACCGGGATCCGTGAGATCGCGATCGCCGGGGGCGTTTCAGCGAACTCCGCCCTTCGCGAGCGGCTCGAACAGGAGGCAGCGAAGCGGGATTGGAACCTTTACCTCCCTTCTTTCGAGTACTGCACGGACAACGCAGCGATGATCGCAAGGGCCGGGGTGATGCGGTATCGGGCCGGGGAAGCAGATGGGTTGGAGCTGGTGCCGAGTGCAAGGGTGGAGTGGGTGGAAGAAGAGGTGGGGCGGTGAGAAAGTGAGAGATCTTAAATTACAAATTTCGATATTGCCTTTTTTAAAGGATCCATGGAAAACCTGGAAGACGTAACACGACAAGTCAAGGAGCTCAGCCTGGTGGTCGGGGACCGGATCCGGGCCCAGGCAGCGGGGGTCCGGAACAACGAGGATCTCGAGATCAAGGGGAAGAGCGATTACGTGACGGAGGTGGACAAGGACGCGGAGCAGACCTTCGTCAAGGGCCTGTCGAAGATCGTCCCCGAGGCCGGCTTCATCGCCGAGGAGAAGACCTCCGAGAAGAAAGGCGTGCGCTACAGTTGGGTCGTCGACCCCCTGGACGGCACCACGAACTTCATCCACGATGTACCCGCCTATTGCACGAGCGTCGCCCTCCTCGACGGGGAAGAGGTCCTCCTCGGGGTCATCTACGACCCCACGAGCCGCGAGATGTTCCACGCCTGGAAGGGCGGTGGAGCTTGGCTGAACGGCGAGGCGATCCGGGTATCCGACGCCCAAAGCCTCGAGGAGTGCCTCATGGCCACAGGCTTCCCCTACCAGGAGTACGACAAGCTGGAGACCTACGTCCAGTTCTTCGCTAACCTCACCCGGACCACTCGTGGCGTTCGCCGCTTCGGCTCCGCCGCGATCGACCTCGCCTGGGTCGCCTGCGGTCGCTTCGAGGTCTTCTACGAATTCGGCCTCAGCCCCTGGGACGTCGCCGCTGGCTCCCTGATAGTGGA
>CAYVSK010000070.1:0-13542 GCA_964453635.1 uncultured Weeksellaceae bacterium | reverse complement strand
CCTGAAGGTGCGTCCGCCCTTTCGTTCGAAGGGATCGATCGATGCCCTGAAGGTCGGCCTTAAAGAAGGGGTGATCGATGTGATCTGTTCAGATCATACACCCGAGGACATCGAGCACAAGAAGGTGGAGTTCGGGAATGCCTCCTATGGGGTCATCGGGCTGGAAACGGCCTTTGCTGTGGCCAATACGAACTTGCGTGACGTCCTTTCGCTACGGGACCTCATCGGCAAAATGACCCACCGACCCCGCTCCATCCTCGGTATCCCACCCGTTACCGTGAAGGAAGGAGAATGGGCCAAGCTCACCCTCTTTGACCCCGAAAAGGAAAGGCAATTCAACAGGGATCAGGTGGCATCCCGTTCGACCAATACCCCCTTTCACGGGGCCACGTTCCGTGGACAAGCGATGGGGATCGTGAACAAGGACCGCTTGGTGATGCGGGATGGGGAATAATTCATTCCAATAAAAGCGTATTCTGATCAACATCAAGCGTAAAGAGAATGGCGAACGACACCTACACCAAGGTTTTGAGTCAGCGCAAGGTCGGACAGAAGCTGGACCGCATTGCGCGGGAGATCTATGAGCACAATTTTCGCCAGGAAGAGGTGGTGCTCGTCGGTATCGCCGATCGTGGATCCGTTATCGCCCGGCGACTCAAGGCTATTCTGGAGGAGATCTCTCCGCTTACCGTTCATCTGGCCAGCCTGAGGCTTGACAAGAACGATCCCTTGAATGCACCGATCACCCTCGATGCCGATGTGGAGCTCGGCGGGCGCTCGGTCGTCTTGGTGGACGATGTCCTCAACGCCGGGCGTACGCTCATCTACGCCGCGCGTGAACTGCTCGCCTATCCGGTCCAAAAATTAAAAACCGTTGTGCTGGTGGATCGCCAGCACCGGAACTTTCCCATCAAAGTGGACTTCGTCGGCCTCACCCTGGCCACGACCCTCAAGGAACATATTCGGGTGGAGCTCGATAACGAGTGGGAAGGGGTTTATCTTATTTAGAGTTTGGCCCCTTTACCGATAGATCCCTTACAGGACCAGATCCAGCTCCGTCGGCAGGTCAATGATTCGCTGAGCTTCTTCGTAATAGGGGCTGCGCTCCTTCAGGTGCGCCCTGATGAAATTCGCTAATTCCTCATCCGGCACATCCGCGATCAGGGGGCGTTCTTTTTTCTCCGCCTTTAGTTGGTCCGCCAATACCTCAGGGGGTACCCGCAGATAGACCGTGTAGCCCGCTCGGTTCATTTGGTCCATGTTGTCGCCGTGGCAAGGGGTTCCGCCACCCGTGGCGATCACCTGGCCGTCGCCCTGGAGGAGCCCCTCCAGGATCTGGCGCTCGTAGTCGCGGAAAGTTTCTTCCCCCTCTGCTTCAAAGATCGTGGGGATGTCTCGGCCCACGAGGGCTTCGATCCGCTCGTCGAGGTCTACGAAACGCATGCCGTAAGTATGGGCCCAGCGTTGCCCGAGGGTGGTCTTGCCACTGCCCATGTAGCCGATCAGGAGGATATTCATAGGAGCTGAGGCTCGGTTGGGGCACCAAAGTTACAGTCCGCTATGGAAACCCGTGGATCTTGCTATTTTCGTTTCTTCTTCGACCCCATGGAACTGCTTACTGTCGATAACAAAAAGACCCGGAAAGCTTTTCACAAGGTCCCTCGGCTGATCTACAAGGATGACCCCTACTGGATCCCCCATATTGAATCGGAAGTGGAGGCCATTTTCGATCCCAGGCAGAACGCGAAGTACCATCGTAACGGCAGCGTTCAGCGTTGGGTCCTGAAAGGGGACCGCGGTCAACTCCTCGGTCGGGTGGCCGTTTTCTATTACGAGAAGCAAAAGTGGGGCGGGATGGGCTTTTTTGAGTGCATCAACGACCAGGATGCTGCCTTCATGCTATTCGACCGCTGCAAGGAATGGCTCGAGGACCGGGGTGCGACCCAGATGGACGGGCCCGTCAACTTCGGCGAGCGCAATAAGTACTGGGGGCTGATCACGGAGAACTTCCAGTTGTCGCCTTACTACGGGCAGAATTACAACCCTTCCTACTACGTTGACCTCTTCGAGGCTTATGGCTTCAAGGTCTATTTCGAGCAGTTCATCTACTACCGCGACATCATGGTGCCCACCCAGCAGCACTACATCGAGCGCTACCAGCGTATTCTGAGCCACCCGAACTACACGGTGCAGGCAATGGACAAGAAGAACGCCATGAAGTACGCCGAGGACTTTCGGACGGTCTACAACCGTGCCTGGGGAAGCCAAAGAAAGGGCTTTACCGAGATGCCCAGCCGGCAGGCCCGCCACATCATGAAGCAATTGCTTCCGGTGATGGACGATGACATGATCATCTTCGCCTATTACGGCGACCGACCCATCGGTTTTTTCATTACCCTGCCCGAGCTCAATGAGATCTTCCGCTACGTGGACGGCAAGCTCAACTGGTGGGGCAAGCTCAAGTTCCTCTACCACCAGAAGCGGGGCGCCTGTAATACGATCTTCGGGATGGTCTTCGGTATTGACCCCGAATTTCAGAGTAAGGGCGTCGAAGGGGCCATTTTCCACCGCTTCGGTCAGCAGGCCTGGCGAAAACCCCGTCGGTACCGTTATACCGATCTTTTGATCACCTGGATCGGGGATTTCAATCCCAAAATGATCCGCCTGGTCGAACAGCTCGAGGCCACGCGGATCCGGACCATGGCCACCTATCGGCTTCTTTTCGATCCCAACGAGGAGTTTAAACGCCATCCGAAACTGTCGTAGGAGGATCGCTCAATTGTCGGTTCTGTGACATCCACCTTTTCGGGAGCGCATTAACTTGCTTCCTTGAATCCCAAAAACTTATCGTTATGCAAGGAAGCACGCTCGCAAAAGCCGGTATTGTCGGGCTCATCGGGAGTCTGGTCATGTTCATCATGATGCAAATTTCTCTGAGCACGGGCATGGCCCCGTTCAATGTACCCCCTTCTGCGGCTTTTATGATCAGTATTGGCTTACCGGCCAAGCCGCTGGCCCTGATCGTGCATTTTCTTTACGGGGCCTTTTGGTCGGTCCTCCTGGTCGCCATTTACAAGCAAGCGACAAGCGTGGGGAAAGGCATTCTCTTCTCCCTGATACCCTGGCTCATCCTGATGCTCGTCTTCAGTCCCATCATTGGCTGGGGCGTCTTCGGCATGGGGGATGGGAACGATGTGGCTAAGGATTCCGAGCTTTACCTGGGCTCCAGTGCGATGTTCTTCGTGGCCTCCCTCGTTCTTCACATCCTCTTCGGTGCGATCATCGGTTGGTTGGATCGTGCCTGGGCCTTGAAGGGGGAACGGGCTTCCCAAGAGGGTTAAGGGTATGAAAGGGCGCTCAAGGCCTCCCCTTTTGCCAGGTACCATTCCGTCCGCTCCCGCCATTTGGGGTCGTTCTTGTATTCGTCCTCCAGGATGTGGCGGATGGTGAGTTTGGCACGCAAAAGGGCGGCTTTGATCGTATAGAAGCGGAATAGCTCATCGTGCCCCGCATCCCTCGTAACGGTCTGGTAAGTCCGGCAAAAGACCGTACCGATCGTATCGTTTCCCAGCCTTTCGCTTTCCATGGCCAGGAGGGCGATATCCGCCAGCGGGTCGAGGGTCCTGAATATGCGGTTGAATTCCAGTCGATCGATGATGACCGGCGGGTCCGTCAAGGCGATATGATCCGGTTTGAGGTCCCCGTGGCCTTCAATGATCCAGCCATTGCGGACCCTTTCCTCCAGCTGTGCTCTGGCTCTGGCAGTGAAGGCCAGGCCCCATTCAGCGATCCGGCGAACCTTTTCCTCATCCAGGCCGTATTCGGCTTTTAAGAGGGCATCGCGGTCCTGGATCAGCTCCTCCTTTAGGCGCGCAATGTGAGCCCCTGGCGTTCGGATCACGGCTCGGCTGCTCTTGTAAAAGCGCATGAGCTTATTGGCCACGTCCCGGAGCCGACCTGTATCGACCCTTTGTTTTTTGATCGCCAGATCGAGCATTTTGTCCGCCGGTAATCGGACCATCAGGACCAGCCAGTCGATCGCGTTCCCCCAACCGTTCAATTCCAGTTCCTCCTCCTCGTTGAGGACCAGGGGCACCACGTCCAGGTAGGTGTTCTCAGCGAGGGTGCGGTTGATGCGGACCTCTTCGAGGCAGAAATGATGCCGGGCCTTCATGTCTCTGAAATCCGGGGGGTTGAGCTGGACCGGTTTTTTCAATTTGTAGACCCGCGTGTCGGTGAGGAAGACGACCGACATGTGGGTCTCCTCCACCTTGACATGCGTTACATCACCGGGATAGTTGTTCTTGTCCCGCAGAAAATCCACTTTTTCCCGAAAGGAGATGCGCTGATCCGTTGTAATGTTCATTCCTCCGCTTCCATGAGTTCGACGATCGACCCGCCCGTGTGGATCCCCTGGATCGCGCTTGCGAAATAGGGGGTGACATCCACTACCTCCACCTTCTCCTCGTAGAGCTCCTTCTTCAGCCCGAAGGAGGGAATGGTGTTGCCGATCATGACCTTGTCGATAGCGGGATCCGCGAGTTTTTCATTGGCCTTTTTGAGGAAGACCCCGTGGGTGGCCGCGACGATCACTTCGCGGGCGCCTCTTTCCTTGCAGGCTCTGGCCGCCCGGGCCATGGTCCCTCCGGAGCTGATCATGTCGTCCAGGATGAGCACCGTTCGGCCCTGTACTTCGCCCATGACCCCTTCGCCGCTCACCACACCTGAGCTCCTTTTCTTTTCCATGAGGACCAAAGGGATCTCCTGACCGGATCGGTCGGCCAGGGCTTTTCGGAAGGCGTCCGCCCTTTTGGCGCCCCCGAAATCGGGCGACATCACCGCCAGTTCTTTCCCTTCCGCAAGCTTCATTGAGCTGTCCACGAAGAGCTGCTTCGCTTCGAGGTGTTCTGTGCGGCAGCGAAAGGCGTTCTGGAAGGCCTGGAGGTTGTGGACGTCCATTGTGATCACCGAGTCGACCCCGAGCGCTTCGAAGAGGCGGGCAATGTACTTGGTGGTAACGGGGTCGCGTGCTTTGGTCTTCCGGTCTTTCCGGGCGTAGCACATGTAGGGGGTCACCGCGTGCACCTGATCCGCTCCGGCGTCCTTCAGGGCGCCGATGAAAAAGAGCAAGTGGCAGAGCTTGTCGTTCACGCTCCCTTTCTCGTCCCCGTTCAGGGACTGGACCACGAAGACGTTGTGGTTCCGGACGTTGGTGAGGGGTCTGAACTTGTGTTCTCCATCTTCGAAGTCCCGCTCCTTATGGGGGTCCGGTTCACGGCCCAGGGCCTGGCTCAGGGTCTGGCCAAAGGAACCGGCCCCGCTCAGGACGAATAGCTTGAAGTCCGCATCCATGGGCCGGGGTTCATTTAAGGGTTCTCATCGTTCTTGTTTCGCGATGCTTTCAAGGCAGCGATCACCGCTTCGTCGCTGACCTGGTCGAAATCCTTGTAGAATTGGCCGATCGCGCGGAAGTAGGAGGGTTGATAAAGGCAGATCACCCGATCCACTTTGTTCTCGAGCCGCTTGATCGTATTGGGCGGGGCCACCGGGACGGCCAGGACCACTTTTTCAGCCCCCCGTTGGTACATGGAGTGGATGGAAGCTTTCATGGTGCTCCCTGTCGCGATCCCGTCATCCACGATGAGGACCACTTTTCCACGGGGGTCGATACGCGCCCGGTCCCCCATGTACTTTTCTTTTCGTTCCGCCAGTTCCTGGCGGAGTCTTTCGGTCTCCTTTTTGATGTAGTCCAGATCCACGTCGATGTGGCTCTCGAGCTTGCTGTCCTCCGGGGTCACCGAGCCGATCGCGTATTCCGGGTTCAACGGGTGGCTGATCTTTTTGTTGAGGAAGATATCGAGGGGCGCGTTCAATGCCCGGGCCACGTCGCTGCCGATCGGCACCCCGCCCCGGGGTATCGCCATCACGACCACGTCATTCCGCTTTTTGTAGTCTTTGAGTCGTTCGATCAATTGTTCGGCCGCCTGCTTTCGGTCTTTTAACAGGACTTCGTGTTCCCACCCGTTCGATGCGTACATGTCTCCTTGTTTTCGTATCGCGATCTCATGCGATCGCTGTGCCTTAACCTTCTTTGTCAGGGAGTTCGTGATGGCCCAAGGGCAAGCGTGCCGCTACCTCGGGCGATATCATGAACAAACGTATCCTTGTTTTTACCTAAAAGCGGTGACCTGCGTCATCGGAGGGGGTGAGATTGGTCAGTTCTGTCGTGCCCCGGGATCATTGTAGGTCCCTTTCCCCGGAATGAGCTGTCTCACACCCCCGGTTGGATTTTCTACATCCCTCTTGAACCTTGGGATGATGTGGATGTGGGCGTGCATGATGGTTTGGCCTGCACACTCGCCGTCATTGATGCCGATATTAAATCCGTCGGGATCCCCTTCTTGCTTTTGATAAAGCTTGGCTAAGGCAGACCAGTAACCCGAAAATGGCTTTTGAGGATGAATTCAGGGAGGTTATTGACGTTTACCGGTCAAGAGGAGGATCTCCTGTCTTTTTCAACGATATCCGGACGGGAGATTACCCTTCTAATATTCATTCCAGTATCCTGGAACTGGTGAAAAAGCTTCATGATACCATCAGGAAACAACCGATGCGCTATATTGGTTCCTCCATTTGGTCCGAGCATTATGCATTATACCATGAGGTGGGAACAAGAAAATTGGCGAAGGATAAGCGAGCGAGGGATGGAAGTATTTAAGTGGAATGGTCAGGGCGCATTATAGGTTCAATAAATACCTTGCACAGTAAAAGATCTAGAGGAAAATATGCCCATCGACCAATATCTCTCCGACCCCAAAGTCTGGGATGCCTTTCAAAGGGCTGACAAGCTCAAAGAAGCGGTGCGGAACGGGGAGCGGAACTTCTCAGACGTGAAGGATGGGGAAGGGAACCAGTACGTGGATCTCGTCCAGCAGGGTGGGGGTGTCCTGGGGGTCGCCCTCGTGGGCTACACGATGGTCCTCGAAAAGGCGGGCATCCGCTTCTTCAACATCGCCGGGGCTTCGGCTGGTGGTATCAATTCGGTCATGCTGGCTGCGAAGGGGCCGCCGAATGAAGAGCGGTCCGAAGCGCTCCTGGAACTGCTCAACAACAAGGACCTGGCCGAGATCGTGGACGGGAAGGCGCCCATCCCCTCCATCGTGGACACCCTGATCCGGGGAAAGGGGCTGTCGGGGGTCAACTGGAGCAGCATCATCTGGAACCCGATGGACACCCTGGACGCCATTTTCGGGGGCATCACGGAGCGTTTCGGGATCAACCCGGGCGCCAATTTCCACAACTGGATCAAGGCGGAGCTCGGATCGGTCGCCAGCCTCGGGGCCCTCCGGGAACGGATCAGTATTGAAGGGATCGGGATCGTGCACGAGGGCACCCCGTTGGAAGAGGATCCCCGGCTTGCCTTGATCACGGCGGAGCTCAATACGCGCTCCAAGGTCGAGTTCCCGGCTATGGCGGACCTCTTCTGGGCGAACCCTGAGCAGGTTCATCCGGCGGACTTCGTTCGGGCGACCATGGCCATTCCCATGTTCTTCGAGCCCTTCGAGGTCACGGGGGTCCCCCACGCCAACTGGCCGAATGAAGCCTGGGCGGAGCGTTTATGGTACCGTGGGCGCGTGCCGGAAACGGCCCGCTTCGTGGATGGGGGCATGGTCTCCAATTTCCCGATCGACATCTTCCACCGCTCGGACGGTCGGCCACCCCGCAAACCGACCCTTGGTGCGCGCCTCACTTCGACCCGTGGAGAGCGGAACACGGTGGAGAACCTCTCGGACTACACCGGGGCCTTGTTGAGCACCATGCGCCATGACAGCGATGTCCAGTACCTCATCGATCATCCGGAACTCCGGGAGCTGATCTGCGATATTGAGGCGGGTGATGTGGCCAACTGGCTCAACTTTTACATGGAGTCGGAGGAGAAGCTGGCCCTCTTCCGGGTCGGTGCCCAAAGGGCTATCGACTTTCTGGAGGGCTTCGATTGGGAGGCGCATAAGGGAAGGCGGGAGAAAGGAATGCACTGAAAGATAACATGAAAATTCAGGCTCTTTCCGATAATAGGAAGCTCGAATAGTGCGTTCTCATACTGCACCAACATGAAAGCTTATGTTCGGCAAGGATAAAGGCATGGGGGCGCTCCTGCACGGTGGTCTATTCTTAGGGCGCTCGGGCCATCCAATTGTGGGTAGCACGGCTCAACAAGTGTTGCGCCATTTTATGGGGTCGTCCAAAAAGGAAAAGAAGAAAAAAGTGAACTGGAAGGAGTTGGCTGTGCTGGCCCTGGCGCTATACAGGACGATCCCCAAGCGCAAAAAGCGGAAATTCAGAAGCGTGCTCCGATCCCGAATTTGAACGCCAGGCCGTCCAGGTCGAAGTTCAGCGAACCATCGATGTCCTGCTCTTTCCCGTTCACCTTGAAGTTTTTCATCTCGTAGGAGAGGACGTGATAGCGGGGGTCGACGAAAATCCCCACGGGGCCGATGAAGTACCACCGCAATCCGGCGCCGAGTTGGAGGTCCGTCCCGGTGAAGTGGGCTTGGGCCTCGTTATCGCTTTGCAGGTTCTCCCGGTCCTGGTCGACCCGGCCTGCGCCAAATCCAACATGGAGGTGCGATTCAAAAGTTTCTTTGTTGACGAAATAGTAATTGGCGTAGAGGCCGACCTGAAGGCCGCGCGTGTCGACCTTGATATGGTCCGGTAGGTCGGGATCCTCGACAAAATCGGTTGGTTGGACCACGATGCCGGCGCCGAGCCAGTCCGTGACCCCGTATTCCAAGCGGATGGGAACGAGGGAGGCAGCTGCGGTATCCTCTTCTTCTATCGTGTTGCCGTTGGCATCCGTCTCTGTTACCGTTCCGGTATAGAAGCCGAGACCGATCCCGAGGTCGGCCTTCAGAGAACCTTGCCGGTCCTGGCTATGGAGAAGTGAGCATGGAATGAGCAGCAGCAGAGAGGCAAGGATGGTGAAGCGCATGGTCGTGTTGTGATCTGGTATAAAGAAAAGACTTTTGAGCGGAAGTTACTGAGCGCATCCCTATCCCTTCTTCTAAATGAACGAGGTCATTGCCGATTTCAGCATCTGACTGGTCCGTGGAATCAACATTCTTGTTAGGACCGTTTTTCGTTCCGGGTTTTATTCGGGACTTGAAAAATGGGTCCAAATGGAATGGATTTCCCTTCGGTCCCTGACCGACCGTTTGAGCTCGTTTTTGCTTCTTTGTATCGTATTTGCTCCTTGCTAAGCCGAACTTCTTCATAAAGGCGACTGATCAATGGAACTGCTCTACAACGCGATCGCCAAGGAACATGACACGGGAAAGCACCCGGAAGGCCCAGACCGGATGAAATCATTTGATGGCCTCCCTCAGGTCTCCGTGACGGACCGTTCGGACCTTCTAACTACGGTTCATGATGCGGATCACATCAGGCGCGTTCGGGAAGTATCTGAAAATGGTGGTCAACTGGATCCCGATACGGTCACTTCTACAGGCTCGTACAAAGCTGCTGTCCATGCGGTCGGATTGACCATGCAAGCGGCTTCTTCGGGCAACTTTGCGCTGGTCCGCCCCCCGGGGCACCACGCTTATCCGGCACTGGCCAACGGGTTCTGCTTGTTCAACAGCATTGCGATCGCAGTTCGGTCCCTGGTCCGGGAAGGGAAGCGGGTGCTGGTCTTCGACCCGGATGGCCACTTTGGGAACGGGACGGCTTACATCTTTTACGATTCCCCGAACGTCCTTTATTGGTCCCTCCATCAGTACCCGGCCTTTCCGGGCAACGGGAATTATGATGAATCCGGTCGGGGAGCAGGGGAGGGGTACACCGCGAACGTTCCCCTACCCCCGGGCATCGGGGATGATATCTTCATGCGAGCGTTCCGGACCTTTCTGCCCATTGCCCGTCAGTTCGATCCGGATGTGGTCGCTGTATCGGCCGGTTTCGATGCGCATTGGTCCGATCCCCTCCTTGGGCTGAGCCTGAGCGTGAACAGCTTTTACCGGATCGGCCGGGTCTTGCGTGAGGAATTCACGGACGTTTTTGCCACCCTGGAGGGTGGCTATAATGTGGAATACCTCCCCAAAAGCGTATACGCTTTTCAGGAAGGTTATAACGGGGATGCCCTTTCCTTTCAGGAACAAGAGACGGAGACCGACCGAAGGGGATGGGAGAAGTACGAGCTCCGTGAAGAGGCGGTCCTCGGAGAACTGAAAAAATATTGGGACCTTTAAGGCATGGCACATTCGCTCGATCCCCTATTCAAGCCCGGTAGTATTGCAGTGATCGGGGCCTCGGCCAAGAAAGGCAAAGTTGGCCATGCCCTGATCCGCAACCTGTTCTGTTCCCCTTGTCATGTAGATCCTAAAAAAAAGTTGTAACCACTTTTCGATTCCGGTAGTCCAATCCAACGAAACGCAAAAACGCGAAATGTTGGATCAAAAAGAAAAGACTACCGAGATGAAGACCAGAAAATGCATATTGCCGATCATTCCATTTCTCATGATAGCTTTCTCCGGGCTCGCCCAGACCGAGATCACCGGGAAGGTCAAAAAGGACTCAGCAACCGTTCCTTACGCGAATGTTGCTCTGATGAATGCTTCCGACTCCTCGATGGTCGGAGGGGCTTCGACGGGTGACAAGGGGTACTTTTCGGTCGAGGCCCCTGAACCCGGGACTTATCTCTTGCGGGTCACCTCCGTGCAGTTCAGGGATCACTATACCCAGCCCTTTTCTGTTGAAGGCGATCAACAAAGCAAGGATATGGGAAGCATCAGCCTGCAGGAGCAGGAGGAGATGCTCGAAGAGGTCGAGGTCGAGGCCACATCCTCCCGGGTGAACGTGGAAGCGGACAAAATGACCGTGAACGTTGCTGATTCACCAGGGTCGGCAGGAAAGTCGGCCTTTGAAGTGCTTAGCGAGGCACCCGGCGTTTACGTGGACAAGGACGGAAATCTCCGGCTCAATGGCAAGACCGGCGTGCAGGTCCGCATCGATGACAAGCAGACCCACCTCGATGCCAAGGAGCTGAAGACCATGCTGGAAGGGATGAGCGCTGAGAACATCGAGAACCTCGAGATCATTACCCATCCCTCGGCCAAGTACGAAGCCGAGGGCACGGCCGGTATCATCAACATCGACCTGAAGAAGAACACCCGGAAGGGCCTCCAGGGGAATGTCCACGCGAGTTATCGCTACAACGGAATGCATTCCCCCTCCGGCGGCTTTCGGCTCGATCACAAGAAGGGCCCCTGGACCTCCTTCCTTCGCTTGAATGCCTCGAACCGGGGTTTGGTCAAAGAAATGAAATGGTACCGCGAAATGGGTGACCCCTCTCGGCCGGATACGCTCGATCAGCAAGGCCGCAACAAGATGCGCTTGCTTTCTTCGGGCTTGAAAATGGGGACCGATGTCCAGCTGGATTCGATGCAGTCCATCGGAGGCCGGGTTTCTTTATCCCTCGGAGATGACAAGCGGAACTGGAAAATGGACGGGACGATCGCATCCCCGGATAGCAGCAGGGATATCTCCATGGATGCCGAGAACCACATCAAGGACCGCTCCCTCAACGCCCGCATGAACGTCCATTACAAAAGGGAACTGGACACCCTGGGGAGCACCTTTTCAGCGGTTCTCGATCATGCCCGTTTGTACAACAACGATGATTCACGCTTCATGAACAGCTACGACCAGGAGGGAGAGACCGATCCCCAGCGGGAGACCTTTGCCTCCGAGAATCCCAATGCGACCATCATTTATTCGGCCAAAGCGGACCTCTCTCTCCCGGTTCCCGCCATCAAGGGCAAACTGGAGTTCGGGGCCAAGGTGAGCCGGACATCTGCCGACAATGAAATGAATTTCTACGAGGAGACCGGTGACGGGCAGGTGTCGCTCCCCGAAATGAGCGACCATTTCCTCTACGATGAGGACATCCTGGCCGGTTATGGGGAATTGCAGAGCCGCCTCAACCAGAAATGGTCCCTCGGTGGGGGGATCCGGGCCGAATACACCAATGGAAAAGGGTTCTCCCATTCCCTCGACAAGGAAAGCCGAACGCAATACCTGGATCTCTTCCCGAGTCTTTTCGTCAAACAAAAGGTAAGCAAGGATTATCAGCTGAACTACCAATACAGCCGGCGGATATCCCGCCCCAGATACCAGTGGCTGAATCCCTATGTGATCTACCTTGACCCCTATACGAGGGCCGAAGGGAACCCGGGCCTGGATCCGCAGTACAGCCATACGTTCAAGGTCACGCAGACCTTTAAGCGACGCTATAATCTGGCCCTCGCTTACGACCGCACGACCGGTTATCTCGAGCGTATCCCCGAGCAAGAGGGTCAGGTGACGATCCTGTCCCGTCAGAATGTGGAGCTTTTCAGGAATTTCCGCGCCAATCTGATGGCCCCGGTCTACTTTTCCGACAAGTGGAGCTCGGACAATACCGTGATGGCCTTTTATCGCCAGTACAACATCGACCGGGAAGCATTGAGTGAACGGAACGAAGCCCTCTCCTTCATTCTTCGTTCCCGCCATACGGTCAATCTTCGGAATGACTGGAAACTCGAGGCCACGGCGAATTATCGGAGTCCCGGTGCCAAGGGGGCCTATGAAATGAAAAGTAGCTGGGGATTGGACCTCGGCGTTAACAAGACCTTCAATAAGCGATGGGACATGACCGTCAACTTCTCCGACGTTTTCCGCACCCAACACTTCAGGGGAAGCATGACCCTCAACGGAAAGGAGATGACCTTTGACGGTTACCGGAGTAAGCAGAGCGTGAACATTACCCTCCGTTACCGTTTCGACAAAGGGGCCGATGTAGAGACCAAGTCCGGGAAAAAGGACCTGGAGGAGTTGGAAAGGGCCGGCGGTTAAGAGAACCGGGGGGCTTTGGCCCCCGGGTCCCATCCCCTCTTGAATGGAGTCGAGGTATCGGGTCGAACCGGTAAAAAGTCCTAAATTTGAGGGACGAGTTCAAAATTCCCGTCAATATGAAGAAACCGCTACTCACCACCCTCATATTCACGATCCTTACAACATGGGCCTTTTCCTGGCCGAGTCCGACCCTTGACGATCCCATTGATGGAGCCACGGAATGGACTGGTCTGCAGTTGGACTGGGATGCCGTTGCGAATTCCGATGGTTACCAATTGCAGGTTTCCAGGTCGTCCGGTTTCAATACTCTGGTTGTTGACACCCACAAGACCTATATCAACAGTTCGGATAACAATCAGGACACCTTTGAATGGGTGGAGGACCTCAAATTCGGGACGACTTATTACTGGCGGGTCCGGGCCTATGTGAGCGGGGATACCTCCGCCTGGAATACGCGATCTTTCACAACAAGGGATGATGTGGACCTTCAGGATCCGGTCGACGGATCGAGCCAGTGGGTTGGCACCGATATCAACTGGGATGCCCACCACGGTGTAGAGGAGTACCAATACCAGCTCGACACCTCCGCCTCCTTTTCTTCTCCCGTTTTGGTCGAAGGGTTCGAGGATTACAACAACAGCAGCGACAACAACC
>CAYVSK010000069.1:2536-13544 GCA_964453635.1 uncultured Weeksellaceae bacterium | reverse complement strand
ACGGTCGAGGAAGTAAACTCGGTCTTTAAGAATGCTGCCCTCGAAGGGGATCTGGTGGAACAGATCCAATATTCTGTGGAACCGGAACTCGTGTCCAGTGATATCGTGGGAAGTTTTACCCCCGCCGTTTTCGATAGCAATGCCACGATGGTATCGGAGGATGGCCGGGACGTGATCCTCTACGTTTGGTACGACAACGAATACGGCTACACCAGCCAGCTCATGAAATTGGCCAAGCACATGGCCGGTGTCCGACGGGAGACTTATTATTAGGTCCTTTTTTTAACGGTACATCCCAATTCATAACGCATAACTCCTGTCCACTTGCCCCTATCCTGACCACGGATTCGTTGCAATGACGTTCAATTCGGGAACGAAGCCCCGGGTATCCATTTCCAGGTTGCTAACGATGGCGTGGGCGATCTCTTCGGGACGGAGTTTATGGGGTTCACTCGGGCGTTCCTCGCGTTCCGAACTTCCGATCGCTGTGGTGACCTCGCTGGGATTGACCACAAAAACACGGACATTGTAAGGCCTCAGTTCCATCTGCCAGGAATAGGTCATCCCCCTTAGGGCGAATTTGGAAGAGGCATATACAGTGCCACCGGGATGACCCTTGACCCCTGCCGTAGAAGCAATGTTCACGATATTGCCTGCATATTGCTCCTTGAATATGGAAGCTGCACGCTTTGCCATGAGAGCGGGGCCGTATACGTTCACGCGGTACACCCTTTCCAGGTCTCGGAGCTCGACCTCCTCCAATTCCTTTCGGAAACCGACACCGGCGTTGTTGATCAACCCGTCGAGCCGATCGAAGTAGCGAAAGAATGCTTCATAGGTCTTACCAATGTCCTCCTCCTTGGTGATATCGGCGACGATATATTGCGCGCCCGTTGCCTCAGCAGCAGCCTTCAGTCGGTCCTCCGACCGACCGGTGATCAGTACGTTGGCTCCCTTGTTCACCAGCTTTTTGGCCGTGGCTTTTCCAATGCCGAGACTACCCCCGGTGAGGATGAAATTCTTTTCGTTCAAGTCCATTGATCGCTCCTTTTTTCTTCTTGTTTTTCAGTTTATTACGGCTTCTTTTCAGGGCTTTCCGTACCGGTGGCTTCTTTCTTTTCCTGGGTGTTGACCTTGATCTCGGAATGTAGAGTGCGGTGGACAGGACACTTATCCGCGATCTCGATCAATCTCTTGCGCTGATCCGCATCCAGGGCCCCTTCCATTTCGATAAAGCGGTCGATGATATCCACTTTTCCCTTTTCTGTCTCGCAATCGTCGCAATCACTTGCGTGGACCTTTTTGTGCTGAAGGTGCACCCGCACCTCCTGGAGGTCCCATTCTTTCCTTTTTGCGTAGAGCTGAAGAGTGATGCTCGTACAACTACCCAAGGATGACAAGAGGAGGCCGTAGGGGTCGGGTCCGAGGTCCTTTCCCCCGGCACTTTCAGGTTCATCCGCCAGCAACCGGTGTTTACCGGCCGCGATCTGTGTGGTCAGTTCCTGGTCACCGGTCTGCACGGCCACCTTATGTTCCGTTTTCAGTTCCGGTTCTTCCGGGATCTCGATGTAGCGTTCGGCCCATCCTGCAATGATCCGGCCGGCGTAAAGGGAATCCCGCTTTTTTATGAGGAGATGGTCCGCACCGTCAAGGGAGATAAAGCTTTTGGAGTGGTGGGCTGATGCATATAGTTCGCGGGCATTATCGATCCCCACGACCTGGTCCTGGGGGGAGTGCATGATCAAGAGGGGACGCCCCAGTTTCTTGATAGCGGAAGGTGCCTCATTGTTTTGCAGGGAATCCACGAAGTCCTTTTTGATGGTGAAGTCACGGCCTCCGATATTCACCCGGGCGGCTCCCTCTTTTTTGATCGTGTCAATGCTGTCCTGGAAAATGTGTTGAACGTGGTCCGGGCTGCTCGGTGCCCCGATGGTGGCGACTGCCTTTATGTTCGGCAGTTCATGGGCGGCGAATATCACAGCAGCACCCCCGAGGGAATGGCCGATCAGGACCGTAGGCGGGGCATATTCCTGGCTCAGGAATTCTGATGCAGCAACAAGGTCGCCCACATTCGTGGAAAAATCGGTCTCCTCAAAACTTCCTTCACTTTCCCCGAGCCCCGTAAAGTCGAAACGAAGAACACCGATGCCCTCGGAGGTCAGGGACCGGCAGATGTTCTTGACCGGGGTGAGGTCCTTATTGCAGGTGAAACAATGGGCAAAAATGGCGTAATTATGGGGTTTTTGGTCGACCGGCATTTCGAGCCGGGCGGAAATGTTCTCACCTCGCTTGTTGGAAAAATTGAGCTTTTGAGAGTGCATGGTCATGTTTTCTTTTTCTGTCTTTGATCACTCATGCAGGCGCATTCCCGGGAAAGCCAACGGTCCCATGGGTTTGGCGGTCCAGCTTTAAGGAGCTCAATAAAAGATGCCGATCTCCTCCCCTCCTGGAACAGGGCTGGATCAGTGATCCTTTTTGGAGGCGGCAAGCCAAGCAAAAATAAAGAGTGGAAAGGAGAAATGGCTTTTTCCGATCAATTGGCTCTGCTGGAACAACCAAAGGGAAGGGTCATCATAAGCCTTTTTTAATATCCGTATTTCCCTTTCCACCGTTCCTTCAAAAAACGGCGTATTTCCTGTTCCTTCTTGTTGTCCCCGGGTTCGTAAAAGGTACTCCCTTTGAGTTCTTCGGGCAGGAATTCCTGTTCAGCGAAATTGCCCGCATGGTCATGGGCGTAGCGATATCCTTTTCCGTAGCCGAGTTCCTTGGTGAGGTGGGTGGGAGCATTCCGTATATGAAGGGGCACGGTCAGGTCACCGGTTTTCCGTACCTGGTCCTGGGCTTGATCGATCGCTGTATAGGCGGCATTGCTCTTGGGGGAAGTGGCCAGGTAGGTCGCGCATTGCGAGAGAATGATGCGGGCCTCGGGCCAGCCGATGTTCTCAACGGCCTGGAACGCGTTGTTGGCGATAACAAGGGCAGTGGGATTGGCGTTCCCGATATCCTCCGAGGCCAGGATCACCAAGCGCCGGGCGATGAACTTGGGATCCTCGCCACCCTCCACCATTCGAGCCAGCCAATAAACGGCTGCGTTGGGATCGCTGCCACGGATCGACTTGATAAAGGCGGAGACGATGTCGTAGTGTTGTTCCCCCGTTTTGTCATAAAGCACGGGGTTTTGTTGGACGAGTGAGGTAACGAGATCATCGGTCACAACAACAGGATCGGAATCGAAGGCATTGACCACCAACTCCAGAATGTTCAGGAGTTTTCGGGCATCACCGCCCGAAAGGCGAAAGAGGGCTTCGCGTTCCTGGAGCTCGATCGTTCGCTTGGCAAGGTGTTCATCTTCCTGGACCACTTTGTCCAGCAACCCATTGAGTCGTTCCCGGCCCAGGGGTTCGAGGGTATAGGTCTGACAGCGCGACAGAAGGGGCGGTATGACCTCGAAGGACGGGTTCTCGGTGGTCGCTCCGATAAGGGTGATGGTTCCCTTTTCAACAGCACCAAGGAGGGAATCCTGCTGCGACTTGCTGAAGCGGTGGATCTCATCGATGAAAAGGATGGGGCCCTGTCCACCGAACAAGCCCTGGTCCTGAGCCTTGTCGATGACCGTTCGAACATCCTTGACACCGGAGCTGATCGCACTGAGGGTGTAGAAAGGACGGTCGAGTTCATTGGCGATCACCCGGGCCAGTGTGGTCTTGCCAACCCCCGGTGGTCCCCAGAGAATAAGGGAAGGAAGGGATCCTTTTTCAATGGCTCTCCGCAACACGCCATCCTGTCCGACCAGATGGTCCTGGCCCAGGATCTCGTTCATTCGATCGGGGCGTTGTCGTTCGGCTAAAGGAACAGGCATGATCGGCTTCCTTCGCCGAACATAAAAAAAACGGGAAAAGTGTTGGCAGACATTCAGGATCGGAGGATAGCTCCCTGTACCTGTTCACATCCCTTGGTGAAAAAATTGTAAGACGACCGACATGCCCCTTTCAACATTCTGGCTACATTTAACGTTCCTTTGATGGTGAGTTCTTGCTTGCCGTGTGAATGAATGCCATGAGACCACCCTCCATTTTTTACATGATAAGCCTTGTGGGGCTTTTGCTCTTTGCCCTTACGGCCCAAAGGGGGGCGAGAACCCCAGCGGAAGCCCAAGGAGATGATCCTGTCTTGCTACCACCTTTCCAGTTCCAGGGCGAAGATTGGGTCGACTCGGTCTATCGATCCCTGACGATGCGGGAACGGATCGGTCAGCTTTTCATGGTCGCCGCCTACTCCAATAAGGGAGAGAAGCACCGGGAAAAGATCGAGCGTTTGGTCCGGGAAGAAGGGATCGGAGGATTGATATTTTTTCAGGGTGGCCCGAAGCGGCAGGCTCGTTTGACCGATCACTATCAGAACATCAGTAAGGTTCCACTTCTTATCGGCATGGATGCGGAGTGGGGATTGAACATGCGCCTCGACAGCACGATGGCCTTTCCTTATCAAATGGCACTCGGGGCCGTTCAGAACGACACCCTGATCTATCGCATGGGGGCTGAGATCGGGAGGCAGCTCGATCGCCTGGGGGTTCACGTGAATTTCGCCCCTGTGGTGGATGTGAATAGCGACCCGGCCAATCCTGTGATCAACTATCGTTCCTTCGGGGAGAACAAATGGCGTGTGGCCCGGAAGGGAAGAGCCTATATGAAAGGTTTGCAGGACAACGGGGTCCTGGCTTGTGCAAAACACTTTCCCGGGCACGGCGATACGGATGCCGATTCTCATAAAACGCTTCCGGTGGTGGACAGGACCCGGAAGGAGCTGGATTCGGTGGATCTTTACCCATTTCAGCAATTGATAAACAGTGGTGTTGGAAGCATCATGACCGGTCACCTGAATGTTCCGGCCCTTGACGGAAAAAAAGGACGACCTGCTTCCCTGTCACCGAATATCGTGAGTGGGATCATGAAGAACATGATGGGGTTCCGGGGGTTGAGTTTCACGGATGCCTTGAACATGGGTGGGGTGACCGAGGGGAACGAACCCGGAATGGTAGACCTCAAAGCCTTGATGGCGGGGAACGATGTGCTCCTTTTCCCGGAGAACGTCCCCAAAGCCGTGGATATGATCGAAAGGGCGCTGGAAAAGGGGACCATCGATTCGGGCCGGATCGAAAGAAGTTGCAAACGGATCCTGCGGGTCAAACACTGGGCCGGTGTCCATGAGCGGGATTCCATTTCGACCCAAGGGCTGGACAATGAACTGCATACACCGGAAGCCATAACCCTAAGACGCAAGCTAAGGGAACGATCCCTCACTGTTCTCAACAACAAGGAAGGGGTGCTTCCACTGACCGGGATCGATTCCCTGGAGGTGGCTTCTGTTGTCATCGGTGACGATCTGGGCATACCGTTCCAGCATGCCATGGGGCGCTACGATAACGTCCATCGGATCGCGGTCCCGAAAGCCCCGAGCCGGGAGCGAAGAGCCCGCGTGATGGAAAAAGTGAAGGACCGGGACCTGGTGATCGTGAGCATCCATAGCGCCGGAAATGCTGGTCCACCCCGCTATGGGATAAAGGGAAAGGGTGTGGAGCTCGTGGATCGTTTGATCGCGGAAAAACGCGTGGTCCTCGATCTTTTCGGGAATCCCTATGGCCTTGGTGAGTTCAACAATGCAAAGAGGGCTGAAGCCATTGTCGTTTCCTATGCCAATGACAGTCTGAGCCAGGAAGTCTCGGCCCAAATGATCTACGGAGGCATCCGGGCCACAGGTCGTTTGCCGGTAACCGCTTCCCCGCACTTTCCGGAAGGAGCCGGAATGGATACGCGTTCTCCCATCCGCTTGGAGTACACCTTACCCCAAGAGGTCAACATCAATAGAAAGCGTTTGAAGCGGATCGACAGTATCGCCCTGGATGGGATCGAACAAAAGGCCTATCCCGGTTGCCAGATCCTTGTGGCGCGTGATGGCAAAGTCTTTTACGAGAAATATTTCGGTCACCATACCTATGAAGAGAAGCATAAAGTGAGGCCGGAGGATATTTACGACCTGGCTTCTATTACCAAGATCGTAGCCTCCACTGCGGCCCTCATGAAACTTGAGCAGGAAGGGAGAATCGCCCTGGACGACACCCTTGGTGAACACCTCCCGGAACTCGTCGATTCGACGGAGTTCGCAGGTTTGCATCTACGCAATATCCTTTCCCACAACGCGGGATTGAAGCCCTGGATCCCTTTTTATAAGCGGACGATGAATGCGGGAGAGCCCAGCTACAAAGTGTATAGTATCGATAGCTCTGCCCTCTATTCCATAAGAGTGGCGGATAACATGTACATGAACAAGCATTATCGCGATTCCATCTACCACTGGATCGTTGAATCAGAGCTCAGGGAGGAAAAGGATTATCGGTACAGCGACCTGGGTTTTTATCTGATCAAACGCCTCATCGAGAAAAAAACGGGAGAACCGTTGGAAAGCTTCACCCGGGAAGAATTCTATGAACCCCTGGGGCTCCGGACGATCGGTTTTTTGCCAACGAAACGCTTCCCCCGGGAGCGGATCGTCCCCACAGAACACGATATGAGCTTCCGGAAACAATTGGTCCATGGTGATGTTCATGACCCGGGAGCGGCCATGTTGGGTGGTGTTAGCGGAAATGCCGGGGTCTTTTCCAATGCCCGGGACCTCGGGGCCATGATGCAGATGTTCCTCAATTGGGGAACATACGGCGGGAAAAAAGTGTTGACCCGACAGACCCTTGAAAAATTCATTAAATGTCAGTTCTGTGGCAGGGAAGAAACGGATAACAGACGTGGTGCCGGTTTCGATAAACCCGTCAGGGATGGGAAAGGGGGTCCCACTTGTGATTGTGTTTCCTACGAAAGCTTTGGTCACAGTGGGTTCACGGGGACCCTTGCCTGGGCGGACCCGAATGCGGATCTTGTTTACGTGTTCCTTTCCAACCGGGTATATCCCTCTGCCAAGAACAAGAAACTGATCAAAATGGATATCCGGACCAAGATCCAATCCGTGATCCACTCCTCCATCCAGGACGGCGGGATCCAAACACTGACGAGAAAATGAAGATCGGTATCGTTTGTTATCCGACTTTCGGAGGGAGTGGTGTCGTTGCTACAGAACTGGGCAAGGCGCTGGCCGAAAAAGGCCATAAGGTGCATTTCGTGACCTATAGCCAACCGGTCCGGCTGACCGGTTTCACGCCGAACATCTTCTTTCATGAAGTGAATGTATCGGATTATCCCCTTTTCAAATACACCCCTTACGAGCTCGTGCTTTCCAGCAAATTGGTGGATGTGGTGAAACATGAGAAACTCGACCTGCTGCACGTGCATTACGCGATCCCGCATGCTTCGGCTGCTTATATGGCCAAACAGATCCTCGCTTCCGAAGGGATCCATATCCCGGTCGTCACGACCCTCCACGGTACGGACATTACACTGGTCGGCAAGGATGACTCCTTCGAGCCCGTTATTTCCTTCGCGATCAATCATTCCGATGCGGTTACGGCCGTGTCTCAGAACCTGAAAGCGGACACCTATCATCATTTCAAAGTGGACAAGGATATCCGTGTGATCCCGAATTTCGTCTGTTGTGAAGCCTACAGCAGTCAACAGGACCAATTGGAACTTCGTCGGGAATATGCGAATGACGAAGAACGGATCCTCGTTCATGTCTCCAACTTCCGCTCAGTAAAGAGGGTCGAGGACATAGTACGGGTCTTCGTGAAAGTTCGTAAGGAGCTTCCCTCCAAACTATTGCTGGTAGGGGATGGGCCGGAACGGCACAACATCGAGAAATTGTGTCGCGAAATGGGGGTCTGTGATGAGATCCAGATGCTTGGTAAAATGCGGAACACGGAAACGATCCTCTCGATATCCGATCTCTTTCTCCTGACCTCGGAATCGGAAAGCTTCGGACTTGCTGCTTTGGAGGCGATGGCTTCCGGTGTTCCTGTGATATCAACGAACATCGGCGGAATTCTCGAAATAAATCGGCACGGATATACCGGTTATCTTAGTGATGTGGGTGACATCGATGATATGGCGGCCAATGCCCTGAAGATCCTGAAAAAGGATGAGACCCTGGCGGCGTTCCGGAGAAATGCTCTGGCCCATGCTGCCAATTATGATGTTAGCAGGATCCTTCCCCACTATGAGGAGCTCTACGATGCTGTCCTATCCCCGGAAAAAGCGGGCCGCTAAAAGGAAAAACCCCCTTGTGCCCGAAAGCCCAAGGGGGTTTTTTCCCTCCTCGAAAAACTTGGTTTTCAGATATTCAGAATCTTAACCTTGATCTGCGGACCAAGGCCATCCCTTTTTTATTACGCATCCTTCTTCCGCTTGGTTTCGATCTTTTGCCCGCTTTTCCTGAATTTTCGACGAAAAGGGGATTGATTTCCATGAAGGGGGCTCCCGGAACGTCGTTCGAGCTTTTCCAGGATGGGCATAAGCTTCGTGCGTCAGTTCAGGGAACGTGTTCGGACGCGATCGATGCGGTAATTTCGCTGTTCATTGAAATCCTCAAAACGCTATAAAATGGAGTTGACGGTATTCTTATCGGGCGAGATCCATTCAGATTGGCGGCGGACGATCCGGGAAGGGGCGGAGAAAAAGGGGTTGCCCTTGCATTTTCTGGCTCCCGTCACCGACCACGATGCGAGTGACAATGTCGGGGTGAATATCCTGGGGGAGGAATCCGACAATTTCTGGAAGGACCGAAAAGCGGCCGGGATCAACAATATCCGCATTCGCCGGGGCATAGAGCGGGCCGATGTGGTGGTGGTCAAGTTCGGAGAGCAGTACAAGCAGTGGAACGCGGCCTTTGACGCGGGTTTTGCAGCTGCCTTGGACAAGCCCCTGATCGTTCTTCATCCTGAAGCTTTTAATCACGCCCTTAAAGAGATCGATGCCCAGGCTGTTGCTGTGGCCCGTGAAGAACAGCAGGTCGTGGATATTCTCGAATACGTGGCTCTGAAGGAATAAACCTTTTTATGGGGCAACAGCAGTACTGTTATGACTATCCGCGTCCCGCACTCGCCGTGGATGCGGTATTGTTCGGCCAAACACAAGGCAAGGAGCCCCATGTTTTGCTGATCCGTCGGAAGAATCCCCCTTTTCAGAATAAATGGGCCTTTCCGGGGGGGTTCATGGAGATCGATGAAACGGCGGAGGAAGCAGTCCTTCGGGAACTACAGGAAGAAACCGGGTTGGTGGTGGATAAACTGGAGCAGTTGGCCACTTTCAGTAGAGTGGACCGTGACCCCCGCGGAAGGATCGTGTCGGTAGTCTTCACCGGAAAGGTGCAATTGGAGGACCATCAGCCCCTGGGGGCGGATGATGCCAGTGAAGCGCGGTGGTTCCCGATATCGGACCCGCCCCCCTTGGCCTTCGATCATGAAGAAGTACTCCGTACGGCCCTTCACAGATAAGGGTTGGGTCAATGAGAGGCCGATGCCTTTTCTTCTCCGAGAAGCTTCTTCAACCTTTTGAGCGCAGCTTGATTCTCATCTGTTCGGACGGCTGACTTGATCCGCCTTTTTTCCAATGCTGTCAGATGAAGGCTTAAAGAGATCCTGTCTTCCTTGTCGTGTCGTAGTTGGAAAGTGACCACATCGAGGGGTGCATCGAAACCGGTCGCGGCATGCTGGAGCAATTGATCCTGATCCAGGTCCTGCATGTTAAAGAGGTTCCCGTAAAGACTCCCCATGGGGGTAACGAGCCTTTCGAGCATGGAGTGGGAGCTCTTCCGGATCTTGTCGAAGGTCTTCTGTTTGTCCCTTAATTTCAGGATAACAACACCACTGGTGTTCGTCCGGATCCAATCCCGGAACTTGTGCATGAACTGAAGGCTCGTTAACAGGCCATAATTGTCCCGCAGCCCCGAATCCATGAGCTCAATGGATGGTTTTGTCGGCATGGTGGTAAAAGGGAGGATATAAGGGAAGGAAGCGTTCATGCGTAGGATCGAAGTTAGGCGAATGTTCCTGGCCCCCTGCTCCCTGAAAAATCGGGTGAAGTCGATGTTCTCGGCCAGTGGTTCGGCATGGGGGATATCGGTGAGTCTCTTGTCCATCATATAGGAAACCGGCAGTGAGGAGATGAGAAAACGCCGGCCATCCTGGACCACGGTCGGGGAAAAGATCATCATCGGTACCTGGGCTTTTTGAACGGGCAGCGTGTATTGGCCCAATCGTTTGTCGAGCACGCCTTCGGTGTTTTGGATCAGCCCTCTTTCAAAAGCGTAGCCCCGGTCCTTTGTGTATTGAAACTTCCCGTAGTTGAATTCCTGATAGCGTATAAAAAGGTCGTTTGTGGCGATGCTCAGGGCTACCGGGTTCAGCAGGTCCTTCGATATGTTCGCAAGGGCTCTATCGGAGTAGGGGGAAGGGACCTCTATCGAATTGTGCATCTTCTTAAGATAAAGTTCCCTGAAATAGGATGCCCCGATCATTCCGCCCGAGGACCCGGTAATGAGGGGGATGTGTTTCATTAATTCACCGTTCAGGGCACTATCGGCATATTGCAGACAGGAGAACGTCCAAAGGGCCGATCGTGAGCCACCGCCACTCGCATTCAAGAGAACGAGTTTGGGTTTTTGCTCCTTCTCGCCGTTCCAACTGATGTTCTTTCTGCGCCATTTGTGCAGCATTTCAAGGGTCTGTTGCTTGTCCTTCTTGTGGGCCTCTGTATCGTTGGCCAGTGCGTCAAGGGTCCCTTGTCTGTATTCTTTTTTCTCGCCCGTATAGTCCAGCCCATAAGCTTCCGTCCTGGCACCGAACATCCGGGAATGGATCGAGAGATAGTTCAGCAGGAGGACCGCCCCGATCAACATGGTGATATGCCATCCCCGGAACCAGGAATGGAAAGCACCCCCAAGGGCCAGAAGGAGGGTGAAGAGGAGGAGAATAGTTATTCCTTTTTCCTTCCTCTTCTTCTATGATATTGGTATTTGTGTCTCTCTCCATCCCTCCCTCTCACCTCGGTTTTTCTTCCCACTTCCGCTC